>NZ_JBLIWA010000056.1:0-36584 GCF_047525675.1 Streptomyces sp. 796.1 | reverse complement strand
GGACAGCGATTTCGCCACGGTTGGCGATGAGCACCTTGCGCACGATGGCTCCCTCCTTGAAACAAGCAGAGTTTAGGTACAGGCAACACTGGGCGCCGAGAAGACCCCGGGCGTGAGCTTGGCCACAGAGTGCCTGCGCCAGATCCCTGTAGAGGGACCACATCCCCCGTTGCTCCACGGTACGCCCGACTTTGGCGCATGCCAGAGCGGTTTCGGATGTGGGCAAGGTCTCGATATGGCACCCCCATGCCACGCGGGGATTCTTTGTAGGGAATCCACTAAGGGAAGGGTGAAACTTTGCCGGCCCGTCGTCCGCCCCTGATGGTGTGTGCGGTGGGGCCCGACCGGCCGTGCGGAGCCGGTGCAGACCCCTTGTCGCTGCGCCTTACCCGTTAGTAGCGTTGCGGGTCGGCGTACTGGGGGTAACCCCTGGGCGGCGGGGAAGAGGTGACGTGATGACGCGCAGGGTGGTGGCCGCTGCGGCGGCGGTGGTGTTGATGGCCGAGGCGGTCGTCATCGCGCTGCTCAACTGGATCTTGGGCCTGGTCGTCGACCACCAGGACATGTCGCTCGCCGATCTCGATCCGTCCGCGATGACCCTGGCCACCTGGATCGCCGGTGTGCTCATCGCGCTCTATCTGCTGTGCTGCGGGCTCGCGTTGCTCCGCACCGCCGTCCGCGACCTGGCGCCCGGCCGCTTCGTCCGCATCCTGCTGATCACCTGCGCGGTGGCGCACGGGCTGCTCGGCGCCTTCGCGGTCGGCCTGGTCGGCTGGCTGGCCTTCGGCTGTCTGATGGTGGTGCTCGGGCTGATCGTGCTCAGCCTGTTCAGTTACGAGGGTGAGGAAGACGCCGCGGACGCGGGACCGGCCGGTGCCGCGCCCGGTGCCGCGCCGTCCACCAGCGCCTAGCGGCGGGACAGCCGCGGGTTCGCCCGGGGCCTGGCGGCGCAGTGGCTCGGCCGCGGAGGCACCGGCCGGCCGCGGCCGTACGGGAGCGGGCCGGGCCCGCGGCCCCGTACGGCGTGTGTGCCGTCGCCGCTCACGCGCCCCGCGGCTGCCACAGGTCGGTGATGGTGGTGCCGAGGTCGGCCAGCAGGCGGCGCAGCAGGGGGAGCGAGAGGCCGATCACGTTGCCCGGGTCGCCGTCGATGCCGTCGACGAACGGGGCCGAGCGGCCGTCGAGGGTGAACGCGCCGGCCACGTGCAGCGGTTCGCCGCTGGCCACGTACGCGGCGATCTCCGCGTCGTCCGGGGTCCCGAAGCGGACCGTGGTGGCGGCGGTGGCGCTGGTGCGTGCGCCGGTCGCGGTGTCGATCAGGCAGTGGCCGGTCTGGAGGACGCCGGCGCGCCCGCGCATCGCCTTCCAGCGGGCGATGGCCTCTTCGGCGTCGGCCGGCTTGCCGAGTGCCTGGCCGTCGAGTTCCAGGACCGAGTCGCAGCCGATGACCAGCGCGTCGGCCGCCGCCGGGCGGTCGGCCACCGCGGCTGCCTTGGCCTCGGCGAGGAGGAGGGCCAGGGCCGCGGGGGTCGCGGCGCTGAGTGCTTCCTCGTCCACCCCGCTGACGATCACCTCGGGGGCGAGCCCGGCCTGACGCAGCAGGCCGAGCCTGGCGGGCGACTGCGAGGCGAGGACGAGCCGGCGGGCGGGTCGGGTGGGAGTGGCGTTCATGCGGCCATCGTAGGCAGGGCGCGCGAGCGGTGGCGGCCCGCGGTGGGCGGCGGGCGGCGTGCGGCCGGGGCTGGGGTCGTGGCCGGTGCGGGCGCTGCGTCCCGGCGCCGTCGTAGTGGGCCGGGCGGGGCGCGGCGCAGGGGAGGGTCAGGCGCCGAGCGCGATGATCAGCATCAGGACGACCGAGGCGACCGCGAGGACCGTGCCCGCCCGGCGCACCATCGTCTGCGTCACCCGCAGTTCATCAGGCGGCTCGTTCGGAGGGTCGGACCACAACATGCGGAACATCGTGCGCCGGCCGTCGGGCAGTTGCTTCGCTGGTGGATTCCCCCGTGCTGGTGGGTCAGACGGGCCAGAAGGTCGTGCGCCACGCCTTCGGGCCGGGGTGCGGCAGCCGGCGGCCGGGGACGGTGCGGGCCGGGTCCGACCACTCCTCCGGCGCGTCGGCACCGTCGGCGGCGGCGCCGGCAGCCGCCGCGCGGGCCCGGACCACCGCCAGGGCGGCGGCGAGCTCCTCGGGGGTCGGGTTGCCTCGTACGACCTTGATCACCATGTCAACGGCCCTCCTTACAGGGGGATGTTGCCGTGCTTCTTCGGCGGCAGGGACTCGCGCTTGTTCCGCAGCGTCCGCAGTCCGCGGACGATGTGGCGGCGGGTCTCCGACGGCATGATCACAGCGTCCACATACCCCCGTTCGGCCGCGACATACGGATTCAACAAGGTGTCCTCGTAGTCGGCGATCAATTCCTTGCGCAACTCCTCGGCGCGCTCGGGGGTTTCGGCCGCCGCGATGGTGCGCCGGTGCAGGATGTTCACCGCGCCCTGCGCGCCCATGACGGCGATCTGCGCGGTGGGCCAGGCCAGGTTGAGGTCGGCGCCCAGGTGCTTGGAGCCCATCACGTCGTACGCGCCGCCGAACGCCTTGCGGGTGATCACCGTGATCAGCGGGACGGTGGCCTCCGCGTACGCGTAGATCAGCTTGGCGCCGCGCCGGATGATGCCGCCGTACTCCTGGTCCACGCCGGGCAGGAAGCCGGGCACGTCCACGAAGGTGAGGACGGGGATGTTGAAGGCGTCGCAGGTGCGGACGAAGCGGGCGGCCTTCTCGGACGCGTCGATGTCCAGGCAACCGGCGAACTGGAGCGGCTGGTTGGCGACGACGCCCACCGGGTGGCCCTCCACGCGGCCGAAGCCGGTGATGATGTTGGGCGCGAACAGCGCCTGCGTCTCCAGGAACTCGGCGTCGTCCAGCACGTGCTCGATCGCCTGGTGCATGTCGTACGGCTGGTTCGCCGAGTCCGGGATCAGGGTGTCGAGCTCCAGGTCCTCCGGGCTCACCGCGAGGTCCGCGGGCTCGGGGAAGGCCGGCGGCTCGGAGAGGTTGTTGGAGGGCAGGTAGGACAGGAGCGCCTTGACGTACTCGATGGCGTCCTTCTCGTCGCCCGCCATGTGGTGGGCCACGCCCGATGTGGTGTTGTGGGTGCGGGCGCCGCCGAGCTCCTCGAAGCCCACGTCCTCGCCGGTGACCGTCTTGATCACGTCGGGCCCGGTGATGAACATGTGCGAGGTCTGGTCGACCATCACGGTGAAGTCCGTGATCGCGGGGGAGTAGACCGCGCCGCCGGCGCACGGGCCGACGATCAGGCTGATCTGCGGGACCACGCCCGAGGCGTGCACGTTGCGGCGGAAGATCTCGGCGAACAGGCCGAGCGCCACCACGCCCTCCTGGATGCGCGCCCCGCCGCCGTCGTTGATGCCGATGATCGGACAGCCGTGCTTGAGCGCGAAGTCCATCACCTTGACGATCTTCTCGCCGTACACCTCGCCGAGCGAGCCGCCGAAGATCGTGAAGTCCTGCGAGTACACGCACACCGGGCGGCCGTCCACGGTGCCGTACCCGGTGACCACGCCGTCGCCGTACGGGCGGTTCTTGTCGATGCCGAAGTTGGTGGAGCGGTGCCGGGCGAACTCGTCGAGCTCGGCGAACGACCCCTCGTCCAGCAGCAGCTCGATGCGCTCGCGGGCGGTCAGCTTGCCCTTCGCGTGCTGCTTCTCCACCGCCCGGGCCGAACCGGCGTGGGTGGCCTCCTGCACGCGGCGCTGGAAGTCCGCGAGCTTCCCCGCGGTGGTGTGGATGTCGTAATCCGGCTCGGACATCGGGATGCGGCTCCTGCTCGTCCTCGGGGGGTGTGGGCCGTCCGCGGTCCCAGGTCATGCCGTGCGGAGGGCCTTGGCTACCGAGACGTAGGGTATCCGCGTGACCGCGGCCCGGCGGTGCGGCGTTGACCACACCGGTGCGGGTGGGTGCGGCGGGGCGTCGGGTCCCGGGATCGGGCCGCCGCGGCTCCTAGGCTGGCCGCATGACCTCATCTGATGCCCCGCAGACCCCGCAGTTCTCCGCGGGCGGGCGCTGGTCCGACCTCGACCGGCCGCCCCTGAACGAGTCCGGCCTCCGGCGCGCGCTGCTGCGCCCCGGCGGCCTGTGGACCGCGCTCGACGTGCTGCCAAGCACCGGCTCCACCAACTCCGACCTGGCCGCCCGCGCGGCGGCCGGCGCCGGTGAGGGGCAGGTGCTGGTCGCCGAGGAGCAGACGGCGGGGCGCGGCCGGCTCGACCGCGGCTGGAGCGCGCCGCCCCGCTCCGGCCTCTTCTTCTCCGTACTGCTCCAGCCGGGCCCGCGGGTGCCGCTGGACCGCTGGGGCTGGCTGCCGCTGCTCGCCGGCGTCGCCACGGCCAGCGCGCTCTCCCGCGCGGCCGGCGTGGACACGGCCCTGAAGTGGCCCAACGACCTGCTGGTGACCGTGCACGGCGAGGAGCGCAAGCTCGGCGGCATCCTCGCCGAGCGGACGGCGGCGCCGCGCGCCACGGGCGGGAGCGGCGGGGCGGACGGGAGCGGCGGGGCGGACGGGAGCGGCGCGGCCGGCTCCGGGGTCGCCGCCGGCACCGACGCGCGGGGCGCCCACGTCGCCGGCGCCGACCACGCCGCCGGTGGCGTGGTCATCGGCATCGGGCTCAACGTGACGCTGCGCGCGGCGGAGCTGCCGGTGCCGGGCGCCGGCTCGTTGTCGCTGGCGGGCGCGCAGGGCCTGGATCGCGATCCGCTGTTGCGCGCGGTGCTGCGTTCGCTGGAGGAGTGGTACGGCAAGTGGCGGGACGCCGACGGGGACCCGACGGTCTGTCGGTTGCAGGAGGCGTACGCGGCCGGGTGTGCCACGCTCGGACGGGCCGTTCGGGCGATGTTGCCCGGCGACCGGGAGTGCGTGGGCGAGGCGGTGGCCATCGACGGGTACGGCCGGCTGGTGATCGCCACCGAGGGCGGCGGCCGGGAGGCGGTGTCCGCGGGCGACATCGTCCATCTGCGTCCGGCTTCGACGGGAGAGTGAGCTACGGCACACCTGTCGTATCGTTGTGCTGGTCCGTCCGGTCGGCCACCGGTGGGGCGGACGGGCGCGGAGGCGGTGCCGGCCTTCCGCGGCTGTTGGTGCGGCGGCGCTGGTCGTCGCCCGGTGGCAGGTAGTGCCGCGCCGTTGGGCGCGTGCCACTGGCATGTGCCGGGCAGGGTCGGTGGCAGGTGGTGCGTGCGGTGTCCGCGCGGCTGAGTCCGTGCGGTGGTGCGCGTGGCGTCGGGTGCGAGGGCGCACGGGGCGGCACGGGCGAGCGGAAGATCGGAAGGGCAGTGCGCAGGGACCGGACAGGGATGGGGGCCTCCCCGCCGAGGGCAGCCACGCCGCGGACGGGAGGACGCCGGTGAGCGTCGAGAACTCGGGAACCGGCGGCGCCGGCCCCCCCGGACCGCCTGGCGGAGCCGGCCCCGGGCAGTCGGGCGGCGGTGCCGGGCCCCGGCGGCCTGCCGGACCGCCGGAGGCGGCAGCGGCCGAGCCCGGTGCCGGAGCCCCGGCGGGCGCGGGCCCGGGCGCGGAGGCCGACCCCGAGGGCGCCGCCCCCGCCGACCTCGGTCCGGACCGCGGGGCGGCGGCCGAGCGCGCCGCGGCCGTCGAGGACGACCCCATCGCGCTCAAGCTGGAGCAGCTCATCCTGGGCGCCGAGCGGCGGTACACGCCCTTCCAGGCCGCGCGCAGCGCCGGCGTCTCGATGGAGCTGGCCTCCCGGTTCTGGCGGGCGATGGGCTTCGCCGACATCGGCCAGGCCAAGGCGCTGACCGAGGCGGACGTGCTGGCGCTGCGGCGGCTCGCGGGCCTGGTGGAGGCCGGGCTGCTGAGCGAGCCGATGGCGGTGCAGGTGGCCCGTTCGACGGGGCAGACCACGGCCCGGCTCGCCGACTGGCAGATCGACTCCTTCCTGGAGGGGCTCACCGAGCCGCAGGAGCCCGGGATGACGCGTACGGAGATCGCGTATCCGCTGGTCGAGCTGTTGTTGCCGGAGCTTGAGGAGTTCATCGTCTACGTGTGGCGGCGCCAGTTGGCGGCGGCCACCGGGCGGGTGGTGCAGGCCCAGGACGACGCGGAGATGGTCAACCGTCGGCTGGCCGTCGGCTTCGCCGACCTGGTCGGCTTCACCCGGCTCACCCGGCGCCTCGAAGAGGAAGAGCTAGGCGAACTGGTCGAGGCGTTCGAGACGACGGCGGCCGACCTGGTCGCCGCGCACGGCGGCCGGCTCATCAAGACCCTCGGCGACGAGGTGCTGTACGCGGCCGACGACGCGGGCGTCGCGGCGGAGATCGGGCTGCGGCTGATCGAGACCATGTCGCACGACCAGACGATGCCGGCGCTCCGCGTCGGGCTGGCGTTCGGCGCGGTCACCACGCGGATGGGCGACGTCTTCGGGACGACGGTCAACCTCGCGAGCCGGCTGACATCGATAGCGCCGAAGGACGCGGTCCTGGTGGACGGCGCCTTCGCGGACGAACTGGCCCGCACCGGCGACGCCCCCCGCTCGGAGGCGGAGGCCGCCGCGGCCGAGAAGGAGGGCGAGACCGTGACGTACCGGTTCGCCCTCCAACCCATGTGGCAGCGCGCGGTCCGCGGCCTCGGCATGGTCGAACCCTGGCTCCTCTCCCGCCGGGCCTGAGGGGCTGGGCCCGGCCGGCCCGGGCGGCAGGCGTGGGCCCGGGCCCGTGGGGCCTGCGGGCTGGCCGTCGCCTCCGCCCGGGTGGGCCGCCGCCAGCGTGGGCGTGCGGTCGGCCTCGTACCGCCTGTTTCTGTCTCCCGTACGCGGCGGGGTCCGTACGGGCCCTTCCGGTACGTGGCGGGGTCCGTCCTGCCTGGTGCCGTATGCCGCGGGCTGCCGCGTACCGCCGAACCCGTACGCCGCGGGGTCTCGCACCCGTCCGTTCGTACGCACGCCGTGGGGCGCCGGGGTGCCCGGGGCATACCGGCCCCGCCCTGCGGGGCGGGAGGTAGCGGGCGCGTGGGTGGGGCTGCGATGATCCGGTGGCAGGTTCACGATCGTTAACCGGGAGGGTCGCGTCATGGGTGAGCAGCGGTTCGGGGAGTGGGTGGCGGTGCGCCGGGACGGGTTCGTGGCCGAGCTGGTGTTGGACCGGCCGCGGGCCATGAACGCCGTGTCGACCGAGATGGCCCGGTCCATCGCCGCCGCCTGCACCGCGCTGGGCGAGGACGGCGACGTACGGGCCGTGGTGCTCAGCTCGTCGAACGAGCGGGCGTTCTGCGTCGGCGCCGACCTCAAGGAGCGCAACGCGATGAGCGACGCCGACCTGGGGCGGCAGCGCCCGGTGGCGCGCGGCGCGTACACCGGTGTGTTGGAGCTTCCGGTGCCGGCCATCGCCGCGGTGCACGGCTTCGCGCTGGGCGGCGGCTTCGAGCTGGCCCTGTCCTGCGACGTGATCGTCGCGGACGAGTCGGCCGTGGTGGCGCTGCCCGAGGTGTCGGTGGGGGTGATCCCCGGCGGCGGTGGCACCCAGTTGTTGCCGCGCCGGGTGGGCGCGGCGCGCGCGGCCGAGCTGGTGTTCTCGGCCCGGCGGGTGGGCGCGGCCGAGGCGCGGGAGCTCGGCCTGGTGGACGAGTTGGTGCCGGCGGGCGAGGCGCGGACGGCGGCGCTCGCCCTCGCGGGCCGGATCGCCGCGCACTCCCCGGTGGGGCTGCGGGCCGCCAAGCGCGCGCTCCGCCTCGGCCAGGGCCTCGACCTGCGGGCCGGCCTCGAAGTGGAGGACGCGGCGTGGCGTTCGGTGGCGTTCTCGGCCGACCGGGCGGAGGGCGTGGCGGCCTTCAACGAGAAGCGGACGCCGCAGTGGCCCGGCGCGTAACGGGCTGACGCGGGCGGATTTCGGTGCCCGGGGCGCGTCCGGAAGGTTTTGATGCGGGTGCTCGTGGGCGAGCAACGTTGACCGACCACCGGCCTTGACCGACACTCCGGGGACGGGCGAGTGGCCGCCGGGTCGGCCACTGCCCGTTCCTCAACCTCCCTCAAGCGAGATGTGTCGAACGTTCGTACGCTGGGGTGCAGGCATGTGCGGACGGTGACGGAT
The DNA here is from genome assembly GCF_047525675.1 of Streptomyces sp. 796.1. NCBI lineage: Bacteria > Bacillati > Actinomycetota > Actinomycetes > Kitasatosporales > Streptomycetaceae > Streptomyces > Streptomyces sp. 796.1. The sequence goes on along the minus strand of NZ_JBLIWA010000056.1, from coordinate 28,468 downwards.
TGCGAGGCGTGGGTGACGGACCGGGGCGATGCACGGCTGGCTGCCGTGGTGGGTCTGGCGCAGGCGATGGCCGCGGCGCACACGGCACGGGATGCGATGCGCGCCGCAGCGCTCAGCGCCCTGGCCGCGCTGGAGGGGTCGTTCGCCGCGGTCTGCGTGTGGGAGCGGGAGCTGGGGCGGCTGCGGGTGTTGGTGAACGTGGGGGAGCTGGCGCCGGGCGAGGAGGAGTTCCCGGTGGACGAGTCGTACCCGGTGCACGACTTCCCGCAGATCGCGGAGTTCCTGCACGAGCAGTGGATCAGCGGCGGCGAGCCGCGCGCCTGGGTGGAGACCGTCGCGGACGCGGAGGCCGTCCCGGACGCGGCGCAGGTCGGCGACGCCGGGCCGGTGTGCGGCGGGCGGCGGGCCCGGCGGGTGGTGGCGCTGCGGCAGCGCGGCCGGGGCTGTTGCGTGGTGGCGCCGATCGTGCTGCGCGGCCGGGCCTGGGGCGAGCTGTACGTGGCGAGGCCGCCGGGCCGGCCGGTCTTCGGTCGGGCCGACGCCGACTTCGCCACGGCCCTGGCCTCGGTGACCGCCGCCGGGATCGCCCAGAGCGAGCGGCTCGAAGAGGCGCACCGGCTGGCCTTCACCGACCCGCTGACCGGCCTCGCCAACCGGCGGGCGGTGGACATGCGCCTCGACGAGGCCCTTGACCTGCACGAAGCGCAGGGGGCCGTGGTGAGCCTGGTGGTGTGCGACCTCAACGGGCTCAAACGGGTGAACGACTCGCTGGGGCACGAGATGGGTGACCGGCTGCTGGAACGATTCGGCTCGGTCCTCTCCATGTGCGGGGCCCGGCTGCCCGGCGCGCTGGCGGCCCGGCTCGGCGGGGACGAGTTCTGCCTGCTCGCGGTGGGGCCTTCGGCCGCCGACGTGGTGGCCGTCGCCGAGGAGCTGTGCCGGCGGGCGAGCGCGCTGGAGATGGGCGAGGGCGTGGCCTGCGGGGTGGCGTCCACGGGGGACCCGATCGGTCCGGTGCACTCGGCGCGGCGGCTGTTCCGGCTGGCGGACGCCGCGCAGTACCGCGCGAAGGCCGCCCACGCCGACCGGCCCGTGGTGGCCGGCCGCGACGGCGGCACGGACGACCCGGTGGTCAGGCTCGCCGACGCCCCGGCCCCCACCGCCGACCGGCGCCGCATCCGGGGCCGCAGCCGCGGCGGCGGGCCGGCCGGCGCCCGGGCCAAGGGCGGGGCGCAGGGCGGTGGTCCCTCCGGTGGACCGGCCGGCGGCCCGTCCGCCGGTCCTGCCGGCGGGGCCCCGGGGGCCCCGGACGGCGCTGCGGGTTCGCCCGGGGGCGGCGTGTCGGGCGGCGGGGTCCCCGGCGGTGGGCTGGCCGGTGGCGGGTTGGCCGGCGGGCGCAGGCGGTAGCTGCCTGGGCGGCAGGCGCCGGTACGGCAGGCGCCGGTACGGCAGGAGCCCGTGCGGCAGCCGTCCGTGCGGCAGGCGTTCGTAGGGCACGCCCGTACGGCAGCCCCCGTACGGCAGCCCCCGTACGGCTGCCGCGCGGGTGGTCAGCGCCGCTGGGCCCACGCGATCACCACGGCGCCCAGGGCGGAGCCCGTCGCACTCGCCGCGCCGGCCAGGACGCGCAGGGCTAGCTGGCGGGTGAGGCGGCGCCAGCGGGGTGGGGGTGCCGTTGGCGCGGGTGCCGAGGGCGCCAGGGGTGCGGCGGGCGTCCGCGGCGCGTCCTGCGGCGGCGGGCCGGCGTGCGGTCGGTCGGTGGTGATGGCTCCTCCTCGGGTCGGTCCCGGTGGGGCGGGCGGCGCGGCCCCTGGCGGTGCGCGCGGTGCGCCGGCCGCCCCGGTGGGGTGCGCTGACGCGCTTGACGGGGGCTCACTCTCGCCCTGCGGCGGGGAGTTGCGGCAAGCGGCGACGCGGGGTGCGCCCCGAAACGGCGACACCGCGCCGGATCGCCGCAGGTGGGGGGGCGGTTGGGCGGGCGGCCGTGGAGGGTGTTGCCGGCTGGTGGCGACGCTTGGGCAGGCTGTGTTGCCGCGTTGCCGCGTTGCCGCGCCTGCGCCTGGGGGTACGGGGGGGCTTTGCCCGTGCAGGCGTTGTGGTGAGTGCAGGCAAGGCCCGCCCGTACAGACGTTGCCGTGCGTACGGGACGGCCCCGCCCGTAGGTTGGGGCGTTGCCCGTACGGCTCTTTCCGCGCGCGAAGTGTCGCCGATCTGACTGGCAACGCCGCGACTGCCCCACCCCGTGCGCCGAACGGCGATAGTGGGGACGACGGGTGGCACCCGGCGGCGCCGGCGGCGGGCGCCCCGTGTGGCCCGGGCAGTCAGCGAAGGCCAGGCCGGCCAGGGCAACCGGCTCAGCCGGCCCAGCCGCCCGGACACGCCAGGTGACCCACCCGGACGAGCACCCCCCACCCGAGCAGCAAGCGAACGAACACCAACCGAACAAGCACCACCCAGACGAGCGGCAAGTGCTCAAGCGAACAGAGGAACAAGGGGCCGGCGGTGGCGAGTGAGAGTGTGGCTGGGGCGCTGGCCCCGCTGAAGGACGGGCTCGACGAGGACAAGCGGGCCCTGGCGCAGATGCTGCGCGAACTGTTCGGGTGCCTCAACATCAGCGTGCGGCGGTACGCCCTGCGCCGCCCGCTCGACAAGGGCACCGTCTCCCGCTACCTCAACGGCAGCCGCACGCCGCCCTGGTCGTTCGTCGTGGACCTGATGGCCGACATCGCCGAGGAGGGCACCCCGGTCACCCCCGAGGTGGAAGAGGCGCTGCGGGAGTTGCACGGCAGGGCCAGGCGGGCCGGTTCGGCGCGCGCCGGCACCGCGTCCGAGGTGCAGCGGCTCCAGGACCGACTGGCCGAGGCCGACGAGGAGGCCAGCCGGGGCAAGGTGCACGCCCGCGCGCTGACCGAGGTGTTGCGCGACCGGCAGCGCCAACTGGTTGAGCTACAGGGCAAGTTGAACCGGCTGGAGAAGGAGCGTGCGGAGGACCACTGCGCGTACGAGCGGTCGGTGATCGCCTGGCGCGGCACGTACCAGGAGTTGCGCGAGGAGCGCGACCGGCTGGTGCACGAGGTGGACGAGTTACGGGGCGCGCTGGCCGACGCCAAGCGCGAGGTGTTCGCCGCCGAGGAGCACTGCACCGAGTTGGAGGGGCAACTCGCGGAGGCCGAGCGGCGGGCCGGCGAGGCCGGGGTGCGGATGGGCCTGCTGGAGATCCTGGAGACCACGGACCGCACGGCGTCGGTGCCGCAACTGGTCGAGCTGGTCACCCACCTGACGGTGCCGGGTCGCACCGCGACCGCCACCGAACTGGTCAAGTCCGCGGGCCAGGCCCGCCCGGTGGCGGAGGCCGCGGCGCTGATGGCAGCGCTGTACGGGGCGGGGCACCACCGGCAGGCGGAGGCGGCGCTGCCGGCGCTGGTGCTGGTGCGGCCGGCCGCCGACACCGCCGTGTTCATCGAGCACTTCGCCGCGGCCGGTCTGGACGCCGCCACGGCCACCGTCATGAAGACCTCGCTGGAGATCCATCCGGTGGCCGACGTCGCCGCGGTGGCGCTCGGCCTCGCCGCCGCCGGCCAGCAGGAGAACGTCCGGGTCTACCTGGGCGCAGCCGCCACCGTACGGCCGCTCGGCGACGTGGTGGACCTGGTGTCGCTGCTCGGCCGGCGCGGCGCGCGGCAGGCGGTGGACGCGGCGCTCGGGGTGTGTGCGCGGGAGCGGCCCGTGCAGGAGGTGGCCGAGCTGTGCGAGTTGCTGCTCGGGCGCGACGAGCAGGACGCGATCACCTGCCTGGAGCGGGTGGTGGCCGAGGTGCGGCCGGCCCGCGACGTGGTGGACCTGGCCGCGCTGGCCGACCGGTTCTCGCCGGTGGACGCGGACTTCGTCCTCGGGCACAGCGCGCACCACCGGCGCGACCAGCACGGCTACCTGGTCGCCCTGGTCACCGCGCTGCACACGGTGCGGCTGCGGTTCGGTCCCGGCCAGTTGCTCGCACAGGCGGTGCGGGACTGGGGCGTGCGGGACGTCGGCCACCTGGTCGGCGCGCTGCACGTGGCCGGGCACTGGCAGTACGCGGTCGGCGTGCTCACCGAGGCGCTGCACGCGCATCCGGTGCCGGCCGCGGCCGACCTGCTGGCCACGGTCGACGCGGACCTCGACGGCGGGGCCTGGGCGGTCCTTTCGGACGCCTGCGTGGTGCAGCCGCCGGAGGAACTGGCGGCGCTGATCGCGCTGCTCGGGGCGTGCGGCGCACGCGCGCACGCGGAGCGGGTGTTCTGGAAGGGGCTGCGCGGCCGGGTCGCCGGGCACGCCGTCCAACTGGTGCGCAGCTTGCACTACGACGCCAGTCCGCTGCTCGCGCCGGGAGCGCTGGAGGGTTACGCCCGGCGGGCCACGGCCGATGACGTGGTGGAACTCGGCTGCGCCCTGGAGGGCGCCGGGCAGCGGGCCGCTGCGCGCGCCCTGCTGGCGGCTGCGGCCGGCCGCGACCGGGCCCACTTCCTGCCCGTGCTCGGCGCGCTCGCCGGCCGTGACCAGCGGCTCGCGGAGTTCCTGGTACGGGACGTGGCGCTGGCCGAGTCGGTGCCGGGGCGCGTCAGGCTGGCGCTGGTGCTGGCCGCCCTGCCCGCCGAGACCGCCCGCTTTGAGCGGTGCCTGTTGGAGGCCCTGCGGCAGGCGGACCCCGGCGAGTGGGCCGAGTTCACGCGGCGCGTGAAGGCCGCCCGCAAGTTGCAGAAGAAGGTGGGGGACCAGGTCGCCAGGGACGGCATCCGGCGCGACCGCAGGCAGCGGCGGCGCGAGTTCGTCCGCAACGTCCCCGGGTTCCCGGGTCGTACGGCGGACCGGCCGCGGGAACCGGAAGCCGTGCCGGGCGGATGGTGACAGCTAGCGATTCAGTCTCTAGGGTGCCTGAATATGGATATGCACTCTGTGGTGGTGGGGACGTCCGGTACGACCGCCGAGGATGTGATCGCGGTCGCGCGCGGGCGGGCGCGCGTGGAGCTCTCCCCGCAATCCCTGGCCAGCGTCGCCGCGTCGCGGCAGGTCATCGACGACCTGGCGGCCAAGCCCGAACCGGTCTACGGGGTCTCCACGGGCTTCGGGGCGCTCGCCGTACGGCACATCAGCCCGGAGCTGCGCGCCCAGCTCCAGCGCAACATCGTGCGCTCGCACGCGGCCGGCATGGGGCAGCGAGTGGAGCGCGAGGTGGTCCGCGCGCTGATGTTCCTGCGGCTGAAGACGCTGGCGTCCGGCCACACCGGGGTGCGCCCGGTGGTGGTCGAGACGATGGCCGCGATCCTCAACGCGGGCATCACGCCGGTCGTCCACGAGTACGGCTCGCTCGGCTGCTCCGGCGACCTCGCACCGCTCTCGCACTGTGCGCTCACGCTGCTGGGCGAGGGCGAAGCGGAGGGCCCGGACGGCGTGCTGCGGCCGGCCGCCGAACTGCTCGCCGCACACGGCATCGAGCCGGTCGAGCTGCGCGAGAAGGAGGGCCTGGCCCTCCTCAACGGCACCGATGGCATGCTGGGGATGCTCGTCATGGCCTGCGCCGACCTGGCCCGCCTGTACACCTCGGCGGACATCACCGCGGCGCTCACCCTGGAGGCGCTGCTCGGTACGGACCGGGTGCTCGCCCCCGAACTGCACGCCATCCGCCCGCACCCCGGCCAGGCGCTGAGCGCCGACAACATGCTGCGGGTGCTGGCCGGCTCCGGGCTGACCGGCCATCACCAGGACGACGCGCCCCGGGTGCAGGACGCGTACTCCATCCGCTGCGCGCCGCAGGTGGCCGGGGCGGGGCGGGACACCCTGGCGCACGCCAGGCTGGTCGCCGAGCGGGAGTTGGCGGCGGCGGTGGACAACCCGGTGGTGCTGCGCGCGGCCGACGGCACCGGCCGGGTCGAGTCCAACGGCAACTTCCACGGCGCGCCCGTCGGCTACGTACTGGACTTCCTCGCCATCGCCGCGGCCGACCTCGGCTCGATCGCCGAGCGGCGCACCGACCGGCTCCTGGACAAGAACCGCTCGCACGGGCTGCCGCCGTTCCTGGCCGCCGACGCCGGCGTCGACTCGGGCCTGATGATCGCCCAGTACACGCAGGCCGCGCTGGTCAGCGAGCTCAAGCGGCTGGCGGTGCCGGCCTCGGTCGACTCCATCCCGTCCTCCGCGATGCAGGAGGACCACGTCTCCATGGGCTGGTCGGCCGCGCGCAAGTTGCGGACCGTGGTGGAGAACCTGGGCCGGATCATCGCGGTCGAACTCGTCGCCGCCACCCGGGCGATCGAGCTGCGGACGGGCATGACGCCGGCGCCGGCGAGCCGGGCGGTGCTGGCCGCGGTGCGCGCGGCGGGCGTGGAAGGGCCGGGCGAGGACCGGTTCCTGGCGCCCGACCTGGCGGCTGCCGAACAGTTCGTGCGCTCCGGCGCGCTGGTGGCGGCCGTGGAGCCGGTGACCGGGCCGCTGGCCTGAGCGGAGCACCCGACCGCCGGCTCGGGTGGGGCGCCGGGCTGCGGGGCTGAGCCCGTGGGACGCGCGCGGTGGTGCGCGGCGTAACGATTCGCCGCGCACCACCGCGCGCTCAGTTCCCTGCGATAGGGGGCACGCCCGGGACCTGAGGGTGGCTCAGCAGGCGGCTCAGAGCGTACGGGAGCGGCGCAGCGAGACGGTCACCATCGCCGCGCCGAGGCCGAGGAATCCGAGGCCACCCACCACGTACGGGGTGGTGTCCATGCCGCCGGAGTCGGCGAGCCGCGCCTCGCCGGCCGGGGATGCCGGGGCCGACGAGGTGGTCACGCGCGACGGTGCGCCCGGGGAGCCGTGGCCGTCCTCCGTCGCCTGCGCAGAGGGCACGAACCACAGGGCACACAGCAACGCGCCAGCAGCAGTGGCGGTCAGCAGTGGGCGGCGTGCGGTGGTCACGAAAGAGATCCCCCTTGTCCTGGCGGCCACTTGGCCCGGTATCGGCCGATGGTAGTGACCGCTGCGGGTCGCACGGAAGGCCGGGCGTGCGCCGCCTACGCTCCGGAAGATGAGCACTCCAGAAACATCCCAGTTCGTACGCCTTCGGGTGGAGCTCGTGCTGGAGGTCACCGACGCCGAGCAACTGGCCGTGGCCGCCCGCGAACAGATCGACGGCGACCCCTTCATGCCGGCGGAAGAGCGCGAGCACGCGCGGCTGGCCATCCGCGACGACCAGGCCGAGGCCCTGGCCTACCTCATCGACCCGGGCGACCTGGTCAAGGAGGTCCCCGGCCTGGAACTGGCCCAGGCGTCATGGAGCAGCGAGCCGATCGACTTCGACCCGGACGCGGAGGTGTGGGGGCTCGATGACGACCTCGATGACGACGAGGCGGACGACGAGCCGGATGACGAAGCGGACGACGAGCCGGCTGACGGCTTCGACGCCGCGGACCCGGACGCGACCGCGGGTGACCGGTTGACCACGGCCGCAGCCGCGTCCGCCGGTGCCGGCGCGGGCCATGACGTGGGGCTCGGCGGGCACATCGACGCCGCGGCCGACGATCCCGATGCGACGTACGACCCGGCGGGTGGCTGGGCGGCGGGGGGCTATCGGCAGCCGTGAGGGACGCCCCGTGCGCCGGTGCGCCCGTGGGCGCGCCGGCCCCGCTGCTGGGTGCCGGGGCGCGGTGGCGGGAGGATCGGGAAGGTCCCGCGGGATCTGCGGGGCTTGCCGCAGCCACGAGAACCACGGAACTACGGGGGCGCCGGAGCTGCGGGGCGTGCTCGATCCGCGGTGCCCGCCGGGTCTGTGGGGGGCTGCCGGGTCTGCGGGGGCTGGGGGCTGGTCGGCGGTGCGGTGCGGCGCGGTAGCACAGTGCGGTGGGGTGGTGACGCGGTGCGGAGAATTCGTGTGGGGGCGGGGCGGGGAAGCGGTCCGGGGTGGCGGGAGCGTAACGAAACTGCCGCAGGTAGGGGCGCCGGCCCCCGATCCGTACCTCGGTGGCCCCGTCCGGGCATATGGTCTGACCGGGGTCTTTTGGCGAGTGGCCTTGCCCACAGTTTCACTGGGAGTGGAACGGCCCAAAAGGTACACGCGTTCAAATGGGGTGGCCGGTACGCGTGTCTGCCCAACGGTCCGGCTCGGGGATTGACGGGGTTCAGCAGCAATGGAGAAGCGTGTGATGACGGAAGGCAAGCGCCGCAAGGGCCTGGTGGCCGCGGCTGCTGTGCTCGGTGGCGTACTGGTCCTCTCCGCCTGTGGCGGCGACGACGGCGACAGCGGCGACAGCGGCAGCGACAAGGGCAAGGGCGGTAAGTCGCAGTCGCAGGTCGACGAGGCGGCGGCGGAGGACGCGTCGGACGCGCACATCTCCATCACCCCCAAGGCCGGCACCACCAACGCCGGCATCAACAGTGATGCCAAGGTCACCGTGCGCGACGGCAAGCTCTCCGAGGTCACCATGGTGACGGCGGCGGGCACCCAGGTCCCGGGCGCGATATCCGCGGACGGCACCTCGTGGAAGCCGAGCGGGCAGCTTGAGCGCTCGACGGTCTACAAGATCAAGGCGACCGCCCAGGACTCCGAGGGCCGCAAGGCGACGGAGAACACCTCCTTCACCACCGTCTCCCCGGGCAACAGCTTCATCGGCACCTTCACGCCGGAGGACGGCTCCACGGTCGGCGTCGGCATGCCGGTGTCGATCAACTTCGACAAGCCCGTGACCAACCGCAAGGACGTCCAGTCCGCGATCACCGTCACGAGCTCCGGCGGCCAGCAGGTCGTCGGTCACTGGTTCAACGCCAACCGCCTCGACTTCCGCCCCCAGGAGTACTGGAAGGCCGGGTCGCAGGTGACGATGAAGATGGAGCTCGACGGCGTCGAGGCGTCCAACGGCGTCAAGGGCGTCCAGGACCGGACCGTCAGCTTCAAGATCGGCCGCTCGCAGGTCAGCACGGTGGACGCGAAGACCAAGCGGATGACCGTGGTCCGCGACGGCAAGACGATCAAGGACATACCGATCTCCGCCGGCAGCCCGGCCAACCCGACGTACAACGGTCAGATGGTGATCTCCGAGAAGTTCAAGGAGACCCGGATGAACGGCGCCACGGTCGGCTTCACCGACGGTGACGGCAAGGGCGAGTACGACATCAAGGACGTGCCGCACGCGATGCGGCTGTCCACCTCGGGCACCTTCATCCACGGCAACTACTGGGGCGCCGACGGCATCTTCGGCGCGGCCAACACCAGCCACGGCTGCATCGGCCTGAACGACGCCAAGGGCGCCGGCGACCCCTCGCAGGACGGGGCCTGGTTCTACGACCAGTCCATCCTCGGTGACGTCGTCGTGATGAAGAACTCCCCGGACAAGACGATCAAGCCGGACAACGGGCTCAACGGCTGGAACATGAGCTGGGACGAGTGGACCGCGGGCAGCGCGGTCTGATCCCCCCTTCCGGCTGACCCCGAAGGACGGCGCGCGCGCCGTCCCCCGCGGGCCACTGGCCCGCCCCACTCCCCGCCGCCGGGCGGCGATCGGCACCCCGCCGATCGCCGCCCGGCGGACGTTCGTGGCCCGTGCGGTACGGGCCCTGCGGGGCCGGGCCCGCACGGCACACCGGCACCCACCGGGGTGGCGGGCCGAACCAACCGGGCCGGACCAGCGGAGCGGCGGAGCAACCGGGCACAGACCGGTCAGGCGCAGGCCAACCCCGGTACGGACCGCCACGCGTGGACCGACCGGGGGCGGGGAGACAGCACGGCAGCGGTGGAGACGGCACGCGGCGGACGGCACGCGGCGCGGCGACGGCACAGGAGGCGAGTGGTGGCGAGGGCACAGGAGGCGGCGGACGCGCTGGTGGCGCGGGCGTTGCGGGACGTACTCGGCGTCCCAGCGGACACCGCGGACGACCTGCTCGACCTCAAGCTGGACGCGGCGGCTTCGGCGCTGGCCGCGGCCCCCGACGGGGCGCCGGCCACCAGCCGCGCGCTGCTGCGCGCCGCCCGCGAGACCCTGGCGCTGCGCTGGGCCGCCGGCTGGTACCCGGCGGACGTGGTGCGGCTGGTCCGCCGCGAACTGGCCCCCGACCGCACCCGGCTGGCCATCGACCTCATCGCGGACGAGGCGCGCCGCCACCCGCCGGCCAACCTGCCGCCGCGCTGGGCCGCCCAACTGCGCGAACTGCACGCCGACGTGTGGTGGCCCGGCGGCGGCGCCGGCTATCTGGAGGCCCGGACGCGGCGCGAGCGGGGCAGCCGCTTCGCGGTGGCCCGCTGCGCCCTGGACGTGCTGCGCCTGATCGGCCGGCTGCCGCCGCTGACCCCGATCGGCCCGCCGCCCGGCCCCGGCGCGGGCCGCCCGCGCACCCCGGGCGCCGGCCCCGTACGCGAGGCGGCGACGCCGCCGCCGCGGGCCGCCGATCCGCGGTTCCTGGAGCGCATCCGGGCGCTGCTGGCGAAGGCGGAGTCGACGGAGTACCCCGAGGAGGCCGAGGCGCTCTCGGCCAAGGCCCAGGAGTTGATGGCCCGCCACCGCATCGACGAGGCGCTGCTCGCGGCCACCGACCCGGAGCCCGGCGCGGCCCCGGGCGCCGCGGACGGCGGGCCCGACGCCTGCCGGATCGGCGTCGAGGGCCCGTACGAGTCGGCGAAGGCGCTGCTCCTGGACGCGGTGGCGGAGGCGAACGGCTGCCACGCGGTGTGGACGGCGGAGTACGCGTTCTCCACCGTCGTGGGCTACCCGGCCGACCTGGAGTTGGTGGAGTTGCTGCACACCTCGCTGCTCGTCCAGGCGACGGCCGCGATGCGGCGCGCCGGCGACCTGCACCACGCCACCGGCCGGGCCCGGCGCACCCGCGACTTCCGGGAGTCGTTCCTGATCGCGTACGCGAGCCGGATCAGGGAGCGGCTGACGTCGGTGGCCCGGGACACCGCGCGGGCGGCGGCGCAGGAGGCGGCGCGGGCCAGGACCACCGACCCGCTGCCGGTGCTGGCCGCCCGCCAGGTGAGTGTGGGTCAGACCGCCGACCGGCTCTTCCCGAACACCGTCGCCCACCGCCTCAAGGGCCGCGACGCCCACGGCTGGGCGTCGGGCCGGGCGGCGGCGGACGAGGCGCGGCTGCGGTAGCCGGGAGCCGGCGGGGGCGCCCGCGCGGTCACTGTCCTGGCCGGGAGTTGGCGCGGCGTCCCCGCGGCTACCGGCCTCGCCCCGACTGGCCGAAGTACGCGCGCGGCGGCACGCCCACCGTGCGCCGGAAGGCGGCGACGAAGGCGCTGGTGGAGGCGTAGCCCACGCGGCGGGCCGCGGCGGTGACCGGGGCGCCGGCGGCCAGCAGGGGCAGCGCCGCCTGGAGGCGGAGCCGGGCCCGCCACTGGCCGAACGGCAGCCCCGTGTCGGCGACGAAGGCCCGGGCCAGGGTGCGGGCGCTGGTGCCCACCGTGCGGCCCCAGTCGGCCAGCGTGCGGTCGTCGGCGGGGTGGTGGCGCAGCGCGGCGGCCACCTCGCGGGCGCGCGGGTCCCGCGGCAGCGGCGCCAGCACGGTGGTCACCGAGACCGGCCGCAACTGGTCGAAGACCACGGCCTCCGCGCGCCCGCGCGCCCCGCTGCCCAGCGAGCCGTCGGCGAGCGTGCCGATCAACTCCCGCAGCAGCGCCGAGACCGCCACCACCGTCGGCCGCTCCCAGCGCACCGGGCACCGCTCCGGCGGGAAGTACAGGCTGCGCAGCAGCGCGGCCCGGCCGGTGGCGCCGGTGGCGTGCACGGTGCGGGCCGGCAGCCACAGCGCCATGGACGGCGGCAGGATCCAGGTGTTGCCGGCGGCCCGTACCGCGAGCACCCCCTCCTTCGCCCAGGCGAGTTGGTGGGCGCGGTGCTGGTGCTGGCCGAACCACTGGCCGCCGGCCATCGCGAAGCTGCCGACCAGCACCGCCCCGTACGGCCACTGCTCCGGCGGGACGGCCGCGGCGTCGGGGACCAGCTCCAAGTGTCCGTTCGGCGACATCAGTTGGCACTCCAGCGCGTAGCAGCCAGCGGGGGGTGCTTCCTAGCATCGCGGCATGCCGATGAATCGCCTACACCGCTGGCTGTGCAACTCCGACCGCTGGGCCCGGGCGGTGGAGCAGCAACTGTTGCCCTGGGCCCTGGAGGACGTCGAACTCGGCCCGGACGCGCTGGAGGTGGGGCCCGGGTACGGGGCGACCACCCGGGTGCTGGTCCGCAAGGTGCCCAGGCTGAGCGTGATCGAGGTGGACGGGGAGTCCGCGCGCCGGCTGCGGGCGCACTACGCGGCGCGCCCGGAGGACGTGGAGGTGGTGCACGGCGACGGCGCGGACATGCCGCTGCCCGACGGCCGCTTCTCCTCGGTCACCTGCTTCACGATGCTCCACCACGTGCCGTCGCCGGCGCTCCAGGACCGGCTGTTCGCCCAGGCCCGCCGGGTCCTCGCGGACGGCGGCGTCTTCGCCGGCTGCGACGCCCTGTCGAGCTGGTCCTTCCGTGCCATCCACATCGGCGACACCTGCGTCCCGGTGCCGCCCGAAACGCTGGCCGCCCGACTGCGGGCGGCCGGCTTCACGGACACCGAAGTGACCGTCGGCAAGGGGAGCTTCCGCTTCCGCGCCCGCTGAGCGTACGGGCCTCCGGCGGGGTGGGGCGGGGGCGGGCGGTGAGGGTGTGGTCGTCCCGGCCGCCGCCCGGCATCTCGGTACGGGCCGACGCGGCCCGTCCGCGCCCGGCGGAGGATCAGACAGCCGCCCGCCAGGACCGGCCCGCCCCGTCAGCCCCGCGCGCGTCGCCGCACGGCCGGAGCACCCGCTGCTCCGGTCACAGGTCGAGCACCTGCGGCTGCGTCGCCAGGGCGCGGAGGCTGGCGCGGGGGTCGGCGACCATGCGGCGCTCGGTGAGGTCGAGGATGCCGGCCACGCTGCTGAGTTCGGCCGCGACGGTGCCGTCCCGCTTGACGACGCGCTGCTCGACCCGGAAGGACTTCCGCTCGCCCCAGACGAACGCGCAGCTCACCTCCACCTCGTCGCCCGCGCGCAACTCCCGCAGGTACTTGATGGTGGTCTCCAGGTTGACCGGCCCGATGCCCGCCTCCAACATCGCGACCTGCGAGATGCCGGCGGCTTCGAGCAGCGCCCAGCGGGCGTGTTCGGCGTACTGGAGGTACACGCTCATGTTGAGGTGGCCCTGCGAATCCGTCTCGTAGCCACGGACGGTGATCGGCACGGTGATCGGCTGCGCCACGGGAACCCCTCGTTCGGTTCGCGGCCCGCCGGCCCGGGTGCGGGCCGATGTGCCGGCTTGGGACGGCCAGTTGACCTGCCGCCGACTATCGCCGCTGCGCACCGCGGAGGGCAAACGTCCACGAGTGTGGCCCTGCGCACAACCCGACCTGTCGTACGGCGGCTGACCTGCGCAGCCCCGGCGGAACCGGCCAATCCGCACGGCTAGCCGCCCCGAAGGCGCGGGCGCCCGGGCGCACCCCTCGCCCGCGTGCGCGTGCCCACCGCGGCCGGGACGGACCCGGCGCTACGCCGTGCCCGGACCGCCCACCCGGGCCAGCACCTCGACCCCGCCGCCGCTGCCGATGTGCACGAAGCGGGCGGTGGGGTGCAGTTGGCGGGCGTAGTCGACGAGCTGGTCCGGAGTGCGGCCGTTCCGTTCCTGGAGGGCGATGTACTCCGGCACCAGGCCGCGGGTGCCGCCTACCCACAGCACCCGGCAGCGGTCGGTGAGCCGGCTGATGGGCGCTATGTTCGCCTCGACCGTGGCGTCGTCGGGGATGCGCGCGAGCACCCGCTCGGCCTCGGTCACCGCGGCCGGCTTGCGGTAGGTGTCCTCCTCGGTGAGCTGCGACAACGGCAGTGCGGTGGTCAGCGCCAGCCCGGCCGCCGCGACCGCGGCCGGCAGTTGCCCGGCGTACGAGCGCAGCCATTCGCGCCGGCTGTCCCGGCTGCGGGCCACCGCGTCCACCAGGGCGAGGAAGACCACCGGCATCAGCACCGCGTTGTAGTGCCAGTCGGTGCCCCAGTAGTGCTCCTCGTGCGAGACGAACCGCCACCCCAGCGTCGGCACCGCGACCAGCAGCAGTGGGGAGCGCAGCGCGAGCAGCCCGGTGGTGGGCACCAGCACCCAGGCCAGCGTGGTGAGCGCGGTGTCCCAGGAGATGGTGGCCGTGGGCCCCTCCGCCGCGTCGATCTTGTTCCAGTAGTCGTACGAGCCCGAGGTGTTGAACTCCGGGATCACCACGCCGAGCGCGAGCGCGGAGGCCAGCACGCCGAAGCCGATGACGCCGAGCGCGAGCGGGGTCACCCACGGCCGGCTGCGCCGCCCGCGCCAGAACAGCACCACGCCGATCGCCGCCACGGTCGCCCCCAGGTCCTCCTTGACCAGCACCAGCGGCGCCGCCCAGCAGGCCGCGGCCAGCCACCGCTCGCGCAGCAGCGCCTCAAGGGCGAAGGCCAGCAGCGGCACGGCGAACGCGATCTCGTGGAAGTCGAAGTCGACGGCCCGCTGCACGCCCCAGGACACGCCGTACGCGATGCCGATCGCCAGCCCCCGCCGCCGGCCGAGCAGGCGCGCCGCGACCCGGGTCACCGGCACCGCCGACAGTGCGAACAGCAGGGCCTGCGCCACCAGCAGCGTCACCGGCGTCGGGAAGACCCGGTAGAAGGGGGCGAGGAGGGCGGTGACCGGGCTGAAGTGGTCGCCGAGCACATTGGTGCCCGGCCCCTTGAGGTCGACGATCGGCGCCTGGAGGTGCGCGTAGCCGCGTATCGCCTGCTCGAATATGCCCAGGTCCCAGGACATGGTGGCCATCCGCCGGTAGCGGCAGACGGAGATCGTCGCGTACGCCGCGAAGAGCGCTGCGGCCAGCCAGTACGGGTCGTACCGGGCCGCGCGCAGGCGCCTGGCGCGGCCCGGTAGGCCGCGCAAGGACCAGCGGCGGGCCGTCGGCGCCGCGGCGTCGGCGGAGGGCGCCGGGTCCTTGGCGGGGGCGGCGACGGGGCGGGCCGAATCCATGGTGCGGTCCTTCGGGCAGCGGGCGGGGCGGCAGGTGTGGCGGCACGGGGCCGGACGGGGCCGGGCCGTTGCGCTGCCGCCGACATTGTCCGGTGCCGTGCGGCGCCGTGTGCACCGCGCCCCGCGCTCGCGGGCCCGCCCGTGGCGACGCCGTGCGCCGCGGCTGCGACCTGCCCCCGCCGCAAAGATACGTGAATCGGACCCGCCCTCCGTAGCTGGTGCGCCCGGCTCCGTACCGGGCCCGAGGCCGTGTGCCGCGGGCCACGCCCCGGCCCGTACCGTGGTGCCGCCCCCGGCCCCCGGCACTTCCCGCCCACGCCCGACGAACGGACGACTCCCCGTGATACGCGCCCGCCGCACCGCCATCCCCGCCGCAGCCATCGCCGCGCTCATCGCCCTCACCGGCTGTTCGCCCGACGAGGACGGGTCGGGCGAGGGGGCGGGCGGCGCGAAGGGCAGCGCGGGCCCCACCGCGACCGCGGCGCCCGGTAGCGCGCTCGGCTCGCTGGACGGGCTGACCGTCAAGGGCCGCGCACCGCGCACCGGCTACGAGCGCAGCCAGTTCGGCCGGGCCTGGATCGACACCGACCGCAACGGCTGCGGCACCCGGGACGACATCCTGGGGCGCGACCTGAAGGACGTCAGGTTCCGGGGCGACTCGTGCGTGGTGGTCTCCGGCACCCTGGCGGGCGACCCGTACACCGGGACGGACGTCGCCTACCGGCGGGGCCGCAGCAAGGTGGACATCGACCACGTCGTCGCGCTCTCGGACGCCTGGCAGAAGGGCGCCGCCGACTGGCCGCGCGGCAAGCGCATCGCCTTCGCCAACGACCCGCTCAACCTGATCGCCGTGCAGGCGGCGGCCAACCGCCGCAAGAGCGACGGCGACGCGGCGACCTGGCTGCCGGCGAACGCGTCCTACCGCTGCCCGTACGTCGCCCGCCAGGTGGCGGTGAAGCGCAAGTACGGGGTGTGGGTCACCCGCGCCGAGCAGCAGGCGATGGCCCGGGTGCTGCGCGGCTGCCCGAAGACGGCGCTGCCGGTCGTCGGCGACGCGCCCACGGAGGCGCCGGGTCGGTGAGCGGGGCGGGCTGAGCGGGGCGGGGCCGCGGGGGGCGTGCGGGGGTGGTGCCGGTGGGGCGTGCGGGTCGGTCGGGGTGGGGCCGGCGGGGCCGGGCGGGCGGGCGGTTCGGGAGTGATCCGTCCGTGAATTCGCCCGTACGTCCGGTCGCGCATCCGAACTGGACACGAATCGTTGGTCGAACCAGTGGCTACCGCCGCTTCGACTCCTTACCATCGATCAACGCTAGGTCGATGCGCTCGCCCCTGGAGGGGGTTCCGCCCGCCCTCCTTGGTCATGAACCTTGCCGGGAGGCTCCATGCTGCGTTTCCCCAGAAGCCGCAGGACTGCCACGCGCCGCAGGACCGCGCTCACCGTCTCCGCCGTCGCCCTGCTCGGTGCCACGCCGCTGCTCACCGCGTGCGGCAACGACGCGCACCCGGGCGCCGCGGCCGTGATCGACGGCGATCGGATCACCGTCTCACAGCTCCAGTCGCAGGTCAGGGACGTACGGGAGGCCCAGCGCGACTCGCCGCAGGCCGACCAGCTCATCCAGAGCTCGGGCAAGCTCGGCCACGAGACGCTGATCCGGATGATCCAGGCCAAGGTGGTCGAGCGGGCCGCCGCCGACCAGGGCATCAGCGTCACCCGGCGCGACGTGCAGCAGGAGGTCAAGCGGGCCCGCAGCCAGCCGGGCGGCGCGGAAGAACTGCGCTCGGTCTTCCTGCGCCAGGGGATCGCGCCCGGCCAGATCGAGGACACCTTCCGGGTCGAGCTGCTGCGGGTCAGGCTGATCGACCAACTCGGCGAGGCGCAGGCGATGGAGGCCCTGCGCGCCACCTCGGCCGACCTGGACATCGACGTGAACCCGCGGTACGGCGCCTGGGACAACCAGCAGGGCATGGCGCTGCTGGTCAAGGAGCCGTGGATCAAGGAGACCCAGCCGGAGACCCAGCAGGAGAACCGCCCGGCGTAGGTGGGTTACGTTCGAGGGGTGAACGCATCCCACCACCAGGCCGACCCCGGCACCGGCCGCATAGTCCTGCTGACCACCACGCACCGGGTCGCGCCGGGACTGCTGTCCTGGCCCGCGTGGCAGACGCTGCGCGCGGCCGACCGGGTGCTGTGCGCCGACGCCGACCACCCCCAACTCCCGTACCTGCGGGACGCGGGGGTCGCCGTCGAGGTCACCGCGGCCGACGCCGGTGAACTGGTCGCGTACTGCGCGGCCGACCGGCCCGAAGCGGCCGGGCCCGCCGGTGCGGATGGTGGGGCGGCCGGCCCCGTGGGCCGCACCGTGGTGGTGCTCACCTCGGCCACCGGCGAGTCCGCCCTCACCAACGAGCTGGCCAGGCTCGCCGGATCGGGCCGGCACGCCGTGCCCGACCTGGAGCTGCTGCCGGGCTCGTACGACCTGCCCGGGGCCCGGCTGCTTGACCTGGTGCAGGTCATGGACGAGATCCGGGTCTCCTGCCCGTGGAGCGCCGAGCGCACGCACCGGAGCCTGGCCAAGTACGGCCTTGAGGAGGCGTACGAACTGGTCGAGGCCATCGAGGCGGGGGACCGCGCGGAGCTGCGCGAGGAGCTCGGGGACGTCCTGCTCCAGGTCGTCTTCCACGCGCGGATCGCACAGGAGGACGCGGACGAGCCGTTCGGCATCGACGACGTCGCGGCCGGCATCGTCGACAAGCTCATCCGCCGACACCCGCACGTCTTCGGCGACGCGACGGCGCAGACCCCGGACGAGGTCAAGGCGCACTGGCTGCGGACGAAGGCGGCCGAGAAGCGCCGCGCCTCGGTCACCGACGGCGTCCCGTTGGACCAGCCGGCGCTGGCGCTGGCCGCCAAGCTCGTCTCCCGGGCCCGCACCGCCGACCTCCCGGTGGCGCTGCCGGAGGGCCCCGGCATCGGCTACGAACTCCTCGCGCTCGCGGCCCGCGCCGAGGCGGACGGCATCGACCCGGAGACGGCGCTGCGGGCCGCCGCCCGCAGCTACCGGGACGCGATCCGCGCGGCGGAACCGGCCGCGGCGCAGTCGAGCGCGGCCGAGCCGAGCGAGGCGGCCACGGCCACGGGCGCCGCTGCGGACTCCGCGGATGCCGGAAACACCGGAAACACCGGAAACACCGGAAACACCGGGAACGCTGGGAACGCCGGGAACTCTGCCACGGGCGAGTCGGACCAGCCCGACCAGCCCCGCTAGCCCGCCCGACTCGACGGGTCGGACCGGCCCGGCCGGCCCGGCGGGTCGGACCGGCCCGGCGGGTCGGACCGGCCCGGGCTGCCCGACCGACCCGGGCTGTCCGGACCGCCCTGACCGCTAGCCCCGCCGCGTCGCTTCACCGGACGGCCGCGGCTCGTGCGGCCGTCCGCCCGCGGCCCGCGGCGCTGCCAGGCACAGCGCACCGGCCGCCAGCGCGGCGCCGGCGGCGCAGGTCGCTGGCCAGCCGCCGGCGGCCCACACGGCCGAGGTCAGCGCGGAACCCACCGCTCCGCCCACGAAGTAGCTGGTCATATAGGCGGAGTTGAGGCGGTTGCGGGCCTCGGGGCGTACCGCGTACACCAGGTTCTGGTTGCTGATGTGGACGCCCTGCACGGCGAGGTCGAGCACCAGCACGCCGACGAGGAGCGCGGCCACGCCCCAGCCGCCGCCCCCGCCGGCGGCGGCCAGCGGGCCCCAGGAGAGCAGGAGCAGCAGCGTGCCGATGCGGCTGACCCGGGGCGCCAGGCCGCGGTCGGCCAGCCGCCCGCTGACGCCCGCCGCCAGCGAACCGGCCGCCCCCGCGAGCCCCAGCAGCCCGATCGCCGAGTCGGACCAGCCGTACTCCGCCCCGGACAGCAGGAACGCCATCGACGTCCACAGCACGCTGAACGAGCCGAACGTCAGCGCCCCGATCGCCGACCGGCGCCGCACCACCGACTCCTGCCGCAGCAGGGCGGCCGTGGAGCGCAGCAGCGCCGGGTAGCGCAGGTCGGTCGTCGGGCGCAGCGCCGGCAGGCAGATCCACAGCAGCACCGCGAGGAGCGCCATCAGCGCCGCGTTGACCCAGTACACGGTGCGCCAGCCGCCCAGGTCGGCCAGCAGCCCGGCGGCCGTACGGGCCAGCAGGATGCCGAGCACCAGGCCCGACATGACGGTGCCGACGGTACGGCCGCGCTCGTGCGGGGCGGCGAGGGTGGCCGCGTACGCCACCACGATCTGGGCCGCCACGGAGACGAAGCCGGTCAGCGCGGTGCCCAGGAGCAGCAGCGCGCCGCCATCGGCGGTGGCGGTCACGGTGAGGAAGAGCGCGGTGGCCGCGGTGAGGCCGACCGCGAGCCGGCGCCGCTCGACGAGGTCGCCCAGCGGGACCAGCAGCACCAGGCCGAGCCCGTACCCGACCTGCGCGACGGTGACCACCAGGGCGGTGAGCGAGGAGCCGATGCCCAGGTCGTCGCCGATGGTGTCGAGCAGCGGCTGCGCGAAGTAGTTGCCCGCGACGGACAGGCCGGCCGCGACCGACATCAACAGCAGCAGCCCGCGCCCGATCCCCGCCTCGGTACGGTCCGCGGCCCAGCCCTCCGGTATCGGCCCGCCCGGCGGCGTGGCCGCATCGGGCGCCGATCGCCGCGCACCGTCGTCGTGCACGTCGTGCATGTTCTCCTCCGCCATCCTCGCTGCGGGTACCCGCACCCCGGCGCCCGCCGCCCGGCGTCCGCCACCGGCCGGTACGGGGCGTCCCCGACCGGCCAGCGATGAGTGCAACACATCAGGTCCATGCCATCCATCCCGCGGCGCCGCGGGACCGTCCGCCTGCTCCGCCCCGTCCGCCTCCGCCATCCGGCACCGCGCCCGTGGCCCGGGCCCGGCACGCGGCGTGCAGCCCGTACGAGCCCATCGCGGGACGCAGGAGAAGAAGAGGAAGAGAGAGGAAGAGAGATAGAGAGGAAGAGGGCGGGGGCGAGGTCGGGGCGAGGGGGCGGGGGTGGGGTGGAGGAGCTAGTGGGGGCTCGGGGTGGGGTGGGATCGGGCGGACTGAGCCCGGACAACGTGGGTACTCGACGCGCATGAACATCCAGGGCATGGCACCCACCGGCGGTTCGGCCTCCGAAGCGGTCGTCGAGCTCGCCGTGAAACGCGACTATCTGGTCGGCATCGCCCCCCTCGTGGCCGGGGTCGTCGTTGCCGCCGTATTGATCCTGGCCGTGGGGTACGGACTCCGCCGCCGGGACCGGGAACCGCCGCCCCCGCAGGAGCCGCAGCCGCGCTCCGGGGCCTGGGAAACGGAGGAGGAACACCGCACCGGTCACGTCCCACCGGACCACGGCCCGGGGCACCAGGAGGGCGAGGCGGTCGGCTACATCAGGCAGTACCGCGAGCCGGACGAGGTGCCCCGGCGCGACGAGCGGCACCGGATGATGCCGTACGACTTCAAGGACTTCGGCAACGAGGGCACCAGACCGGCCCGCGAGGGTGAAGCGGCCGGCCGCCGGCGGCACCGGGGGTAGCCCCGGGGGCGGGGCTACGCGGGCGGGGCGCTCGGGCGAGTAGCGTTTGCGGGTGCCCGAAGAGAACGTCCCCGCGTGCCCGCACCACCCCGCCACCGCGGATGGCCCCGCACCTGCCGCGTCCGACGCGGATGGCCCTGTGCCTGCCGCGTCGGGCGCGGCTGGCACTGCGCCCGCTGCGCCCGACGCGTCCGGTGCGCAAGGCCCCGTGCCCGCCGCGGAAACCCCCGCACCCGAAGGGGGAGCCCCCGCACCCCCACCCCTCTTCACCTGGCAGTTCGCCAGCGACCCGTACCCCGCCTACGCCTGGCTGCGGGAACACGCCCCGGTGTACCGGACCACGCTGCCGAGCGGCGTGGAGGCGTGGCTGGTGACCCGGTACGCGGACGCCAAGCGGGTGCTCGCGGACCCGCGGCTGTCGAAGAACCCGCTGCGGCACAGCGCGGCGGCGCACGCCAGGGGTCGGGTCGGCATCCCGGGGGAGCGCAGCGCCGATCTGATGACGCACCTGCTCAACATCGACCCGCCGGACCACACCCGGCTGCGCCGGCTGGTCTCCGCGGCGTTCACGCCGCGCCGGGCCGCCGAGTTCGCGCCCCGGGTGCAGGAGTTGACCGACGGACTGATCGACGCGTTCTGCGCGCGCGGCAGCGCGGACCTGATCCACGAGTTCGCCTTCCCGCTGCCCATCTACGCCATCTGCGACATGCTCGGCGTCCCACCGGAGGACCAGGACGACTTCCGGGACTGGGCCGGCATGATGATCCGGCACGGCGGCGGCCCGCGCGGCGGGGTGGCCCGCTCGGTCAAGAAGATCCGTACGTACCTGGCCGACCTGATCCACCGCAAGCGCGAGAACCTCGGCGACGACCTGATCTCCGGACTGATCCGGGCCAGCGACCACGGCGAGCACCTGACCGAGAACGAGGCCGCGGCCATGTGCTTCGTGCTGCTGTTCGCCGGGTTCGAGACGACCATCAACCTGATCGGCAACGGGACGCTCGCGCTGCTCCGCAACCCGGGGGAGCGGGCCAGGTTGCAGGGCGCCCTGGCCGCCGGGGACGAGGCGATGTTGCACAGCGGCGTGGAGGAGTTGCTGCGGTACGACGGGCCGGTCGAGCTCGCCACCTGGCGGTTCGCCACCGAGCCGCTGACCATCGACGGGCAGCACGTCGCCGCGGGCGAGCCGGTGCTCGTGGTGCTGGCGGCTGCCGACCGCGACCCGGAGCGGTTCGCCGACCCGGACCGGCTCGACCTGACCCGCCGCGACAACCAGCACCTGGGGTACGGGCACGGCATCCACTACTGCGTGGGCGCCCCGCTCGCCCGGATCGAGGCCAGGACCGCGATCGGCACCCTGCTGACCCGGCTGCCCGATCTGCACCTGGCGGTCGACCCCGACGAACTGCGCTGGCGCGGCGGCCTCATCATGCGCGGCCTGCGCACCCTGCCGGTCGCCTTCACACCGACCGCTCCGATCGCTCCGACCGCGCCGGCCGCACCGATCACTCCGACCGCACCGACTCAGTGACCGCAGCGGGCCGCAGCTCCCGCCCATCGACCGCGGCGGGCCGCTGGCCCCCACGGTCCGACCGCGAGCAGCCGTCGCCCCACCGGCCCCACCACCGCCACCCCGCAGCTCAGAAATCGCCCGATCCCGCCCGTACCGCCCCTCTCCGCCGCCCCCTGGCGCGCCGTCACCCCACGGTGCGTAGCTCGGCTACGTCCGATGCCGGATGTGCCGTCTCCGCGGCCGGGTGGGGAAGTCACGGCGGGCGGTGCCCGGGGCGACGGCCGTTCGGCGTGCTGGGGCGCGCGGCGGGGGCGGTGTCCCCGCTTCCGGATGGCCGCGCGCCCCGTCCGTGACCTCGTACGCGCCCTGGTGACGGAGCGTCCGGAGCGGGCTCGGCGCCGGCCGGCCGCGGGGCGCGCCGGCGGCTGTGCTAGGGCGCCGGGAAAACGGGCCGCGCGAGCCGTGACTGACGGGGCGTCATATGTGTGATCGGTGCGTGACCTCCGCTACATCAGCTTGTGACGGTCCGGCGGCGGCAGTATTTTCGACCGTCAAAATCTGCCGCCACACGAGAGGCACCCGTATGCGATCCGGCAACGGCAAACATCGTCGCCCCCGTCAGGCCCCGGCCATCGTCGTCGCAGCGGGGGTGACCGGCGCCGGAATCGCCCTTCCGCTGCTCGGCGCCACCGGTGCCGGCGCCGCCGACGCGCAGACCTGGGACCGGGTCGCGGACTGCGAGAGCGGCGGCGTCTGGAGCGCCAACGAGGGCAACGGGAAGTACGGCGGCCTCGGCCTCAGCCTGGACGCCTGGCAGCTCTACGGCGGCACCGACCACGCGCCCCGCCCCGACCTGGCCAGCCGCGCCCAGCAGATAGCCATCGCCGAGGACATCCTGGCCGACCGCGGTCCGGTGGCCTGGAGCGGCTGCGCGAAGACCGTCGGCCTCGCCGAGGACGGCAAGGTCCCCGACGTCAACCCGGGCGACACCTCCGAGCGCAGCCGCCCCCAGCGCGGCGACGACGGCACGCTGCCGGCGCCCGGGCCCACCTCCAGACCCGGCGGGGCGGCGGACGGCGAGCACAAGTCCGACGACGAGCCGGCGAAGACGGACCGCGACCGGGGCGAGAAGGCCGGGGGTGACGCCCGCGACGGCGCGGACCGGGGCGCCGGCCGCGACGCCGACCGGGACGCGGACGCCAAGACCCCGGCCGGCGAGGCGCGCGACGGCGCGGACGGCGACGACACCGACCGCGCGGCGGACACCGACCGTGCCGATGGTTCGACCACGGACCGCGCGCAGTCGCCCGAGCGCGGCGACAGCGGCGACAAGGCCGGCGACAAGGCCGGCGGCGGGGCGGACGGCGAGTCGACCGGCAAGGCGGACGGC
The DNA here is from genome assembly GCF_047525675.1 of Streptomyces sp. 796.1. Taxonomy (NCBI): domain Bacteria; kingdom Bacillati; phylum Actinomycetota; class Actinomycetes; order Kitasatosporales; family Streptomycetaceae; genus Streptomyces; species Streptomyces sp. 796.1. Next base: position 5,030 of record NZ_JBLIWA010000056.1, on the reverse strand, counting down.
GAGGCCGGCGACGGCGCCGAGCGGGACGCGGATCGGGCCGGAAGCGGCCGACATGCCGGCGGCAGCGGCGACCCGGCGGAGACCGGCGCGGGGGCCGGCGCGGACGCCGGCGCGGGCACCGGCAAGCACCGCGGCGAACCGAGCCCCGAGTCCGGCGCGGACGCGGACCGTGGCGAGGGCGCGACGGAGCGTCCCGGGGGCCGCCACGCCGACCGCAGCGAGCGCGGGCGCGACGGGGTCAAGGGCGCGGACGGCGTCACGCAGGGTGAGCACGAGGTGCGTTCCGGCGACACGTTGTCGGCGATCGCCGAGCGCCATGCGACCCCGGGCGGCTGGCCGGCGCTCTACGTGGCAAATGAAAAGGTCGTGGGCGCCGATCCGGACCTGATCTTGCCTGGTCAAAAGCTTGACCTTGGGGTGAAAGCGGAACGCTGACGGGCCGCCGGGCGGGGCAATTGATGGTGATGTGCCCCGTTTGGCGAAAGTGAGACATGGGTCTCTTTGGCTTCCCGGCGTGTCTCGCTTGCCCAATCTGTAGCCATGCTGTCTGACCTGCGGGGATGTGATTTTCTTGCGGGTAAACCCCACTGACTTTCCAGGGATGTAGGGGTTTGAGCACTCCGGGGATCTGTGATTACGGTCTTCATCGCTCGCCACCGCGAGCGCCACTGGTCGTCACGCCGAATCCTGCCGGCGGCCGGGGGGAAGCCGACGCGTCAAGCGCCGAAGGCAGGAGCGGGGGAACCACAGGTAAGTGCCGAACGGTCCGGGGTACGAGGGGGCTGAACGGCTAGGGGTGAAGCTGCGGGAGACCGCGGCCGGGCAACTCACAGTCCGAACCCGACAGCTCACCTCGTAGGCGTCGGTGAGGAAACCAACATGCTGATTTCCAAGGGCAAGCACCGTCGTCCGTCCAAGGCCACCCGGATAGCCACGCTCGCCGGCGTGACCGGTGCGGCCGTCGCCGTGCCGCTGATGGGCGCCGCCAACGCCAACGCGGCCACCACCTCGCAGTGGGACCAGGTCGCCCAGTGCGAGTCCACCGGCAACTGGTCGATCAACACCGGCAACGGCTACTACGGCGGCCTCCAGTTCTCCGCCTCCACCTGGGCCGCGTACGGCGGCACCGCGTACGCCCCGACCGCCAACCTGGCGTCCAAGGCGCAGCAGATCCAGATCGCCGAGAAGGTCCTCGCCAGCCAGGGCAAGGGCGCCTGGCCGCACTGCGGCGTCAACCTGACCCAGGGCGGCTACACCGCGCCCAAGCAGCAGGCCCCCAAGCAGCAGGCGCCGAAGCAGCACACCGCGCCCCAGCAGCAGGCCGCCCCGCAGCAGGCCGCGCCGAAGGCCGCCCCCAAGCACGCCGCGCCGCGCACCACCCAGGAGCAGGCCCCGAGCCGCAGCGCCGAGCGCTACGTGCCGCGCCACGCCGCCCCGCAGCAGGCCGCGCCGCAGCACACCGCCCCGAAGACCATCAAGAAGGGCGACGGCGAGTACAAGGTCGAGTCCGGCGACACGCTCGCCAAGATCGCTGAGGCCGAGGGCGTCAAGGGCGGCTGGGCCAAGCTGTACGACCTGAACGACGACATCATCACCGATGCCGACCTGATCTACCCGGGCCAGCAGCTCCACCTGAGCTGACCCACCACCCCGACCCCGGCCGGCTCCGCCCAGGGCCGGCCGCGGGCCGGGTGCCGTACCCCAGCGCCGCACGGCGCCGCAGACCGCCCCGCCACGGTGCGCCTTCCCCCGAGCGCATCGCGGCGGGGCTCCGCGTTGGCCCCGGCCCCACGCCGTCCACGGCCCCCCGCCGCCCCGGCCCGCAACCCGCGCCCCACCGCGCCCGCCCGCCGCGCGGCCCGTATGAGCCGGTCCGTACGAGCCCAGTCCGTACGAATCGGCCGGTACGAGCCCCAGGCCCGTACGCCCCACGGCCCCCGCGAGCCACAGCGGCCGTACGACTAGGCCCCGGCCCCCCCCACGGCGCAGCCCCCGCGTCCGGCCGCCGGCCGGCGCCCCACAGCGCCACCACCCGCTCCACAGCCCCCACGCCCCCCACACCCAGCCGCCGCACGGGACCCCGTCCCCGCCTGGACGTCGAATGGACGCGAGGCGTACGCGGCGGCGACGGCGTACCGTCGCCCACGGGGCGTAGGCATGCCGCGAGCGCCCTTTGTGCCCGCCCCGGCCAGCGCCGCCCGGGGAGCCGCGCCACCGATTCGGGTGTGCCGTTCGCCCAGCGATCTGCGTTTTTGTCCGCGCTGTCGTCTCGTCGGACGGGCGCGCGGCGAGCCGGGGCACCGGGGCCGGTTAGGCTCATGACGCAGAAGCTCAGACCCACACGAAGGAGACCGCTCGTGCCGTCTATCGACGTCGTCGTAGCCCGCGAGATCCTCGATTCGCGAGGCAACCCCACGGTCGAGGTCGAGGTCGGCCTCGACGACGGCAGCACCGGCCGTGCTGCCGTGCCGTCCGGCGCCTCGACCGGCCAGTTCGAGGCCCTTGAGCTGCGGGACGGCGACAAGGCCCGCTACGGCGGCAAGGGTGTGGAGAAGGCCGTGCTCGCGGTCATCGAGCAGATCGGCCCGGAGCTGGTCGGCTACGACGCCACCGAGCAGCGGCTGATCGACCAGGCCATGTTCGACCTGGACGCCACGCCCGACAAGTCCTCGCTCGGCGCCAACGCCATCCTGGGCGTCTCGCTGGCCGTCGCGCACGCCGCTTCCGAGGCGTCCGACCTGCCGCTCTTCCGCTACCTCGGCGGCCCGAACGCGCACCTGCTGCCGGTGCCGATGATGAACATCCTGAACGGCGGCTCGCACGCCGACTCCAACGTGGACATCCAGGAGTTCATGATCGCGCCCGTCGGCGCCGAGTCCTTCTCCGAGGCGCTGCGCTGGGGCGCCGAGGTCTACCACACGCTCAAGGGCGTCCTGAAGGAGCGCGGCCTGTCCACCGGCCTCGGCGACGAGGGCGGCTTCGCGCCGAACCTGGACTCCAACCGCGAGGCGCTCGACCTGATCGTCGAGGCCATCAAGAAGGCCGGCTACACCCCCGGCCAGGACATCGCGCTCGCGCTCGACGTCGCCGCCTCCGAGTTCTACGAGGACGGCTCGTACGCGTTCGAGGGCAAGCCCCGCAGCGCGGCCGAGATGACCGCGTACTACGCCGAGCTGGTCGCCTCCTACCCGCTGGTCTCCATCGAGGACCCGCTGAACGAGGAGGACTGGGACGGCTGGAAGACCCTCACCGACGAGCTCGGCGACAAGGTCCAGATCGTCGGCGACGACCTGTTCGTCACCAACCCGGAGCGGCTGGCCCGCGGCATCGAGTCCGGCACCGCCAACGCCCTGCTGGTCAAGGTCAACCAGATCGGCTCGCTGACCGAGACCCTGGACGCGGTCGAGCTGGCCCAGCGCAACGGCTTCAAGTGCATGATGTCGCACCGCTCCGGCGAGACCGAGGACGTCACCATCGCCGATCTGGCCGTCGCCACCAACTGCGGCCAGATCAAGACCGGCGCCCCGGCCCGCTCCGAGCGCGTGGCCAAGTACAACCAGCTCCTGCGCATCGAGGAGATCCTGGACGACGCGGCCGTCTACGCGGGCCGCAGCGCCTTCCCGCGGTTCCGCTTCGAGGGCTGACCCCGGCGCCGGGCCGGCCGCCCGCCCGGGCCCGTTCCCGGGTAGGCGTCGCGCCCGCCCCGGTCCCGCCGCGCCGTCCGCACCGCGACAGCGCGGCGAGCCCGCCGCTTTTCCGTCCGTCCCCGGCCCCGGTCCCGTACCGTGGCCGGGGACGTACGTGTGTGCTGGCGGGCCCGCGCACCGGCCGCTGGGCGCGTACGCCGCCCGGACGCCGGAAACCCGGCTGACCACGGACGACGACGGATGAAGGGGAGTGACGTGCCCGCGGACCGGTTCTCCACCGCGACCCGGCTCAGGGTGCTCGGCGAAAACGCCGCCGCCCGCGTCTACCGGGCCCGCACCAGGGCCAGGCGACCCCGCCGCGGCCGGCTCACCGGCCGCGCCGCGCTCCTCGCGCTCGTCGTCTGCTCACTGGTGGTGGCGCTCGCGTACCCGATACGGCAGTTCGTCTCGCAGCGCTCCGACATCGCCGACCAGCGCCGGCAGGCCGAGCAGACCCGCGAGGACGTCGAGCGGCTGCGCGACCGCAAGGCCCGCCTGGAGGACCCCGCCTACATCGAGCGGCTGGCGCGCGAGCACCTGCACTACCTGCGCCCCGGCGAGACGGGGTACAGCATGCTGGGGCCTGACGCCGAGGAGGCCGAGCGCTCGGCCGACGACCGCGGCGGCGACCAGCCCTGGTACGGCAACCTGTGGGACGAGGTCGACACGGCCGACAGCCACCGCTAGCCGGGCCGCGACCGGCCCCCGCGCCGGCCGGCCGCGCCCCACCCCGCACGCTCACCCCGTACGTCCACCGCGCCCGCACCGACCGGCGCCGCGCCCGACGAACCGAAGAGAACGAGAACCTTCCCGCATGGAAACGCCCCCGCCGCAGACCGCCCCCGCCGCCCCGACCGACGCGGACATCGCCGCCGTCGGTGACCAACTCGGCCGGGTCCCGCGCGGCCTGCGCCAGGTCGCCCACCGCTGCCCGTGCGGCAACCCGGACGTCGTCGAGACCGCGCCCCGTCTGCCGGACGGCACGCCGTTCCCGACGACCTACTACCTGACCTGCCCGCGCGCCGCCTCCGCCATCGGCACCCTGGAGGCCAACGGCGTGATGAAGGAGATGACGGCGCGGCTGGCGAGCGACCCGGAACTGGCCGCGGCCTACCGCGCCGCCCACGAGGACTACATCGCCCGCCGCGACGCGATCGAGGTGCTCCAGGGCTTCCCGAGCGCCGGCGGAATGCCCGACCGGGTCAAGTGCCTGCACGTCCTGGTCGGCCACTCGCTGGCCGCCGGCCCCGGCGTCAACCCGCTCGGCGACGAGGCGATCGCCCTGCTGCCGGAGTGGTGGCGCAAGGGCCCGTGCGTGGCGCCGTGTGGGACGGCCGCCGGGCC
>NZ_JBLIWA010000055.1:0-37303 GCF_047525675.1 Streptomyces sp. 796.1 | reverse complement strand
GTCGGGCGCCGGCGCCAGCGCCCCGGTCGGGCCCACCGCGCACGGCGAAAACCCCGCGCACGGGGGCGAGTTGGCGCGGCGGGCCGGCGGCCGGCGCAACGGCTGTGGCACGCCGTGAGTCGCGGAACCGGGGCGGGCCATTAGGCTTACCCGTCGTGACTGCCGCCCGCCTGCCGCTCTTTCCGCTGAACACCGTGCTGTTCCCCGGGCTCGTGCTGCCGTTGAACATCTTCGAGCAGCGTTACCGTGCGCTGATGCGCGACCTCGCAGCGCTGCCGTCGGACGAGCCGCGCAACTTCGCCGTGGTCGCCATCCGCGACGGCCGCGAGGTCGCCCCGACCGCGCCCGGACTGCCCGACCCGACCGCCGAGCCCGAGCGCGGCGCGGCGGCCGGGTTCGGTGACGATCCGATCCGGGCCTTCCACGCGGTGGGGTGTATCGCCGACGCGGCGACCATCAGGGAACAGGAGGACGGCACGTACGAGGCGGTGGCCACCGGCACCACCCGCTTCCGGCTGCTGTCCGTCGACGCCTCGGGCCCGTACCTGACCGCCGAGGTCGAACCGCTGGAGGAGGTCGCCGGCGATGGCGCCGGCGCGCTGGCCTCCGGCGTGGTGCGGGCGTTCCGCACCTACCAGAAGCGGCTGGCCGGCGCCCGCGAACGGTCGGTGGCCAGTTCGGGGCAGGACCTGCCGGAAGAACCCTCGGTGCTGTCGTACCTGGTGGCTGCCGCCGCCGTGCTCGACGTGCCGGCCAAGCAGCGGCTGCTCCAGGCCCCCGACACGGCGAGCCGGCTGGCCGAGGAGCTGAAATTGCTGCGCGCCGAGGCGGCGGTGATCGGTAAGCTCCCGTCCCTGCCCATGGTCGATCTGACCCGGCGGCCGACCAGCCCGAACTGACCTCGGGCGCGACACCGGTCGGCGGCCGGCCCCGACACCCCGGAGTACGCCTCGTGGCAAGGAAGTCGCAGCAGCACGCCAAGGCGGCGAAGGGCAAGAAGCAGCCCGCCGGCGCCACCCCGGCCACCGTCGCGCTGACCGACGCGGGCGTGGAGTTCACGCTGCACTCCTACGTCCACGACCCGACCGACCCGGCCTACGGCTCGTACGGCGAGGAGGCGGCCCGGGCCCTCGGGGTCGCCCCCGAGCAGGTGTTCAAGACGCTGGTGGCGGACGTGGACGGGACGCTGACGGTCGCGGTCGTGCCGGTGTCCGGCTCGCTCGACCTGAAGGCGCTGGCGGCTGCGGTGGGCGGCAAGCGGGCCACGATGGCCGACCCGGCCGCCGCCGAGCGGACGACGGGGTACGTGCGCGGCGGCATCTCCCCGCTGGGCCAGCGCAAGCGGCTGCCCACCGCCCTGGACTCCTCGGCCACCACGCACGCCACGGTCTGCGTCTCGGCCGGCCGCCGCGGCCTCGAAGTCGAACTCGCCCCCGCCGACCTCCAGGCCCTCACCGACGCGGTGCTGGCTCCGATCGCCCGCGCCTGACGCCGCTCCGCCACCGGGCCGACGCGGGACACCGTCCGCCACACCACCCCGCCGGAGCCCGGCACGCGTCCGTCGGGTTCCTCCCGCCGCGTTCCCCGCCACGGCTCACGGAACGCCGACGGGGCGGGACCACGGCGGTCCCGCCCCGTACGACTGCGTCTCTCCCGCGCGCCGCGGGTGCGGCTACGGGCCTTCCGGCGTCGGGCCCTGGCCGCCCGGTGCGGGAGGCGCGGCCGGTCCTGGCGGCGGGGTCGACCCCGACGGGGGTGCCGGTGCGGCCGGGCCCTGCGGCGGTGCGGGCCGGTCATCGCCCGGTCGGGGCTGGCCCTCGCCCGTCGGCGCCGCGGGGGCACCCTCGACCGGCGCGGGGGCCGCAGCCGGCGCCGGGGCGTACGCGGTGTGCTCGGGCTCCGGGTCACGCGGCCCGAACAGGCCGGTGAGAATGAGCTGCATCACCATCGCCGCGACCGGCCAGGCCAGCAGCACGCCCTTGGCCTTGAGCTCCAGCGGGCCGTCGAACGGCACCCGCTCGCCGGCCTCGCGCGCGCTGACCGCGAGGTCCGTCTCGGGCCCGAGGACGATCCCGAACCGCCAGCCGACCCACGAGCCGAGCAGCCCGCCGACGGTCAGCGCCGCCACCAGCGGCACCCCGCCCGAGCGGCGGAAGCAGAACACGACGGCGGTGGAGACCAGGCCCACGCCGAGCGCGATCAGCAGGAAGGTGCCGTCCCCGCCGATCACCTCTTCGCTCTCGGAGTTCTTGGGGTAGACGGAGTTGCCGATCAGGACCATCTGCACCCGCGGCGCCAGCCACGCCCACAGCACGGCGAGGACCGCACCGACGGCCGTGAGCGCCGCGGTGACGATCGCCGCGTCCCGGAACTCGGCGTACTTGCCGGGCCCCGTACCGGCCCGCCCGGCGTCCTGCGCGGCGTGCGCACCGCCCGGATGGCCGGGGTGGGGCTGACGGCCGGGGGTGGGCGGGGGCTGGTCAGAGGGTGTCAACGGTGCGGTCACTCCGTCATCGTGCCAGGTGGGGGAGGTGGCTGAAGCGGCAGGCGGCTCGCCGGGCCGCGTCACTGCACCGCCGCCCTGCGGTACGCCCAGGTCGCGGCGGCCAGCGAGACCACGCCCACCGCCGCGCAGACCCCGAGGTCGACCAGGACGGCCAGCCAGTCGGGATGGTCGTCGAAGGCGCGGGCCAGCGCCTCCACACCGTAGGTGGAGGGCAGCAGGTCACGGGCGAACTCCACCGGGGCGGGCATCCGCTCGGCCGGCAGCACCCCGAGCAGCAGCGCCGCCGACATGCCGAGTTGGCCGCAGAGGGTGGCGAGTTCGGGCCGCGGGGCGAGCAGCCCGAGCGCCGCGCCGAGCCCGGCGAGCGCTGCCCCGGAGAGCGGGATGACCGCGATCAGCACCCACAGGTGCACCATCGGAAGCCCGAACAGCACGCTGCCCACGACGGCCGTGACGATGGTGCCGGGCACCGTGAAGGAGGCGTACGCGCCGGCGGCGCCGAGCACCACGGCCGCCGGGGGCACCGGCAGGGTCGCGTAGTGGTCGAGCCCGCCGCTGGCCCGCAGTTGCCCGAAGTACTGGGCGAGCAGGTTGAGCGCGACGAACGCGACGACCAGCACGCTGGCCCCGGAGACCACGGCCCGCGCCTCGCTGCCGCCGTCCACCACGCCGCGCATCAAGATCATGATGCCGATGGACTGGAAGGTGGCCACGAACAGCAGCGGGATGCGCGCCACCCTGGCCCGCGAGAGCTGCGCCCGGTACACCGCGGCGAGCGCGGGCAGCAGCCGCGCCCGGGCCGCGAGCGGCGCCGGTTCGCGCACGGCGGCCGTGCTGCGGGCGCCCTGGCCCGACTCGGCTGCGGCACGGGCGGGCACGGCCGCCGCGGACACGGCACTCACGTTGTGCTGCTCCTCTTCCGTACGAGCTGATTCCGTACGAGCCGTCCGGCCGCGGCGACTCGCGCCACGCTGCGGCCCGGTTCGCTGCGGCGTCCCCCGCTCCATGTCACGCGCCTGCTTCCCGGTCCGCCGCCCGGCCCCGATCGTCCTGTCTCCCGCATCCGGGCGCGCCCGGCACGCGCCGGGACCGTCGCCCCGGTGGTGGCTGCGGCGCGCGGCGCCGCCCCGTCGCAGCCGTCCCGGTGGGCGGCGCACCGTCGTGCGGTGCCGGCGCGGCGACCCTCGTGGCGGCCCTCCGCGACCCGCCCGGCCGCCGGACCCACCAGCGTACGAGGCCGCACGGCGCCCGGGCCAACCACCCGCCCGCCGCTCGACCCGCCTGCCGGCAACGCGGCTGCTGGCGGCTCGCCGGCGTAACGTCCCCGGACCTGGTGCCCCCGGGGACCGCACGGCTGCCGGTGGCTCACGCCTTCACCAGTCCCTCGGGCCCCTGGGCGCGTCCGCCCAGCGCCAGGTAGACGTCCTCCAGGCTGGGCGTGGCGAGCGTGAAGTCGTCCAGGGCCGCGAACGCCGGGCCCCCGGTCACCGCGGCGATCACCGCACGCGCCTCGTCCGGCGCCAGCCGCAGCGACCAGCGCCGCCCCGTCGCCCTGGCGGTGTCCTGGAGGGCCGCGACCTCGGGCACGTCGAGCGGCGGCTGGTCGCGCCAGACCAGTTCGACCCGTACGTCGCCGGCCACCAGCGCCTTCAGGCCGGCGGGCGTGTCGCAGGCGATGACCCGGCCGTCGTCCATGACCGCGACCCGGTCCAGGACCGTCTCGGCCTCGATGACGTTGTGCGTGACCAGCAGGACGGTCGTGCCGCTCTCGGCCCGCCGGCGGTCGATGGCCGCCCATACGGCGCGCCGCGCGATCGGGTCCATGCCCGTGGTCGGTTCGTCCAGGACCAGCATCGGGCGCTCGCCGACCAACGCCGCCGCCACGCAGGCGAGCCGGCGCTGACCGCCGGAGAGCTTCTTGATCGCGCGGCCGGCGATGGGGGTCAGGCCCAGTTCGTCCAGGACGGCGTCCCGCTCGGCTCGGGCCGCCCTGACGTCCAGGCCGCGCAGCCGCCCGGTGGTCTCGGCGGCCAGCGCCACGGTCAGCTCGTCCAGCGCGGTGGACTCCTGCCCCAGGTAGCCGACCAGGCGCGAGGCCCGGTCCGGGTGCCGGACCAGGTCGTGGCCGAGCAGGTCAACGGTGCCTTCGTCCGGCCGCAGCAGGCCGGTGAGCTGGCGGACCAGGGTGGACTTGCCGGCGCCGTTGGGGCCGAGCAGGCCGAAGATCTCGCCGCGCCGCACGTCCAGGTCGATGCCGTCACTGGCGCGGATGGCGGGTCCTGGTGGGGTGCCGCGGCGGGCGCGGGCGGCGGGGTAGGTCTTGACGAGGCCGCGGACCACGCACACCGCGTCGCCGCCGGCCACCTGGGTCCCGGAGTCCCGCTCCGGCTGCTTCGCGCCCGTCCTCACGAGCTACGAGGGTACGCGCCCCGCCCCCGCAGCCCTGCTCCGGGGCCGTTCCGCCGGCCCCGCGCGCCGCAGGTGCAGTGGCCCGAAACCGTCGCGGACGCCCCCGCGGGGTGGCCCGGCGGCCCTCCCGTGCCGGGGCGTAGGCCGCTATTCGGATACCGGTGCGTGCTCGGCGGCCATCCGAGTGTCGATTTCGCGCCAGAAGCCCGCGCGGATGGCGTACCGGTCGTGCTCGTCGATCTGGTCGTCCTTGTGCGCGAGGAGGCCGAAGCGGGCCGCGTACCTGAGCAGTTCGCCGTCGATGCGGTGCGGGATGCGGGGGTACTCGGTGGACAGTTGGCGCACGTGGGTCGGTTCGACGAGGCGCCCGATCCAGCGGCGGGCGAAGACCTGGCCCACCTCGAAGGGGTCGCCGCTGACCGCGGTGATGTCCTCCTCGCGGTCGGCCCAGCGCTGTTCGGCGGTGGTGAGCTGGGCCAGCATCGGCAGCGCGGCGGTTTCGGGTGGCTCGCCGGTGGCGGGGGTGGTGCCCCGCTCGACCCAGCCCTTCTCGGATGACCAGCGCAGCGTGGCGGTGGGCACGGGCTGCGGGGTGGCGGGCGCCGCGCTGCCGGGGCGGGCGAGTCCGGCCAGGTCCTTGGGGGTGGGCACGCCCTTGGAGCCGTTGCCGTTCGGCTGGCTGGTGTCGGCCGTGGCCGCCGCCGCGGGCCGGGCCGGCGACTCCCCCTGGCCGACCGCGCTCCCGTCCCCCGGGGCCGTACGGGGCAGGGCCCCCCGCGCGGGCGGGCGGCTGGTCTGCGAGCCCGCGGCGGCGGCAGCGGCAGCGGCCGTCTCGGGCAGCGGGGCGGAGAGGATGGCGGCGATCTCGGGGCGGGGCACGGGGGGCGTCGGGCACGCGCTCGCCAGCTCCTTGGCCCGTACCGCCTGGGTGATCCAGGTGCGGTCGAGCACCCGCCGCTCGTCGGCCTCGGCCACCAGGTCCTCGGACTGGTTGTAGTCGCCGTCGGCGGCCTGGACGGCCCACAGGTGGACGGCGACCCCGTGTTCCTTGGCGGACATCAGACCGGGCAGCAGGTCGCCGTCGCCGGTGACGAGAACGATGTCAGAACATGCCCGGTTGCGAGCGAGTTCGGTGAGCTCGGCATGCATGGCGGCATCCACCCCCTTCTGCGCCCAGCGGCCGTCACTCCGGGTTAGGGCGCCGAGGCGCACGGTGACCCGCGGCATCACGCGCAGCCTGCGGTGCTCGGGCTGCGGCACCCGGTCGGGGGCGCCGTCGAACCAGTAGATGCGCAACAGCGGCTGCTCCGTGTCGGCCTCTGCGCGGTCGCGCAACCCCTTGATGAGGGCGGCGTGGTCGACGGTGATGCGGGAGCGGGCCGGTTCCCCGGCGAGCAGGCTCGCGGCGGCGCCCAGCAGATACCCGGCGTCCACCAGGACGACGCAGCGGTCCACGTTCCACCCTCTTTCTTCACGGTCCCTGACACGGCAGTACCGGCATGGCCCTGCCCCGGCGTTTTTGCTTCGACTTTCCTTTGAGTCTGCCCGACCGTACGGGGGTTATCAGCCGGAACTCGATCATCGGCGTGGCGGATATGGAACGACGCGGCCCATCCCGCCCTTTCCACCCGGCAATTGCCCGACGTGCAGGCTCCCGATTGTCGTGCCAGGGTGTTTTCCGGGGGAAACCCTCGCACTGGAGGCACCACGATGGGCAAGCACAAGCGCGACCGGAATGAGCAGCAGAAGGCCAGCGCGGCCGAGCGCGGCCGACAGGAGGCGCAGAAGTCCGCGATGGAGGCACAGGCCCGGCCGCAGGCCCAGGCCCAGGGCAGCCCGGCGGACGTGGCCCGCAAGCACCAGCGTCGTTTCGGGCACAACTGAGGGCGCAGCGCACCGGCTGACCCCACGCCCCGCGCCCCGCGGTGACCGGCCGCTCTTCCCCCGCCCCCGCGAACGCCGGGGCGGGGCGCCGTCGAACGGCACCGGCCGGAAATCATCGCAGCGCGTGGCCGGAACAACGGGCCCCGCACCACATCCGTAGCCACAACAAGCACAAGAGCCACACTCACCGGGCAACCGACGCAGAAAACACGGAACTCGACGAAACCCACGGACGAGGCGGCAGAGAAAGCGTAAAGGGGCGCGCCCCGCACAGGGCGCGCCCCTTTACTTGCCCTTCACCGCATCTGCTGCGATATCGCGCGCATTATCGGACTCCGACGCCGACTCCGACACCGACGTCGATACCGGCCGCGACGCCGGAGCCGGTCGCCGCGCCCGGCGGTGCGCCTCAGGCCCCCAGGCAGGACGGGCCGAGCAGCACCTTGAGATCGCCGAAGAGCGCGGGATCGGGGGTGACCCGGTGCCGGTCCAGGCGCAGCACGGTGGTCTTGCGGGCGCCCTGGAGCTTGATCCGCACCTCGGTGGAGCCGCGGTGGTGGGTGAGCACCTCGCCCAACTTCTCCACCAGCGGCGGGGTGACCTTGACCGTGGGGATGGTGATGGTGACCGGCGCGTCCGCGGACGCCTCCGAGAGGTCGGGCACCATCATCTCCATCGCCACCAGCCGGGGCACGTCCTCGCGCTTGTCGAGCCGACCCTTGACGAAGACCACGACGTCCTCGACCAGTTGGGTGGAGACGAGTTGGTAGGTGGCGGGGAAGAACATGCAGTCGATGGAGCCGGCCAGGTCCTCCACGGTCGCGATCGCCCAGGCGTTGCCCTGCTTGGTCATCTTGCGCTGGAGACCGGAGATGATGCCGCCGATGGTCACGATCGCACCGTCCGCGTGCTCGCCGCCGGTGAGCTGGGCGATCGCCGCGTCCGCCTTGTCGTTGAGCACGTGCTCGATGCCGAAGAGCGGGTGGTCGGAGACGTACAGGCCGAGCATCTCGCGCTCCTGGGCGAGCAGGTACGACTTGTCCCACTCGATGTCGGAGAACTCCACGTCGAGCCCGAAGCCCGGGGTGTCGTCGCCGCCCTCGTCGCCCATCCCGCCGAACAGGTCGAACTGCCCCTCGGCCTCCTTGCGCTTGACCGCGACCACGTTGTCGATCATGGTCTCGTAGTGCGCCATCAGGCCCTTGCGGGTGTGCCCCATCTCGTCGAAGGCGCCCGCTTTGATCAGCGATTCGGTGGTGCGCTTGTTGCAGCAGACCGCCTCCACCTTGTCCAGGTAGTCGGGGAAGGAGGCGAACTTCCCCTTGGCCTTGCGGCTGCGAATGATCGAGTCGACGACGTTCTGGCCGACGTTGCGCACCGCGGTCAGGCCGAAGAGGATCACGTCGTCGCCCTGCGCGGCGAAATTGGCCTCCGACTCGTTGACGTTCGGCGGCAGCACCCGGATGCCCATGCGGCGGCACTCGTTGAGGTAGATCGCCGACTTGTCCTTGTCGTCGCGCACCGAGGTGAGCAGCGCGGACATGTACTCGGCCGGGTAGTTGGCCTTGAGGTAGGCGGTCCAGTACGTGACCAGTCCGTACGCCGATGAGTGCGCCTTGTTGAAGGCGTAGCCGGCGAAGGGGACCAGCACGTCCCACACGGCCTTGATCGCCTCGTCGGAATAGTTGCGGTCCCGCATGCCCTGCTGGAACGGGATGAATTCCTTGTCGAGTACTTCCTGCTTCTTCTTGCCCATGGCGCGGCGCAGCAGGTCGGCCTGGCCGAGCGAGTAGCCGGCGAGCACCTGGGCGGCCTTCTGCACCTGCTCCTGGTACACGATCAGGCCGTAGGTGATGCCGAGCACCTCCTTGAGGGGTTCCTCAAGCTCGGGGTGGATCGGCGTGATCTCCTGCTGGCCGTTCTTGCGCAGCGCGTAGTTGGTGTGCGAGTTCATGCCCATCGGGCCCGGCCGGTACAGGGCCGACACGGCGGAAATGTCCTCGAAGTTGTCGGGCTTCATCAGCCGCAGCAGGGACCGCATCGGCCCGCCGTCGAACTGGAAGACGCCCAGCGTGTCACCGCGGCACAGCAGTTCATAGGTCTTGGGGTCATCGAGCGGCAGCGCGAGCAATTCGATGTCGATGCCCTTGTTGCGCTTGATGAGCTTGACCGCGTCATCCATGATCGTCAGGTTGCGCAGACCCAGGAAGTCCATCTTGAGCAGACCGAGGTCTTCACAGGTGGGGTAGTCCCACTGCGTGATGGTGACGCCGTCGGTGTGCCGCACCCAGACCGGTACGTGGTCGGTGATGGTCTCGCTGGACATGATCACGCCGGCGGCGTGCACGCCCATCTGGCGGACCAGGCCCTCCACGCCCTTGGCGGTGTCGATGACCTTCTTCACGTCCGGCTCGTTCTCGTACATCGACCGCACCTCGCCCGCCTCGCTGTAGCGCGGGTGCTGCGGATTGGTGATGCCGTCGAGATTGATGCCCTTGCCCAGCACGTCGGCCGGCATCGCCTTGGTGATGCGGTCACCCATCGCGTACGGATAACCGAGCACGCGGGACGAGTCCTTGATCGCGTTCTTCGCCTTGATCGTGCCGTACGTGCCGATCATCGCGACCTTGTCGGCCCCGTACTTCTCCGTCACGTACCGAATCACCTCGGCGCGCCTGCGCTCGTCGAAGTCGATGTCGACATCGGGCATGGACACGCGCTCGGGGTTCAGGAACCGCTCGAAGATCAGCCCGTGCTCCACCGGGTCGAGGTCGGTGATGCCCAGCGCGTACGAGACGATCGAACCGGCCGCCGAACCACGTCCCGGGCCCACCGCGATGCCGTTGTTCTTGGCCCACATGATGAAGTCGGCGACCACGAGGAAGTAGCCGGGGAACCCCATCTGGATGATGACGTCCATTTCGTACTCGACCAGCTTCTGCCGGTCGTCGGGAACGCCTCCCGGGAAACGGCGCGCCATTCCCCGGCGCACTTCCTCCTGGAACCAGGAGACCTCCGTGTAGCCCTCGGGAACGTCGAAACGGGGCATCAGGTCGCGCTTTTCGAACCAGCCGCTCGTGTCGATCTGCTCGGCCACGAGGAGGGTGTTCGCGCACCCTTGTTGCCAGGCGTCGGACGAATCCACCGCGTACATCTCGTCGGTGGACTTGATGTAATAGCCGGAGCCGTCGAAGCGGAATCGGTCCGGGTCCGAGATGTTCTTACCGGTCTGAATGCACAGCAGTGCGTCATGCGCCGCCGATTCATGCGCGTACGTGTAGTGCGAGTCATTGGTGACCAGCGGCGGAATGCCCAGCTTCTTGCCGATGTCCAGCAATCCGTCGCGGACCCGCTTTTCGATGTCGAGACCGTGGTCCATCAGCTCCAGGAAATACCGGCCCTTGCCGAAGATCTCCTGGTATTCGGCCGCCGCCTTGAGCGCCTCGTCGAAGTGGCCGAGCCGCAGCCGGGTCTGCACCTCGCCCGACGGGCATCCGGTCGAGGCGATCAGCCCCTCCGCGTGCTGGGCGATCACCTCTTTGTCCATCCGGGGCCACTTCGTCAGCCAGCCCTCTTTGTACGCGTCCGACGAAAGCCGGAACAGGTTGTGCAGACCCGTCTTGCTCGCCGCCCAGATCGTCTTGTGCGTATAACCACCCGAGCCCGACACGTCATCGCGCTTCTGGTGCGGTTGGCCCCATTGGATGCGTCGCTTGTTCCGCCGGGACTCGGGGGCCACGTACGCCTCGATGCCGATGATCGGCGTGATACCGGCCTTGGTCGCCTGCTGATAGAAGTCATAGGCGCCGTGCAGGTTTCCGTGGTCGGTCATCGCGATGTGCGACATGCCCATCTGGCTGCACGCCTCGAACATGTCCTTCAGCCGCGCCGCACCATCGAGCAGCGAATACTGAGTGTGCACATGCAGATGCGTGAAGGGCGGCTTGGCCACGGTGGAAGACCTCCGGCGAACAGTGGGTGACGGATGCGGTCCCCTCCTCCCCGCGGGGTGAGCCAGGAGGGAAAGATGGCTCCGAAGTCTACTTCGGACGACCGCCGGACGATCGACGACGGGCGGGCACTCCGACGGTGCCCCGCGCGTTGGAATCGGCGGGACAACAGTTCCGTGCGACACACCCCAGGAGGACCAAGCGATGGCGACCGAGCAGGGCCGGGCACAGCGCGGCGAGCAGATCCTCGCCGTCTTCGACGGCGCCTTCGGCGAGTTGCTCGCCGCCGACCCCGCGGCCTTCCGGGTCAAGTTCCGGAAGATGGCCGCGTCCGCCTTCGCCTTCTACCGGGGCACGGCCTGCCTGTTCTACGAGGACCTGGCGGCCGAGCGACACGGCGGCCCGTACCTGGACGAGCGCACGAGCCGGGTGTGGGTCCACGGCGACCTGCACGCCGAGAACTTCGGCACGTACATGGACGCCCACGGCCGCCTGGTGTTCAACGTCAACGACTTCGACGAGGCGTACGTCGGCCCCTTCACCTGGGACCTCAAGCGCTTCGCCGCATCGGTCGCGCTGATCGGGTACACCAAGGCGCTCAGCGACGAGGCGATCACCGGCCTGGTCCGCACGTACGCGGGCGCGTACCGGGAGCGCATCGCGGCCCTCGCCTCGGGCGCCAAGGACGACGAGGTGCCGCCGTTCACCCTGGACACCGCCGAGGGGCCGCTGCTGGACGCGCTGCGCGACGCCCGCTCGCTCACCCGGTTCGGGCTGCTGGACTCGATGACCGAGATCCGCGACTTCGAGCGGCGGTTCAGCGCCGGCGGCGGCGCCATCGAGTTGGACGCCGCGACCCGGTACAAGGTCCTGGCGGCCTTCGACGGCTATCTGGAGACGCTCCCCGAGTCCAGCCTCGACCGGCCCGACTCCTACCGGGTCAAGGACGTGGTGGGCCGGCGCGGGATCGGCATCGGCAGCGCCGGCCTCCCCTCGTACAACATCCTGCTCGAAGGCAACAGCGACGCCCTGGAGAACGACGTCGTCATCTACCTCAAGCAGGCGCAGACGCCCGCCGTCGCCGCGCACATCACCGAGGCCCGGGTGCGCGAGTACTTCCAGCACGAGGGGCACCGCACGGTCATCTCGCAGCGCGCGCTCCAGGCGCACGCCGACCCGTGGCTGGGCTGGACCGAGTTGGACGGCGCCGGTCAGTTGGTCGCCGAGGTGTCGCCGTACGCGGTCGACCTGGACTGGTCCGACATAGACGACCTGGAGGAGATCGGCGCGGTCGTCGCCGACCTGGGCCGGGCGACGGCCACGATGCACGCGGCGGCGGACGACGAGAGCGGCCACTCGCTGGTGCCGTTCAGCACCGAGCGCGCCATCGACGCGGCGATCGCCGCCGACGAGAGCGGCTTCGCCGACCTGCTGGTCGACTTCGCGCACGACTACGGCGCCCGGGCCCGCGCCGACCACCAGATCTTCGTTGACCTCTTCCGCAACGGGGCCATACCGGGCCTGTGAGCCGGCGGTGAGCCACGGGTGAGCGGGCCGGTGGTGGCGGTGGTGGTGTCGGCTGGCGGTGGCGGGGCGGGCAGTCGGCGTCGCACGGCCGACGTCCTGCCGACACCCGCCGCCCCACCGACCCGCCCCGGCCGTCTCGCCCCGACCCTCTGATGGAGCGCCCGTCCACCCGTCCCCGCGGCCGGGCGACGGATCACTACGGCCGGGCCCCTGACCGATCGGCGTCAGTGCCTGCCGCGGCCCGGGCCGCCCCGGCTAGGGTGACTGGCCATGCAGCCAGGTCAGCAGCAGCCCGACGGAGAGCAGCCGCAGGGCGCGCCATCCAACCCGCCGCCTCCCGCCCCGCCGGGCATACCCCCGGCGGGCCCGTACCCGCCCCCGCCCGGAGCCGCCCCGCAGCAGCCCGGATTCGGACAGGCCCCGCCCCCGCCGTCGTACGGGCCGGGGACCCAGCCGTACGGGCAGGCACCAGGGACTCAGCCGTACGGCCAGGCGCCGCCGCCCGGGCAGCCGGGCAACCAGCGGCGGACGCTGATCGCGGTGGTGGCCGCCGTGGCGGCGATCGCGCTGGTGGTCGTCGGCACGCTGGTGCTGGGCAACGACGACGACTCCCCCAAGGACGAGCAGGCGGCGGCCGAGCGCGAGCTGTTCGGCGGTAGCGACGGGGACCACCGGGCCCCGGGCAACAACGACGCGGGCAAGAGCACGGAGCCGGGCCAGGGCGGCACCGGAGGCGACGCCAGCAGCGGCGGCGACACCGGCAGCGGCGGCAGCACGGGCGGCACCGAGGCCCCGACGGGACCGCTGGTCAAGCCGGCGAACACGACGGGGGCGGACGGCACCACGGTCGTCATCGGCGTGCCCGAGGCGACCGACACCCTGGAGCTGTACGAGGACCCCCGCTGCCCGCCGTGCGCGATGTTCGAGCAGAACGTGGGCGAGACGGTCATCAAGGACATCCAGGCCGGCAAGTACAAGGCGTCCTTCCACCTGGCCACCTTCCTGGACACCACGATGGGCGGCAGCGGCTCGCGGAGCGCGGTCAGCGCACTGGGCGCCGCGCTCAACGTCAGCACCAACGCGTTCCTGGAGTACAAGAAGGCCCTGTACGCGCAGGAGAACCACCCCACCGAGGGCGCCGACTCCTTCTCCGACGACACCTACTTGCTCAAGGTCGCCGAGCAGGTGCCCGCATTGGCGGGGAACTCCGCCTTCGCCCAGCAGGTGCGCAGCGGGGTCTACGACGCGTGGGCCCAGAAGATGTCCGCGGCGTTCGACGCGAGCGGCGTCGAGGGCACCCCCACCGTGAAGCTGAACGGGACGAAGCTGACCGGAAGCGGCGGCAGCACGCCGATGACCGCCGCCGACTTCACGGCGGCCGTGGACGACCGGATCTAGCCACGCGGCGCACGGGCGGCGCCCGGCCCCGGCGCCCGCGCCGCCGGCCCGCCCGGCGGGCGACCGCCGGCATCTCCCTCAGGCGCGGGCGCAGCGGGACGGGGCGGAGGGAAGTAGGACGGGGTGGAGTGGGACGGGCGGAGTGGGACGGGGGCGTCCGGGGGCGCGGACCCGCCGGTGGGACCGCCAAGGCTGCCCGCCCCCGGCCTCACTCAACTCACCCCGCCCGGCGCCCCGCGCCCCGGACCTCCGCACCCCCGTGCCCCCACCCAGCGCACCTCCTGCACGAGCCAGCACCCCCGTCAACCCACTCCCCATCACCGTGAGATGACTCACACGCCAGCCGTTGAGCGGTGCCGCTCTGGCCTCACCGCCGGGGTCCGTCCAGTGATGCCGAATCTTGACGCGCCACTTAACCGCGGCCATGGCACACTCTCGGGCGATGGACATATCGACGGTACGACTGCGGGCGGTACGCGCAGCGCTCTTCACGGCGCTGTGCGTGACGCTGTCTGCCGCGTCCCATGTCCTGCTCTCGCGGGCCCCGCTGCCGCTCACCACCGTGATGCTGCTGAGCGGCGCCGTCTTCGCCATCGCCTTCGCCCTGGCCGGGCGCGAGCGCGGGTACGGGTCGATAGCGGCCCTGCTCGTCCCGCTCGAACTGGCCGCTGACACCGTCTTCACCGCAGGTCAGCACGCTTGTTACGGACAGGCGGGCGGGCCCGTGGCCGGTCCGCTGCGCACCATGGGCGTGGACCTGCTGTGCCGCGGTGGCGGGGTCGGCACGCCGCTGACCCGGATGACGGGTGAGCACGGCGCCGCCGTCACCGTCTCCACCAGCGCCGACTCGGCGGCGCCCTGGCTGCTGCTGGCCGCGCACGTCGCGATCGGCCTGGTGGCCGCCGCCTGGCTGCGCCGGGGCGAGGCCGCGCTGGGGCAGTTGCTGCGGGCGATCGCCTCCTTCGCGTTCCGGCCGCTGCTGATGGCCTGCGCCGCCGTCGCGGCCGATCTGCTGCCGCGCTCGGCGCAGCGTCCCGCGGACCGTGCGGGCACCGCCCGCAACCTGCCACTCCTGCTGCACTCCGTCGTCCGGCGGGGCCCGCCCGCCGTCTCTGCCCTGGCCTGAGCCCCAGCGCTCCCGGGCGTCAGCCGCGTACCGCCAGCACGGTGCACGCCGGCCGCAGCGGCACTTCGGCCGCCGGTCGACCCTGACTTTGAGACGACGGAGAACACAGTCATGAGCAAGCGCAACACCCAGCAGAACAAGCAGGCTGCCCGCGAGCGGCTGCGCATCGAGCGCGAGAAGCAGGCGAAGAAGGAGAAGGCGCGGCGGCAACTGGTCGTCGGCGGTGCCATCGTCGCCGTACTCGCCGTGGCCGGTGGCATCGGTGTGGCCATCGCCAACATGAACGAGGGCGCCGAGACCAAGGTCAGCAACAAGCAGTGGAAGAGCGACGCCAAGAAGAAGGCGTTCGCGAAGCCGGCCAACACCGGCGGCGACAAGGGTGCCGAGATCGTCATCGGCAAGAAGGACGCCAAGAACACCCTCACCGTGTTCGAGGACATGCGCTGCCCCGTGTGCTCCAGCTTCGAGCAGGCCACCGGCGCCACGCTGCAAGCCGACCTCAAGTCGGGCAAGTACAAGGCCCAGTTCAAGATGGGCACCTTCATCGATGAGAACCCGCAGATCAGCGGCTCGGGTTCGAAGAACGCGCTGAGCGCCCTCGGTGCCGCGCTCAACGTCAGCCCGGACGCGTTCCTGGAGTACAAGAAGGTCCTCTTCGACGCCAAGAACCACCCCGACGAGCGCGAGGACGAGTACTCGGACGACAAGCTGCTGGTCGAGATCGCCCAGGAGGTCAAGGAGCTCAAGGGCAACAAGGGCTTCGAGAAGAACGTGCTGGACGGCACGTACGACAAGTGGGCGCTTGAGGTCTCCAAGCTGTTCGACAAGGCGAAGGACGAGGGCATCACCGGCACCCCCGCCTTCCAGCTCAACGGCGAGAAGCTCACGGTCGGCGGCGACAACCCGCCGATGACGCCCGACCAGTTCACCAGCGCGATCGACGAGAAGCTGAAGAAGTAATCAGCGCACCGGTGTCCTGACGGCGGCGGGTGGGCAAACTCTTGGAGTTTGCCCACCCGCTCGGCTTATTTCGGCCACTACTGACCAGTATGGTCAACGCCCGTGACCTCCCAAGACACCCCATCCCAGGCATCCCAGATATCCGAGATATCCCGCATATCTCATACGTCCCGCGTCTCGCGCCGTACCGCCGTCACGGCCGCTGCGGCCACCGCGGCCCTGCTCCCGCTGGCCGGCCTGACCGAGGCGCACGCCGCCAGCGCCGGCCCCGCCTTCCTGCACGGCGTCGCCTCGGGCGACCCGCTGCCCGACGGCGTCCTGCTGTGGACCCGGATCACGCCGAGCCCCGACGCCGTGCCCGGTTCGGGCCATGGCGCGGCCGTCAAGGTGGACTGGGAGGTCTCCACCGGCAAGGACTTCCGCACCGTCGTCGCCCGCGGCAGCGTGCGCTCCAGCGCCGCCACCGACCACACCATCAAGGCCGACGTGCGCGGGCTGCGCCCGGGCACCGCGTACTACTACCGGTTCGCGGTGGGCAAGACCCTCTCGCCCGTCGGCCGCACCCGCACCGCCCCCGCGGCCGGCGCATCGGACGGCAACATCCGGTTCGGCGTGGTCTCCTGCGCCAACTGGGAGGCCGGCTACTTCTCCGCGTACCGGCACCTGGCGACGCGCGGCGACCTGGACGCCGTGCTGCACCTGGGCGACTACATCTACGAGTACGGCACGGGGACCTATCCGGCGGCCAAGTACGTGGTGCGCCAGCACGAGCCGCGGCACGAGATCGTCAGCCTGGCCGACTACCGCACCCGGCACGGGCACTACCGCACCGACGCCGACCTCCAGGCGCTGCACGCGGCGCACCCGGTGATCGCGATCTGGGACGACCACGAGTTCGCCAACGACGCCTGGTCGGGCGGGGCCGAGAACCACCAGCCGGAGGCCGAGGGCGCGTGGGCGCGCCGGGTCGAGGCGGCCAAGCAGGCGTACTTCGAGTGGATGCCGGTGCGGCCGAGCATCAAGGGCACCACGTACCGCAGGCTCCAGTTCGGCGCGCTGGCCGATCTGCACCTGCTCGACCTGCGCTCGTTCCGCTCCGAGCAGGCCAAGGGCGGCAGCGGCGCGGTGGACGACCCGGAGCGCACCATCACCGGCCGGGCGCAGCTCGACTGGCTCAAGTCCGGGCTGGCCGCGTCGAACGCGCAGTGGAAGCTGGTCGGCACCTCGGTGATGATCTCGCCGTTCGCCTTCGGCTCGCTGCCGGCGCACATCCTCAAGCCGCTGGTGGAACTGCTCGGGCTGCCCAAGGAGGGGCTCGCGCCCAGCGTCGACCAGTGGGACGGCTACACCGACGACCGCCGCGAACTCCTGGCCCACCTGCGCGATCGGGGCATCGACAACACGGTCTTCCTCACCGGCGACATCCACATGGCCTGGGCCAATGACGTGCCGGTCAAGGCCGCCACGTACCCGCTCTCGCCCTCGGCCGCGACCGAGTTCGTCGTCACGTCGGTGACCTCGGACAACATCGACGACCTGCTGCACGTGGCGCCGCACACCCTGTCGCTGCCGGCGGTCGCCGCGATCAAGGTCGCCAACCGGCACGTGAAGTGGCTGGACATGGACTCGCACGGCTACGGCGTGCTGGACGTGACCGAGCAGCGCACGCAGATGGACTACTACACCGTCTCCGACCGCAAGGACCCGAACGCCAGCTCGCGCTGGGCGCGTTCGTACCGGACCAAGTCGGGCACCCAGCGCGTGGAGCGGGCCGACCAGCCGGTGCGCTGACCGGCCCCGCGCGCCCACTCCCCCGGCAGCCCCCGCATCCGCCAAGCAGCACCTGGCGGACGCGGGGGTTCGTCGCGTACGGGCGCGCCGCGACGCCAGTCCGGGATGCGGTACGAGATGCGGTTCGGCTACAGCTCCGCCAGGAAGCCCAGCGCCACCTGCCAGGTGCGCTCCGCCGCCTGCTCGTCGTAGTCGGGCAGTTCGGGGTCGGTGTAGAGGTGGCCGGCGCCCGGGTAGCGGTAGACCTCCACGTCGGCGCCGGCCCGGCCCATCCGCAGGTACCAGGCGTTCAGCCAGTCGTGCGGCTCGAACGGGTCGGGGTCGGCCACGTGCAACTGCACCGGCAGCCCGTCGGTCGCCGCGTCCTCCGCGATGTCGGAGGTGCCGTGCAGCAGCAGGAGGCCGCGGGCCTCGGTGTCACCGAGCGCGAGGTTCTGCGCGATGGCCCCGCCGAGCGAGAAGCCCGCGTAGACCAGGCCGCGCTCGGAGAGCGGCGCCACCGCCCGCACCGCGCGCACCAGCAGTTCGTCGGTGCCGATCTCGTCCTTGAGCGCCCGGCCCTCCTCGACGGATTCGACGGTTCGCCCCTCGTAGAGATCGGGCACGTGCACCTCGTGGCCGGCGGCGCGCAGCCGCTCGGCCGCCGCGTGCACGGCCGGGCGCAGACCGTAGGCGGAGTGGAAGAGCACAATCGTCGATGGCCTGGCCACGTGCAGTCACATCCCTGTCGCTGTTTCGTACGGGACCCATCGTGCCAGTTACGGTGGCGGGCGGTGATCCGGAGCGGACGCGAAGATCTACCCGAAGATCCAAGAGGAGCTGAGTAGTCCATGGAGGACGTGTTGCGACCGCTGATCGTCATCGGCGGCTCCATCACACTCACCGTGATCGTCGGCTGGTTGGTCGACAGGTTGCTGACCAAGACGGACCTGCGGCACCCGGAGACGCCGCTGTGGGGGCTGTTGCGGCGCTGCCGCTTCCCGTTCCAGGTGGTGCTGGGGACGAGCCTGGTACGCGGCTCGTACCGGGAGACCCACCTGTTCGGCGACGAGGACCACATGGACGCGATGGGTCTGGTCCTCACGCTGATACTGATCGTCACGCTGGCCTGGCTCGCGGTGCGCATCTCGGCCGCGGTGGTCGAGTCGGGTTACGCGCGGTACGCCGCCACCGGGCACCGCGATCCGGCCCGCGCCCGGCGGGTGCGCACCCAGCTCACCCTGATCCAGCGGGTGGTGACCGCGGTGATCGGGGTGGTGGCCGCCGCCGTGATGCTGCTCCAGTTCCCGGCGATGCGCGCCTTCGGCACCTCGATGCTGGCCTCGGCCGGTCTGCTCGGCATCGTCGCCGGCATCGCCGCCCAGTCCACCCTCGGCAACCTCTTCGCCGGCCTCCAGATCGCCTTCGGCGACACGGTCCGGATCGGGGACACGGTGGTGGTCGAGGGCGAGTGGGGCACGGTCGACGAGATCACGCTGACCTATCTGGTGGTCCGCACCTGGGACGAGCGGCGGATCACGATGCCGGTCTCCTACTTCACCAGCAAGCCGTTCGAGAACTGGTCCCGCGGCGGCGCCCAGATGACCGGCACCGTCTTCTTCCAGCTCGACCACACGGCGCCCATCGCCGAGCTGCGCGAACACCTGCGCACGGTCCTCGAAGACTGCCCCACCTGGGACGGCCGGGCCTGGAACCTGCTGGTCACCGGCACCACGCCGAGCACGATCGAGGTACGGGCACTGGCCACGGCACGCAATGCCGACGACATCTGGACGCTGCGCTGCGAGATCCGCGAACGGCTGCTGGTCTGGCTGCGCGAGGAGCACCCGTACGCGCTGCCGCGCATCCTCACCGCCCCCGCAGCGGTCCGCGAGCCGGCGGGCCGGCTTCCGGCGCAGGACCGGGGCGAGCAGCACACCGCGGGCGCCGCGGAACTTCCGACGGCGCCCGGCCCGGGGCCGCGGGGGTCTCGGGGCCCGGACGGCGAGTAGGCGGGGGCGACTCCCGCGAGGCCCTGGACGCCGAGTGGGCGAGGGCCGTTTCCGGCGCCCGCTTCCCCCGGGGTCTCGCGCAGTGCCCGGCCTCCCCCGTCGGACCCGCTTGCCACGGCCCGTGCGACGGCCCAGCCGCTCACTGCCCGTCCGGGGGCGGGGCGCCGCGCAGGCTACGCATGTCGAGCTGGTGCAGGACCCGGTCGGCGATCTCCGGGTCGGCGCCCGGTTCGCTGCGGGCGGCCAGCACCTCGTGCCGGGCGGCGGACAGCAGCTCGGAGTTGATCCGCTGGAGCCGCCGCAGCCGTGCCAGGCGCTGATCGTGCCCCTCCCGCCGGTCCTCCTCCACGATGTCGGGCGAGATGCGGGCCCCGAGGTCGTAGGCCCGGCGGGCGATCTGCTCCCACAGCTCGTCGGGCAACTCCTCCACCTGCTGGATCTCCTTGAGCCTGCGCCGGGTCGCTCGGAGCACCCGTTCGGCCAGCTCCCGCTCGAACGCCTCCTCCGCCTTGGCGTCCGCGCTCACCCGCAGCAGCCGCACCAGCCACGGCAGCGTGAGGCCCTGGACGACCAGCGTGGCCAGCACCACGGAGAAGGCGATGAACAGGATCTCGTCCCTGGCCGGGAAGTCCCCGCCGCCGTCCACCGTGAACGGAATGGCCAGCGCGAGCGCCACCGAGGCCACCCCGCGCATCCCCGACCACCACATGATCACCGTCTCGCGCCAGGTCATCGGAATGTCCTCGTCGTAGTCCCGGCGCCGGTGCAGGCGCTTGGCCAGCCAGGCCGCGGGCAGCAACCACACCAGGCGCACGCCGACCACCACCCCGACGATGGCGGCGCCCGCGCCCAGCAGTTCGGGGAAGCGCCCGGAGGCCGTACCGAAGACGTTGTGCAGCTCCAGGCCGATCAGCCCGAAGGCGACGCCGGTGACCAGGGTGTCGATCACCTCCCAGAAGGTGCGTCCGGCGAGCCGTCCCAGCACGTCGTCGGCGTCCATCGCGTGCTCGGTGAGGAAGAGCGCCGTGGTGAGCACCGCGAGCACCCCGGAGCCGTGGAACTCCTCGGCCAGCACGTACGCCGCGAACGGCACCAGCAGCGTCAGTCCGATCTGGAGCGTCGGATCGGCCAGCCGGCCCATCAGCCGGGCCGTGACCCAGCCGAGGAGCAGCCCGACGGCGACCGCGACCAGCGCGGACAGCGCGAGCGTGCCGGCGGCGGCCGGCACCGAGAAGCTGCCGCTCACGGCGGCGGTGAGCGCCACGTGGTAGAGCACGATGGCCGTGACGTCGTTGAACAGCCCCTCGCCCTCCAGGATGGAGACCATCCGGCGGGGCAGCCCGAGCCGCCCGGCGACCGCCGTCGCCGCCACCGGGTCGGGCGGCGCCACCAGCGCCCCGAGCACCACGGCCGCGGCGACCGGCAGCCCCGGCACGATGGCGTGCGCGAGGGCGGCGACCGCGGCGGTGGTGACGAAGACCAGCGCCACGGCGAGCAGGAAGATGGCCCGCTTGTTGGCCGCGAACTGCCGCCAGGAGGTGCGCTGCACCGCCGCGTACAGCAGCGGCGGCAACACCAGCGGCAGGATCAGTTCGGGGTCGACCTCGACGTTGGGCACCCACGGCAGCAGCGCGAGCACCACGCCGATCAGCGTCATGAGCACCGGCGCCGGCAGCCCGAGCCGCTCCCCGATGGGGACCATCACCACGGCCCCGAGCAACAGCAGGAGCAGCAGGGCTAACTGGTCCACGGGCCGTGCCTTCCCGACGTCGGTCAGACGATCACGGCTTCAAGCCTGCCACGAAGTACGACAAATACCCCGGCCGGGTGGACCCATGGGGCGTATTCGCGCCTGCCGTACGGGCGGTACGCGGCGTGGCCGGGCCCGCCCGCCACGGGGCGCGGCGGGCCGCGCCTGGGCCAGGCGGCCCGCTGCGCCAGGCGCGACGCACCCGCGGGAATTCCCTACAGAGCCGCCCACCGGCCGCGGGCCCGGCCTCCCGAACGGAAGGCCAGGAGCCGGGCGCCGCAGCGCCCCGGAAAGGCTAGGCGCTCTCCGCCCGGACCCGGTCCAGCGCCTGCTGGAGGTCCTGCGGATAGGTGCTCTCGAACTCCACCCAGCGGCCGTCCGAGGGGTGCTCGAACCCGAGCCGCACCGCGTGCAGCCACTGCCGGGTCAGCCCGAGCCGCTTGGCGAGCGTCGGATCGGCGCCGTAGGTCAGGTCCCCGACGCAGGGGTGCCGGTGCGCGGCCATGTGCACCCGGATCTGGTGCGTACGCCCCGTCTCCAGCTTGATGTCGAGCAGGCTGGCCGCGCGGAACGCCTCGACCAGGTCGTAGTGGGTGACGCTGGGCTTGCCCTCGGCGGTGACCGCCCACTTGTAGTCGGCGTTCGGGTGCCGACCGATCGGGGCGTCGATGGTGCCGCTCAGCGGGTCCGGGTGGCCCTGCACCAGCGCGTGGTAGCGCTTGTCCACCGTGCGCTCCCGGAACTGCTGCTTGAGCAGCGTGTACGCGCGCTCCGACTTGGCCACCACCATCAGCCCCGAGGTGCCGACGTCGAGCCGGTGCACGATGCCCTGGCGCTCGGCGGCGCCCGAGGTCGCGATGCGGTAGCCGGCGGCGGCGAGGCCGCCGATGACCGTGGTGCCGGTCCAGCCGGGGCTCGGGTGCGCGGCGACGCCGATCGGCTTGACGATCACCACGACGTCCTCGTCGTCGTGCACGATCTCCATGCCCTCGACCGGCTCGGCGACGATCTGCACCGGCGGCGCGGCCTGCGGCATCTCCACTTCGAGCCAGGCGCCGCCGGAGACCCGGTCGGACTTCCCGGCCTCCGAACCGTCCACCCGCACCTTCCCCGCGGCGGCCAGCTCGGCCGCCTTGGTGCGGGAGAAGCCAAACATCCGGGCCAGCGCGGCGTCGACGCGCTCGCCCTCCAGGCCGTCGGGTACGGGAAGGGTGCGGATCTCGGGAAGGGTGCTCACCCGACGAGTATGCCGGACCGCCGGCCACCCTCCGTACGCACGTCCGGCCCTGCCCCCGGCCCGGCCGGCCCACGGCGCCCGCGCGAACACCGGCCCGACCGGCCCGCGGCGGCCAGGGACCCGGCCCAGATGACGCCCCGGGTCGCCGCCGTACGACACCGGCAACGGCGCCGGCACGGACGCTGGCCCCGGCAACCTGCACGGGGACCCGTGCCGGTGTTCCCGGCCGCGGCCCTGCGCCGGCCCTGCCCGTACGCCCGCCCGGACGCCGGACCGAACCGCGCTCCCGGCGCCCGCGCGCGAAGCCCGGCCACCACCCTTGCGCCACCGGGGTGCCCCGGAGCGCGCCCCGGGCGCGCTCCGACGGTGCCGCCGGAGCGCCGCGCGGCCCGCCCCGCGGACGAGCCGCGCGCCCGGATCAGTCCCGGTGCACCGTGCCGTCCGGGTCGATGCCGCGGAAGGAGAGGATCACGATGAGGATGCCGCCGCAGACGATGGCCGAGTCGGCGAGGTTGAAGACCGCGAAGTGGGCCGGCGCGATGAAGTCGACCACCGCGCCCTTGAAGTGGCCCGGGCTGCGCAGCAGCCGGTCGGTGAGGTTGCCGAGCGCCCCGCCGAGCAGCAGCCCGAGCGCGACCGCCCACGGAGCGCTGTACAGCTTGCGGGCGATCCGCGCGATCACCACGATCACGATGGTGGCGATGCAGGTGAACACCACCGTC
This sequence comes from Streptomyces sp. 796.1, assembly GCF_047525675.1. Lineage (NCBI taxonomy): Bacteria > Bacillati > Actinomycetota > Actinomycetes > Kitasatosporales > Streptomycetaceae > Streptomyces > Streptomyces sp. 796.1. The sequence goes on along the minus strand of NZ_JBLIWA010000055.1, from coordinate 14,052 downwards.
ATGGCCTCGCCGAAGCTGAAGGCGGCGCCCCGGTTGCGCACCACCTCGAACTGGAGCCAGGTCCCGATGACCTCGATCGCGCCCTCGTGCTCCAGTTCGGAGACCACGATGATCTTCGTGACCAGGTCGAGCACGTAGGCGAACGCGGCGACCGAGAGCAGCACGAGTATGCGCCGCTTGCCCCGGCCGCCGGAGGTGCCCGGCTCCGCCGAGGCGCCGGCGGGCTCCGCAGGTTCCGTGGGTTCCGCCTTCTTCGGCTCGGGCGTTCCGATGGCCTGCTCCGCCTCTGTCACGTCAGTCCCTCAGTGTCGCTCTCCCCCGGGCGCCACGACACGCCTGGTAGAGCACGAGGGTACGACACCCCCGACCCCCCGCGGTCAGCGGCGCTCCTGCCGCTGCTTGCACTCCACGCACAGGGTGGCCCGCGGGAACGCCTGCATCCTGGCCTTGCCGATCGGGTTGCCGCAGTTCTCGCAGAGCCCGTACGTGCCGGCCTCAAGCCTGCTGAGCGCGCGCTCGCTCTGGAGCAGCATCTCGCGGGCGTTGCTGGTCAGCGCCATCTCGTGTTCCCGGGTGACGTTCTTGGTGCCGGTGTCGGCCTGGTCGTCGCCCGCCCCGTCGCCGGAGTCGCGCATCAGCCCGCTCAGCGCCTCCTCCGACGCCCGGATCTCGGCGCGCAGCCGTTCGGCGTCCTCTTCGAGAGTGGCCCGCGCCTCGGCCACCTCCGCCGGGGTCCAGGGCTCCTCGTTCGGCCGTACGGCCAGATCGCCCGGTTCCGTGGCGGTGGCCGCGCGGGCGCCGGGCACCGCGGCCCCCGGCGCTGCGCTACGGCCCTTCGTCGACGCCCCACCCGGAGTCTCTGTCGCTGCCACCTTCTTGGCTCCCGTCTTCTTCGCGGGCACCGCCTTCGTGGCCGGTGCAGCCTTCTTGGCCGTGCTCTTCTTCGCCGGGGCGGCCACGGTCTTCTTCTTGGCCGCCGCCTGCGCGGACTTCTCGGTGGACTTCTCAGGGGACTTCTTGTTGGGCTTTCCACCGGGCTTCTCGCTGGCCTTCTTGGCGGTCTTCTTGACTGCCTTCTTGGTGGCCTGCCCGGTGGTCTTTTCGCCGGTCTTCCCGCTGGCCTTTGCGCTGGCCCTGTCGCCGGTCTTCCCGTCGGGCTTCCCGCCGGGTCTCGCGTCCGGTTCCGCCGCCGGGGCCCGCTCGCCGCTCGGCGTCTTCGGAGCGGTCGGCTCCGCCTGCGCCGTGGGATGGGGCGTGGTGGAGGCGTCCTCCCGCTGCGCGGAGGCGTCCTCGTGCTGCGCGGGTGCGGCCCGCCGGGCCGTCGCCGTGGACTGCTTCACGGCGGGCTTCTTCGCCACCATGGCCGCAACCCCTTCACATATTGTGATCTTGTGCGCGAATCGTGCCGGAACGATAAAACGACTCCCACCACGCGGCAACAGGGCACGCCGACCTCCGGGACCCCGGGCACCTCCGCCCGGGAAGACGCAGTACGCGGCCCGCCACCTGGCAGACCGGTCTCATCCGTTGTGCCCCACCGCCGGCGGGGTAATCCGGCCCGCGGCCACCCCCGGGCGCACGGTGGCCGCCGCCCTCCGCCCCCTGCCGGGCGACCGGGCGCACCCCGCCCGAGCGGCGCCGTGCCAGGTCGCGGCGGCGAAATTACGGTCGGCCGGCGGCCGGACGAGTCGTACACTGGGTTCAGCGAGAGGCGTAGAAGGGGACGAGTAGCGTCGTCGGCAGCCGCGAGCGACTCGGGGACGGTGTGAGCCCGGGGGCCAGCGCGACGCGAAGATCACCCCGGAGCCGCCGGAAGAAAGCCCCGCACCACGGGGGGTGAGTAGAACCGGAAGCGCGACCCCAATGAGGGGGCCGTGGGAGTGCCCGCGGCCAAGGAGGGTGGTACCGCGGGAGCCGCAGCGCTCTCGTCCCTCCGACGGACCATGCACCAGCCATTCCGCCGGAGAGTAGAGACACCGCCCCATGTCAGAGTCGCAGCAGCAGCCGGTCGAGCCGGCTCAGCCCCGCCAGTACCGCCAGGTGCCCGCCCAGGTCGATCTGCCCGCGCTCGAACACGCGGTGCTCGACTTCTGGCGCGAGAACAAGGTCTTCGCCCGCTCCCTCGAACAGTCCGAGGGCCGCCCGGAGTGGGTGTTCTACGAGGGCCCGCCCACCGCCAACGGCATGCCGGGCGCGCACCACATCGAGGCCCGCGTCTTCAAGGACGTCTTCCCGCGCTTCCGCACCATGCGCGGCTACCACGTCGCCCGCAAGGCCGGCTGGGACTGCCACGGCCTGCCCGTCGAACTCGCCGTCGAGAAGGAACTCGGGTTCAACGGCAAGCAGGACATCGAGGCGTACGGGATCGCCGAATTCAACGCCAAGTGCCGCGAATCGGTGACCCGGCACACCGACGCGTTCGCCGAGCTCACCACCCGCATGGGCTACTGGACCGACCTCGACGGCGCGTACCGCACCATGGACCCGGAGTACATCGACTCCGTCTGGTGGTCGCTGAAGCAGATCTTCGACAAGGGCCTGCTCGTCCAGGACCACCGCGTCGCGCCCTGGTGCCCGCGCTGCGGCACCGGCCTCTCCGACCACGAACTCGCCCAGGGCTACGAGACCATCGTCGACCCCTCGGTCTTCGTCAAGCTGCCGCTGACCTCGGGCCCGCTCGCCGGTGACGCCTCGCTGCTGGTGTGGACGACCACCCCGTGGACGCTGCTGGCCAACACCGCGGCGGCGGTCCACCCGGACGTGACGTACGTGGTGGCGACCGACGGCACCGAGCGGCTCGTGGTGGCCGAGGCCCTGGTGACCAAGGCGCTCGGCGAGGGCTGGGAGGCCACCGGCGCCTCCTTCACCGGCAAGGACATGGAGCGCTGGGCGTACCAGCGCCCCTTCGACTCGGTCCCGCTCGAAGGCGCCAACTTCGTCGTCTGCGCCGACTACGTGACCATCGAGGACGGCACCGGTCTGGTCCACACCTCCCCCGCGTTCGGTGAGGACGACTTCCAGACCTGCCGGCGGTACGACCTGCCGGTGGTCAACCCGGTCCGCCCGGACGGCACCTTCGAACCCGACCTCCCGCTGGTCGGCGGGCAGTTCTTCAAGAAGGCCGACGAGGTCCTGGTGGCCGACCTCCAGGAGCGCGGCCTGCTCTTCAAGCACGTGCCGTACGAGCACAGCTATCCGCACTGCTGGCGCTGCCACACGGCACTGCTCTACTACGCGCAGCCCTCTTGGTACGTGCGGACGACCGCGGTCAAGGACCGGTTGCTGGCGGAGAACGAGCGGACGAACTGGTTCCCCGAGACCGTCAAGCACGGCAGGTTCGGTGACTGGCTCACCAACAACATCGACTGGGCCCTGTCCCGCAACCGCTACTGGGGCACCCCACTCCCCATCTGGCGCTGCGAGGACGGCCACCTCACCTGCATCGGCTCCCGCGCCGAACTCACCCACCTCACCGGCACCGACCAATCAGAACTCGACCCCCACCGCCCCTACATCGACGCGGTCACCTTCCCCTGTCCGCAGGAAGGCTGCGCCCACACCGCCACCCGCGTCCCCGAGGTCATCGACGCCTGGTACGACTCGGGCTCCATGCCCTTCGCCCAATGGGGCTACCCCCACCAGAACAAAGACCTCTTCGAAGCGCGCTACCCCGCCCAGTTCATCTCCGAGGCCATCGACCAGACCCGCGGCTGGTTCTACACCCTCATGGCCGTCGGCACCCTCGTCTTCGACAAGTCCTCGTACGAAAACGTCGTCTGCCTCGGCCACATCCTCGCCGAGGACGGACGCAAGATGTCCAAGCACCTCGGCAACATCCTCCAACCCATCCCCCTCATGGACCAACACGGCGCCGACGCCGTCCGCTGGTTCATGGCCGCCGGCGGCTCCCCCTGGGCCGCCCGCCGCGTCGGCCACACCACCATCCAGGAAGTCGTCCGCAAAACCCTCCTCACCTACTGGAACACCGTCGCCTTCCAGGCCCTCTACGCCCGCACCACCCACTGGACCCCCAGCCCCGCCGACCCCACCCCCGCCCAACGCCCCCTGATCGACCGCTGGGTCCTGTCCGAACTCCACACCCTCACCGACCAGGTCACCGCCGCACTGGAGAACTACGACACCCAGCGCGCCGGCAAACTCCTCTCCACCTTCGTCGACGGCCTCTCCAACTGGTACGTACGCCGCTCCCGCCGCCGCTTCTGGCAAGGCGACCCGGCGGCCCTGCGCACCCTGCACGAGGCGATCCAGACCGTCACCCAACTCATGGCCCCGCTCACCCCGTTCATCACCGAACGCGTCTGGCAGGACCTCATCGTCCCGGTCGACCCCACGGCCCCCGACTCGGTCCACCTCACCACCTGGCCCGAGGCCGACCCCGAGCTCATCGACCCCAAGCTCTCCGAACAGATGCTGCTCGTGCGCCGCCTGGTCGAACTCGGCCGCGCGTCCCGCGCCGAATCCGGCGTCAAGACCCGCCAGCCCCTCTCCCGCGCCCTCATCGCGGCCCAAGGCTTCGACACCCTCCCCGCCGAACTGCACGCGCAGATCACCGAGGAACTCAACGTCACCTCGCTCGCCGCACTCTCCGAGATGGGCGGCACCCTGGTCGACACCACCGCCAAGGCCAACTTCCGCGCCCTGGGCAAGCGATTCGGCAAGGGCGTCCAAGCAGTCGCCAAGGCCGTCGCCGAAACCGACGCCGCCGCACTCTCCCAAGCCCTGCGCGACGGCACGGCCGCGGTCACCGTGGACGGCGAACGCGTGGAGCTCACCCCCGACGAGGTCATCATCACCGAGACCCCACGCGAGGGTTGGTCCGTCGCATCGGACGCCGGCGCAACCGTCGCACTCGACCTCGAAATCACCCCCGAACTCCGCAAGGCCGGCCTCGCCCGCGACGCCATCCGCCTCATCCAGGAAGCCCGCAAGAACTCCGGCCTGGACGTCGCCGACCGCATCAGCGTCCGCTGGTCGGCCACTGAGGCAGAGACCGCGGCGGCAGTCACCGAACACGCGACGCTGATCGCGGACGAGGTGCTGGCCACCGACTTCGCCGAAGGCCCCGCGGACGACAGCTACGGCCAGCCCTTCACCGACGAACCCCTCGGCCTCACCTTCCACCTCCGCAAGGCGTAACCGAGCAGGATTCCGCCCCCGGTTCGCGCATCCCGCGCGGACCGGGGGCGTCGTCGTACGGCGGGGCGCACCGACCTCGTCCCGTACGCCACCGCTCCTCACCCGCCGCCCGCCGCCCGGACACGCGCGGCGCCGCCGAGGCGTCTGGCGGCAACGGACCCCACCGGCGCGCGCCGGACTCTCCCCCGCCCACCACTCGCGCGCCGGAGCCCCGCCCCGACCGGGAACGCAGAAACGGGCCGGGCCCCCGGGAAGATCCCAGGGGCCCGGCCCGTAACTCTGCCGACGACTAGCGCCTCACAAGCGCTGGTCTGCTGCTCAGTTGTCGTCCTCGTCGATGAGGAACCCGCGCATCGGCGAGGGTGCCTGCTGCATCGGCTGCGGACCCTGCGGTCGCACCGGCGCCATCGGCTGCGTCATCGCCGGGGACATCTGCTGCTGCCCACCGTACGAGGGGCCGCCGCTGCCACCCATGGTCTGGTTGCCGCCCATGCTCGGGTTGCCACCCATGGTGTGGCCACCGCCACCACCCATGGCACCGGCACCGGCCGGGGCCATCGAACCGCTCATCGAGGGGGACGGCGGCAGCGAGGCGGTCGCCGGCGTCCGCGGCGGGGCCAGCGAGTCGTCGGCCTGGTTCTCCAACTGCCGGAGCTGGCTCTCCAGGTACGACTTCAGGCGCGTGCGGTACTCGCGCTCGAAGCCGCGCAGGTCCTCGACCTTGCGCTCCAGCGTGGCGCGGGCGGACTCCAGGGAGCCCATCGCCACGCGGTGCTTCTCCTGCGCGTCCCGCTCCAGCGCGTCGGCCTTGGCGCGGGCGTCCCGCTCCAGGCCCTCGGCACGGCTGCGCGCCTCGCCGACGATCTTGTTGGCCTCGGAACGGGCCTCCGCGATCGCCTGGTCAGCGGTCTGCTGTGCCAGCGAAAGAACACGGGCTGCGCTGTCCCCACCGGGGCCCTGACCGGGCTGGGGGAGCTGCGGACCGGGGCCGCCCATGGGGCCACCCATCGGACCGTGCTGGCCCATCGGGCCCGGGCCACCCTGGCCCATCGGGCCGGGGCCGTGCGGACCCTGCGGGCCGTGGCCGCCGGGACCTGCCGGAAGCTGCGGTGCGCCACCGGGCAACTGGGGCGGTCCGCCCATCTGTTGCTGTTGCTGCTGAGGCGGCACCGGCTGCGGTCCTGATATGGCAGCGGGCACGGGAGCGCCGGGCCTGTCCTGCGGCTCCGGCTTGCGCATGCCTTGCTGCTGGTTCTGCGCAGCGGCACGCGTCGCCGCGGCCAGCTTGGCCCGCAGGTCCTCGTTCTCGCGGAGCAGTCGCGTCAGTTCCGCTTCGACCTCGTCGAGGAAGGCATCGACCTCGTCCTCGTCATAGCCTTCTCGGAGGCGGACGGTCGTGAACTGCTTGTTCCGCACGTCCTCGGGGGTCAACGGCATCTCTTCTTCACCTCAACGTTGTCGTCGGCAATCGGCAAGACCGTACCGTTCACAGCTGGCTCACGATGGTGATCAGGATGTAAACGATGATCATCAGTACGAAGAAGGACAGATCGAGCGCCACGCCCCCGAGACGCAGCGGCGGGATGAACCGCCGCAGAAGCTTGAGTGGCGGATCGGTGACAGTGTAAGTGGCCTCCAAGACCACCACCATCACCTTGCCGGGTTGCCATGAGCGGGCGAACTGGAACACGTAGTCCATCACCAGCCGGAAGATCAACACGACCAGGAAAACCAACAGCGCGACGTGGATCACGTCCAGTGCGATGCCCATCCCCGCGCGTCCCTCTCCCCTTGCTCGTACGTGGCCTTGCAGCCGTGATTGCCAGGTATTGCGTCTCAGCTCTGGTTGAAGAACCCGCCCTCTGCGATACGGGCCTTGTCCTCCGCCGTGACATCGACGTTAGCAGGCGACAACAGGAACACCTTCTGAGTCACCCGCTCAATACTTCCGTGCAGACCGAAGACTAGACCGGCCGCGAAGTCGACGAGTCGCTTCGCGTCAGTGTCATCCATCTCAGTCAAATTCATGATCACGGGTGTGCCCTCGCGGAAGTGTTCCCCGATGGTACGGGCCTCGTTGTAGGTACGAGGGTGCAGTGTGGTGATGCGGTAGGGCTCTCGCTCCGACACGACCTTGGGCATGATCACCGGTGCGTTCTTCTCCAGACTCTGACGTTCGGGTGTGATAGACGCCACGGGGGCGATTCGCGCGGGTCGTCCGGTTTCCGCTACGAGCGGAGCAGGTTCACGCTGTGCGGGCGGATGAGCAACTCGCACCGGTTCATCCGGTTCTGGCCGCGACTCGGTCTCCGGCTGGTGTTGCCGCCGCGCTCGGTCCGGTTCGGGTTCGGGCTCGAAGTCGTCGTCGGGGTCGAACCCCCGGCCGTCGTACCCATCGTCCTCCACGAGGCCGAGGTAGACCGCCATCTTGCGCATAGCGCCGGCCATTCTCTGCGTCCTCCGCTCTGTGGTGGATCGCTTCCGCCACCAGATGCCTTGAATCCACGCGGCCTGCCCGCCTTTTGGCGGGAATGACCATATTTTCTACTGTGGTCCGACTTGCTTGGCGACGTTACCCGAGCCGAGGTCGGACTCCGAGTACCGCAGTGCCGACGCGAAGATGTGTCGCACCAGCCGCTACCGCGTCTTCGAGGTCCGCGCTCATGCCTGCCGAGACCATGTTCGCAGCCGGATGGGCCACGCGCAGGCTGGATGAGATTTCCCGCAGCCGCTCGAAGGCCGCCCGCGGCCTGCCCGCGTACGGGCCGGCGAGCGGAGCGACCGTCATCAGCCCCCGCAGGTGCAGCCCTTCGGCTTCCGCCACCGCATCGGCCAACGCCGCCACCCCGTCGGGCGCGACACCACCCCTGCCCCCCGCGTCCCCCGACTCCGCGTCAAGTGCCACCTGGAGCAGACAACCGAGCTCACGTTCGGCCCGTACCGCCGCGGCCGACAGCGCGTCGACCAACCGTTTCCGGTCAACCGACTGTACGAGATCAGCGTAACTGGCCACCGAGCGAACCTTGTTCGTCTGCAATTGCCCCACGAAGTGCCATTTCAGCGGCAGATCCGCGCAGGCTGCGGCCTTGGGGGCCGCGTCCTGGTCCCGGTTCTCGGCGACCTCGCCGACACCGAGTTCGGACAGCAGCCGTACGTCCTCGGCCGGGTAGGTCTTGGTGACCACGATGAGCGTCACCTCCGAGCGCTGCCGGCCGGAGGCCGCGCACGCGGCGTCGATCCGCTCCTGCACGCGGGCCAAGTTGTCCGCGAGTTCGCTTCTGCGATCGGTCATCGCACGGCCTCCCCGCCCTCGTCGGACGTCGCCGCGAGCCAGACGTAGCTCGCCAGCCGCCCGGTCTCCCGTTCGCGCCGGTAAGAGAAGTGGTCGCTCGATTCCATCGTGCACACCTCGGAGAGCTCCACCGCGCCGACGCCGCACGCGGCGAGCTGGGCGCGTACGCCGGCGGCCACGTCGACCGCCGGGGTGTCCCAACTCGTGGTGGCCCACGCGTCCGGCACCACCTCCGCCACCGCGGCCCGCATCTCGGCGGGCACCTCGTAGCAGCGACCGCAGACCGAGGGGCCGGTGCGGGCGATCATCCGGGCCGGGTCGGCGCCGAGGCCGATCATGGCCTCGACGGTCGCCGGTACGACGCCGGCCACCAGCCCGGGCCGGCCCGCGTGCGCGGCCCCGGTCACCCCGGCGACCGGGTCGGCGAGCAGGACCGGTGTGCAGTCGGCGGTGAGCACCGCGAGCGCCAGCCCGCGACGGGCCGTCACCACGCCGTCCACCTCGGGAATCTCCCCCTCGCCCCAGGGCCCCGCCACCACGGCCACGTCCCGGCCGTGCACCTGGCGCATCCACACCACCCGGTCGGCTTCGAGTCCGAGGGAGTCGGCCGCGCGGGCCCGGTTGGCCAGGACCGCCGCGGGGTCGTCGCCGACCGCGCCGCCGAGGTTGAGCCGGTCATACGGAGCGGCGCTCACCCCGCCCCACCGATCGGTGAAGGCGAAGTGCGCGCCGCTCGTCTCGTTGCGCTGTCCTATCACTGTGTGCTGTTCGCTTCAGTCGTGCCCATGGCGCCGGCTACTTCAGGAAGTCCGGCACGTCGAGCTCTTCGGCCGCACTGTCCTGGTAGGGACGGGCCGGCGGCACCTGGGGCGAGCTCACCGGCGGGGCCGGGGTGCTGGAGTAGCTGGAGGGCGCCTCGGCCAGCGGCGTCGGCTCGGGTTCGACCGACTCGCCGGGCTGCGCCACGGGCTCGCGCGGGGTGACGCTGCTCAGTCCGCCGTAGCTGGACCGGGGCTCGGCGGAGCCGGCCGACCGGCCGGCGCTCGCGGCCGGGCTCTCGTCCCGACCGCCGTACGAACCCAGCGCCTTCTCGCGGTTGCCCTTGGCCGGGGGCTGGCCGCCGTCGAACCCGGCGGCGATGACGGTGACCCGCACCTCGTCGCCGAGCGCGTCGTCGATGACCGCGCCGAAGATGATGTTGGCCTCCGGGTGCGCGGCCTCGCTCACCAGTTGGGCGGCCTCGTTGATCTCGAAGAGACCGAGGTCCGAACCGCCGGAGATGGAGAGCAGCACGCCGCGGGCACCGTCGATGGACGCTTCGAGCAGCGGCGAGGAGATCGCCATCTCGGCGGCGGCGACCGCGCGGTCGTCGCCACGGGCGGAGCCGATGCCCATCAGGGCCGAGCCCGCCTCGGACATCACGGACTTGACGTCCGCGAAGTCGAGGTTGATCAGGCCGGGGGTGGTGATCAGGTCGGTGATGCCCTGCACGCCGGACAGCAGCACCTGGTCGGCGGACTTGAACGCGTCAAGCACGCTGACCTGGCGGTCCGAGATGGACAGCAGCCGGTCGTTGGGGATGACGATCAGGGTGTCGACCTCGTCCCTGAGCCCCGCGATGCCGTCCTCCGCCTGGTTCGCGCGGCGACGTCCCTCGAAGGTGAACGGGCGGGTGACCACGCCGATGGTCAGGGCGCCCAGCGATCGGGCGATGTTGGCGACGACCGGGGCGCCACCGGTGCCGGTGCCGCCGCCCTCGCCCGCGGTGACGAAGACCATGTCGGCCCCCTTGAGGACCTCCTCGATCTCCTCGCGGTGGTCCTCGGCCGCCTTGCGGCCGACGTCGGGGTTGGCTCCCGCGCCGAGGCCACGGGTGAGTTCACGGCCGACGTCGAGCTTGACGTCGGCGTCGCTCATCAGCAGGGCCTGCGCATCGGTGTTGATCGCGATGAACTCGACGCCCTTGAGCCCGACCTCGATCATCCGGTTGATGGCATTCACGCCACCGCCGCCGATGCCGACGACCTTGATGACTGCGAGGTAGTTCTGCGGTGCTGCCACGTCGAAGGCCTCTCGCCTCGATTTACGTGTCGCCGCCCGCCGTTGTAGCGGTGCGTCGACGGATGCCGATGGGGCGGTCCTCATTGCCGACCCAAACCCTAACCCTGAAGTTTAGGGTTATCAGTGTCACTGTTCCTTGAAGTCTTCGGGACAGGACACTAAGTCGACAAGTGGTGCGCGTTCAACGAACACGCCGAACCTCCCGTTTTTCTTTTCACCCTATGTGATCACCCGGGGGGCTAGCCAGCCAGGGGGCTGGCCTGCCGCGATGCGCGTCAACTCGGCGTCAAATCCCGGTCAACCCGCGGCGGCTGCGGGCGAACCCGGCGCGCTGACGTCAAAGTGCTCCGCCGAGCGCTCCGCTTTCATCAGGGCGGTCAGCGCGGCGACCTTTGCCGCACCCCGTTCGGGGCTCCCCCAGCGCACCGTTCGGCCGCCGGAAAGTTCCAGGGTGATGGCGTCGTAGGAGCGTACGCGGAGGACCTTGGTGTCCGCGCGGAGGTTGGCCGGAAGCACCGCCGCGACCTTGACCGCGGCGCGGCGCAGCTCTTCTTCACCGAACCTCCGCAGACTGGGCGAGCGTTCTGCTTCCATTTCCAGTCGGGGAATGCCCCGGGGAGCCTTCGCGACGGTGGCGAATCGCACTCCCTCGGCGTCCATTTCGATGAACTTTCCGGCTTTTTCGAGTACGAGTTCCGGCTGACGCTCGGTCACATTGAGGCTGATTGTGTTCGGCCAGGAACGCTCGACGTGTACGGAGGCGATCCGGGGCAGTTCGGCGCGGAGCCGCTTCTCCATCGCCTCGGTGTCCACCGAGATCAGGGGCGAGTCCATCGGCACCGCCGCCGCCTCGCGCACCTCGCTCGGGCGCAACACCTCCACGCCGCGGATGCGCACCTTCTCCACCCGCAGCCAGGCCGAGCCGTAGAGCAGCCAGGTCCCGCCGCCGGCGAGGAGCACCGCGACCAGGGCGAGGAGCACCAGGGTGCGGCGGCGGGGCAGCCGGAACCGGCCGCGGGTCGGCGGAGGCGGCGGGCCGGACGACGAACGGTGGTGACGTTGCGCGCTGCTGCGCTGGGCGGTCGTCGGTCCGGCCACGCTCTCAAGCCTCCTGCGGTTGTCGCCGCTACCCGGCCCGGCGGGCGGCGATCGCCTCGTACACCATCCCGACGAGGAGTTCGTCGGCATCCCGGCGGCCGAACTCGGCGGCGGCGCGCGACATCTCGAACAGCCGGTGCGGATCGCCGAGCACGGGCAGCACGTTGTTCTGCACCCACTCCGGCGTCAGCTCCGCGTCGTCGACGAGCAGCCCGCCGCCCGCCTTGACCAGCGGTTGGGCGTTCAGCCGCTGTTCGCCGTTGCCGATCGGCAGCGGGACGAAGGCGGCCGGCAGCCCGACGGCGGACAGTTCGGCCACGGTCATGGCGCCCGCGCGGCAGAGCATCATGTCGGCCGCGGCGTACGCCAGGTCCATCCGGTCCACGTACGGTACCGGGATGTAGGGCGGCATTCCGGGCATGTTGTCCACGCGCGGCAGTTCGTTCTTGGGGCCGACCGCGTGCAGGATCTGGATGCCGGCGCGCTGGAGGAACGGCGCGACCGACTGAACCACCTCGTTGAGCCGCCGGGCGCCCTGCGAGCCGCCGGAGACCAGCAGCGTCGGCAGGTTGGGGTCGAGGCCGAACGCGGCGCGGGCCTCGGGCCTGACCCGGGCCCGGTCCAGCGTCGCGATGGTGCGGCGGAGCGGGATGCCCACGTAGTGCGCGTTGCGCAGCTTGCTGTCCGGCGTGCTGACCGCCACGAACTTGGCGTAGCGGGAGCCGATCTTGTTGGCCAGGCCCGGGCGGGCGTTGGCCTCGTGGACGACGATGGGCACGCCGAGGCGCTTGGCGGCGAGGTAGCCGGGCAGGGCCACGTACCCGCCGAAGCCCACCACGCAGTCGGCCTTGGTGCGCTCCAGGATCTGCTCGGCGGCCTTGATGGTGCCGCGCAGCCGCCCGGGCACGGTGATCAGCTCGGGCGTGGGCTTGCGGGGCAGCGGTACGGCGGGGATGAGTCCGAGCTCATAGCCCCGCTCGGGCACGAGTCGGGTCTCCAGGCCCCGCTCCGTGCCCAGCGCTGTGATGCCCACGGTTGGGTCCTGCCTCCGCAGGGCGTCCGCGAGGGCGAGCGCGGGCTCGATGTGGCCGGCGGTCCCCCCACCGGCGAGTACGACATGCACCGAAATTCACCGCTCTCCGGACGGACGTTTCTTGACGCGCCGTCTCATCGTCTTCCATCTCACCCCAGGCTGCCGCATGGCCAACGCAGCTCGGGCACCGGGTTCCGCACGCGCGAAGGCGATCAGCAGGCCGATGGCGAACATGGTCGGCAGCAGCGCTGAACCTCCGTAGGAGAACAGCGGCAGGGGGACACCGGCGATCGGCAGCAGGCCGAGCACCGCACCGATGTTGATCACGGCCTGCGCCGTGATCCAGGTGGTCACACCTCCCGCGGCATACCTCACGAAGGGGTCCTCCGTGCGTCCGGCCACGCGGATACCCGCATAGCCTAGAGCCGCGAAGAGGGCGAGCACTGACAGTGTCCCCGCAAGGCCGAGTTCCTCGCCCGTGATGGCGAAGATGAAGTCCGTGTGCGGCTCAGGGAGTTCACCCCATTTTTCCATACTGGCGCCGAGTCCAGAACCGAACCAACCACCGTTGGCCAGCGCGTAGATGCCGTGCACGGCCTGCCAGCACTGGTCGTTGGAGCCCGGGTCGGTGGCGCCGATGCAGGCCAGCCGTGACATCCGGTTGGCGCTGGTCTTGATGAGGACCAGGCCGATGAGGGCAGCGCCGCCGAGCACGCCGACGAAGAGTCGGGTCGGGGCGCCGGCCAGCCACAGCAACCCGAACAGGACCGCGGTCAGGATGATCGCGGTGCCCATGTCGCCGCCCAGCATGATCAGCCCGAGCAGGACGAAGGCGGCCGGCACCAGCGGCACCAGCAGGTGCTTCCACTGGCCGAGCAGGTTCTTCTCGTCCTTGCGGGCCAGCAGGTCGGCCCCCCACAGTACGAGCGCCAGCTTGCCGAACTCGCTGGGCTGGAGTTGGAACGGGCCGCCGATGGAGATCCAGTTCTGGTTGCCGTTGACCGCGACCCCTATCCCCGGCACCTGGACCAGGCACATCAGGAAGACCGAGACGGCCAGCAGCGGGTAGGCGAGCGCGCGGTGCAGCCGGATCGGCAGCCGGACGGCGATCGCCATCAGCACCCCGCCGATGACGGCGGCCAGCAGTTGCTTGCGGAAGAAGAAGGACGGGGCGAGCCCCGACTGGAGCGCCTTGATCTGCGAGGCGGAGTAGACCATCACCAGGCCGAGCACGGTGATCAGGACGCTGCCGCCGAGGATCAGGTAGTACGCGGTCAGCGGCCGGTCCCAGGCCCGGCGGACCCGCTCCCGCAGCCGCCGCAAACCGGTCAGCGGGCCGCGCCGGGGCGGTCTCGGCTGCGGTGCCCGCGCGGCGGGCCGGCCGCCGGCCGCGGGGCGTGCGGTGCCGGCG
>NZ_JBLIWA010000054.1:37350-54394 GCF_047525675.1 Streptomyces sp. 796.1 | reverse complement strand
CCCCCGCCGCGACCGGCGCCGCAACCACCGCCGCGCCCGCCACCGGCGCCACCGGCGCCACCGCGGCCCCGGCCCGCTCCGGTGCCGGCGCCGCCTGGGACGCAGCGACCGACCCCGACGCGGGCCGGCTGGTCGGTGGGCGCTACCGGCTGGTCGCCCGGCTCGGCCACGGCGGCATGGGCACCGTGTGGAAGGCGCACGACCAGGTGGTGGACCGCGAGGTGGCGGTCAAGGAGCCGCGGGTGCCCGACAGCCTGCCCGAGCGCGAGCGGCAGACCGTCTACCAGCGGATGCAGCGCGAGGCGCGGGCCGCGGCCCGGATCGACCACCCCGCGGTGGTCACCGTGCACGACGTGGTGGTCGAGGAGGGCCGCCCGTGGATCGTCATGGAGCTGGTGCGCGGCCGGTCGCTCGGCGACGTGCTCGCCGAGGGCACGCTCGACCCGCGCGAGGCGGCCCGGGTCGGCGTCGAGGTGCTCGGCGCGCTGGCCGCCGCGCACGAGGCGGGCGTCCTGCACCGGGACGTCAAGCCCGACAACGTGCTGCTCGGCCGCAACGAGCGGGTCGTGCTCACCGACTTCGGCATCGCCCAGGTGGAGGGCGAGCAGGGGCTCACCGAGACCGGCGCGTTCGTCGGCTCGCCCGAGTTCATCGCCCCCGAGCGGGTGCTCGGGCAGCGGCCGGGGCCCGAGTCCGACCTGTGGTCGCTCGGCGTGGTGCTGTACGCGGCGGTGGAGGGCATGTCGCCGTTCCGCCGCTCCAACCACCCGGCCACCCTCCAGGCCGTGCTCTCCGCCGAACCGCAGGTGCCGGCCCGCGGCTCCGGCGCGCTCGGCGCGCTGATCATGCAGTTGCTCCGCAAGGAGGCCGCGGCCCGGCCCACCGCGGCCGAGGCCCGGCAGACGCTGGAGTCGGTGGCCCGCCCGGCGCCTGCGCTGCCCACCGCCGTGCTGCCGACCCCCGCGGCGGGTGGCGCGGGCCCCGGCGCCGCGCGCACGCCGTCCTGGCTGCGCCGCAACCGCAAGGCCCAACTCGGCCTGGGCGGCGGCGTGTTGGCGGCGGCCGTGGCGCTGGTGCTGGTGGTGGTGAACCCGTTCGGCGGCGGCGCGTCGGACGACGCGCCGGATGGCTGGCGCACGGTCGACGTCGAACAGCGGGTACGGGCCACGCTCGCCGCCCCCGACGACTACGAGCTCAGTGAGAACGACGACGAGATCAAGCTGACCGACCCCGGCAAGATCTTCACCATCACGCTGCGCCGCGACCCGGTCACCGACGAGAAGGACAAGCCCACCGCGCTCCAGGAGGCCAACGCCTTCCTGACCGACTACCGGGAGAACTACTACCAGTACGGCTGGACGAAGGAGTCGGTCGACGGCTCGGTGCGGGCGACGAAGTACCACGGCCTGCGCGCCGCCGAGCTGACCGCCTCGTACACCACCAACGACTCGACCAACCCGGTCGACCTGCGCCGCCGCGAACTGCACTACATGAACGACTCCAAGGTGCAGTGGCAACTGGTCGTGGAGATGCCGAGCAAGGGCAAGCCGCGCACGGACGGCGAAAAGCTCTTCAAGGACGTGGTCGCGCACCTGGACATCAAGGACCGGTAGCGGAGCGGGGCGGGCGACGCCGTGGCGGCGCCGGCGTGGTGCGGGGCGGCCGGGTGGCCGACGTCCTGGCGGCGGTGCCCGCAGGTCGACGCCGTGGCGGGGCCGGCGGTCGTCCGGGGCGGCCAGCCGTAGCCGGCGGTGGTACGGGCCCCGCCGGCCTGTCCCGTCACGTCTGCCGCAGTCGGCCCGCCCCGCTTGCCGCACGGCGCCCGCCGCAACCCGCCCCGCCTCCGCCACTCCACGCGCGCCGCGCCCACCCGGCCCGGCGCCGCCCCGCCCGCCGCGGCCACCCCACCGCCCCACCCACCCGTACAACACCCCTGACCAGCCCATAGGCCGCCAGCAACCACTGGCGCGGTGGAACGGGTCGTGTCGGTGCGGTGAAAACGGGTTACCGTCGGGTACCCAAACGGGCGCCGGCCGCATACGCTCACCCGCATGATGGACTCGAAGGGCACCGCTCAGGCCACCGGCAGCACCCCTCCCGCCACCCCGCGGAACCCGGTCTTCACCGCCCCCGAAGGCAGCCGTACCGCGGCCGACGTGGTCACCCCCGAGCTCGTCGCCCGGCTCACCCGGGCCGTGGTCGGCACCGGCAGCACCTGCAACCACACGCCGTTCACCGGCGAGAAGCTCGCCGAGCTGCCCGAGTCCACGCCCGCCGACGTCGCCACCGCCTTCGAGCGCGCCCGGCACGCGCAGCGGCTGTGGGCGGCCACCCCGGTCCGGGAGCGCGCCGCCGTCCTGCTCCGCTTCCACGACCTGCTGCTGCGCCGGCAGGCCGAGGCGCTGGACCTGATCCAACTGGAGACCGGCAAGTCCCGGCTGCACGCCCACGAGGAGGTGCAGTCGGTCAGCGTCGCGGCCCGGCACTACGGCCGCAAGGCGCCCGGCTACCTCGGTCCCAAAGGCCACACCGGCGTCATCCCCACCCTCACCAAGGTCACCGAACTGCGCCAACCGCGCGGCGTCGTCGGCCAGATCACCCCCTGGAACTACCCGCTCGAACTCTCGGCGGGCGACGCCCTGCCCGCCTTCGTCGCCGGCAACGCCGTGGTGATGAAGCCGGACACGGAGACCGCGCTGACCGCGCTGTGGGCCCGTGAGCTGCTGGTCGAGGCCGGGCTGCCGGCGGAGCTGTGGCAGGTGGTGATCGGGGACGGGCCGGTGATCGGCCCCGCCGTCGTCGCCCACGCCGACTACGTCTCCTTCACCGGCTCCACCCGCACCGGCCGCGAGGTCGCCCGCGGCGCAGCCGACCGCCTCGTCGGCTGCTCGCTCGAACTCGGCGGCAAGAACGCCATGTTGGTGCTGCACGACGCCGACCTGGACAAGGCCGCGGCCGGCGCGGTGCGCGGCGCGTTCTCGTCCGCCGGCCAACTCTGCATCTCCATCGAGCGGCTGTACGTGCACGCGTCGGTGGCCGACGCGTTCGTCGAGCGGTTCGCGGCCCGCACCCACGCCATGCGCCTCGGCACCGGCCTCGGCTACGGCGCCGACATGGGCTCGCTGGTCTCCGGCCGCCAACTGGAGACCGTGGTGCGGCACGTGGACGAGGCGGTGGCCGCCGGCGCCACCCTCGTCGCCGGCGGACGCGCCCGCCCCGACATCGGCCCGTACTTCTACGAGCCGACCATCCTGGACGGCGTCACGCCCGAGATGGCCGTCTGCGCCGAGGAGACCTTCGGGCCGGTCGTCTCGATCTACCGCTTCACCGACGAGGACGAGGCCGTCGAGCGGGCCAACGCCACCCCGTACGGCCTCAACGCCAGCGTCTGGACGCGCAACGGGGCCCGCGGCCGGGCCGTCGCCGCCAAGCTGCGCGCCGGCACCGTCAACGTCAACGAGAGCTACGCCGCCGCGTACGGCAGCGCGCAGGCGCCGATGGGCGGCATGGGCGACTCGGGGCTCGGCCGCCGGCACGGCAGCGAGGGCGTCCTGAAGTACACCGAGGCGCAGACCGTCGCCCAGCAGCGGCTGCTGCCCCTCGCCCCCTCCCTCGGCCTCTCGCACGAGCAGTACGCCCAGCTCATGACCCGGGGCCTGCGCCTGATGAAGGCCGTCGGCCTGCGCTGAAGGCCAAGGCCCAGCGGAGCCCGCTGAACCCCGCCCGCCCCTACGGAGGTGCCCCGTGCCCCAGGACGACCGCGCCCGCCCCGACTCCGCGAGCGGCCCCCCGGCCGTCGCCGCCGCACCCGCCGCCGGCGCCGGCGCCGGTGACGACACCGCGTACGACTACGACGTCCTCGTCATCGGCTCCGGCTTCGGCGGGGCGGTCAGCGCGCTGCGGCTGAGCGAGAAGGGCTACCGGGTCGGCGTCATCGAAGCGGGCCGCAGGTTCGCCCGCGAGGCGCTGCCGAAGAACTCCTGGGACCTGCGCAACTACCTGTGGGCGCCGGCGCTCGGCCTCTACGGCATCCAGCGCATCCACGTCCTCGGCAAGGTGATGGTGCTGGCCGGCGCCGGCGTGGGCGGCGGCTCGCTCAACTACGCCAACACGCTGTACGTGCCGCCGCCGGCCTTCTTCCAGGACGTGCAGTGGGGCCACATCACCGACTGGCAGGAGGAGTTGCGCCCCTACTACGACCAGGCGCAGCGGATGCTCGGCGCCCGCCTCAACAAGACGCTGACCCCCTCCGACGTGCACCTGAGGGACGCGGCCGAGAAGATGGGCGTGGGCGAAACGTTCCACATGGCCCCGGTCGGGGTGTTCTTCGGCGACGGCGACGACGCCACCGCACCGGACACCGGCACGGGGGTGCGGGCCGCGCCAGGACAGTCGGTGCCCGACCCGTACTTCGGCGGCGCCGGCCCCGAGCGGCGGGCCTGCACCGAGTGCGGCGAGTGCATGACCGGCTGCCGGCACGGCGCCAAGAACACCCTCAACGAGAACTACCTCCACCTCGCCGAGCGGGCCGGCGCCGCCGTGCACCCGATGACCACCGTCGTCGGCCTCGGCGAACACCCCGCCGGCGGCTACCGGGTCGCGACCGTGCCCACCGACCGCCGCCGCGGCACCCGCCCCCGCACGCTGCGCGCCCGCCAGGTGGTGGTCGCCGCCGGCACGTACGGCACCCAGACGCTGCTGCACGCCATGCGCGACCGGGGTGAACTGCCGCGCATCTCGCCCAAGTTGGGCACGCTGACCCGCACCAACTCCGAGGCCATCCTCGGCTCGCAGACCACCGACCGGCGCTACCGGAAGATCAGCGGCGAGCGGCGCGCGGACTTCACCAAGGGCGTGGCCATCACCTCGTCCATCCACCCCAACGCCACCACCCACATCGAACCGGTGCGCTACGGCAAGGGCTCCAACGGCATGGGCTCGCTGTCCATCCTCCAGTTCACCCACCGCGAGCGGGTGCCCAACTGGATCAGCTACCTGGCCGCCAACCTCCGGCACCCGGTGCACGCGGCCCGCGCCCTGTCCAACCACCGCTGGTCCGAGAAGACCATCATCAGCCTGGTGATGCAGACCCACGACAACTCGCTGACCACCTACCGCAAGGCCAAGGGGCTCGGCAAGGGCCTGCTGACCGCGCGGCAGGGGCACGGCGCGCCCAATCCGGACCGCATCCCGGAGGGCGAGGAGGCGGCCCGCCTGGTGGCCGAGTCGATCAACGGCTTCACCGGCACCAACGTCGGCGAACTGATGGGCACCCCGCTCACCGCGCACTTCCTCGGCGGCTGCCCGATCGGCACCAGCGCCGAGCACGGCGTCATCGACCCGTACCACCGGCTCTTCGGTCACCCGGGCATCCACGTCGTCGACGGCTCGGCGATCACCGCCAACCTGGGCGTCAACCCCTCGCTGACCATCACCGCACAGGCCGAACGGGCCATGGCGCTGTGGCCCAACAAGGGCGAGACCGACCCGCGCCCGGCCCAGGACCAGCCCTACCGGCAGCTTGCCCCCATCGCCCCGCACCACCCGGCCGTCCCCGCGGACGCCTTCGGCGCGCTGGACCTGCCGTTCCTGCCGGTCCCCGCGGTGCCGCCGAAGCCGGGCGGGCCCAGGGACGCGCACGGGGCCGCCCCGACCGCCCCGTAGGACCGCACGGAGGGTTCCGTACGGACTGCGCGGGCGGACCTGGACGGCCCCGGAGCCGCTGCCGGCCGGGCGAACCCGCGGGCCCCGCGCCGCGCCTGCTGGCGGGCGGGGGCCGGCGGGGCGCCGGACACGGGGTTACGCGGTCGTGCGTTGCGCGGACGTGCGTTACGCGGGTGCGCCGGCCTTGCGGCGCCGCACGACGTAGATGGCGCCGGCGCCGGCGACCATCGCCACGCCGCCGATCATCGCGATGGTCGGCAGGTTGGAGTCGGAACCGGTGGCCGCGAGCTCGCCCTCGGGGTGGATCTCCTTGCCGACGGCGGGCCGCTTGGGCAGCGGCAGCGGCTTCTTGCCCTTGTTGCCCTGCGGCTTGGCGTCGGGCACCTCGGCCTCGCCGCCGCCGGGCAGCTCGGCCGTGGTCTTCACCACGTCGAACTCGTAGTAGTCACCGGTGGAGTAGACGCAGTTGCCCTCCTCGTCGGCGAACGCACCGACGGACAGCGCGTAGCCGAAGCCCTCCGGAGCGCCCTTGGCGACGTTCAGCCGCAGCTCCAGGTTGAGCGTCTCGTGCGGCCGTACGGAGGTGTAGCCGATGTAGCCGTGCGCGTCGTCGTCCGGGTCGGTGGAGATGCTCTCCCACGCACCGGACTCCGGGTCCTTGTACTGGAGGGTGAGGAACTTGCCGGTGCCGTCGATGTACTCCTCGTGCACGGTGCCCGCCATGACGCCCAGGTCGACGCGGTGGAAGGTGCGCTTGGAGGTGTTCTCCACGCGGAAGGTCAGGTGGTGGAAGCCGCTGCCCGCCACGACCTTGGTCGGCAGGCCGGCCAGCGTGGTGCTGAGGTCGGGGTCCTCGGCGTAGTCGTCGCTGTCCTCGCACGGCGCCGGGGTGGGCGAGCCGGTCGCGGTCGCGGTGGCGCTCGGGCTGGCGGACGGCCCGTCGGTGGGCTTGCCGGTGGCCGTCGGCGTCGCGCTCGGGGACTGCGAGTCGGTCGGCGCCGGCGAACTCGGCTCGTCCGTCGCGGTCGGCTGGTTGGTCGTCGGCGTCGCGCTCGGGGTCTCGGTCTCGGTCTCCGTCGGCGCGGGCGAGCTCGGGGTCTCGCTCGGCGTCGGCGAGTCCGTCGGCGTGGCCGACTGCGTCTCGCTCGGCTCGCTGGTCGGAGTGGGCGACTGCGTCTCATCGCTGGCGTACGCGCCGGGCGCGGCGACCAGCGTCGCGGGCAGGATGGCCGCCGTGGCCGCGGCAGCCGCAAGGGCGCGGCGAAGCTTCATAAGACCTCTATCTGGGGCCTGTGGAGCCACTGCGGGAGGCAGCGGCTCCACGGAGAGCGGAGGCAGGCCGTCGCGCGGAGCGCGTCATGGCCGTGCGTTTGCACGTACATGACCGCCGGAACCTGAAAAAGGTTGCACACAAAACGATCACATTTGGCGGTGATCTGGCTCACTTGCTCCGCAAGGCGATCGAGGAGCGCCGGGCGGTGCGGGGCGTGGGCGCCGCGAACGCCTACGGGCGTGCCGTGGGTGCGGTGCGAGAAGGGGGAAAAGAGCGAGGGCCCCGCGGACGCCGCGGGGGGATGGCGTCCACGGGGCCCTCGGCGGTCAGCATCGGCGTCAGGGCAGCGCCGGTGCTGAGGGGCGGCGCCGGGGGGTTGCGCCGCTGGTCCGGAGAGTCACGTGGTGGTGCGGTCCGCTGGCACCGGCGCCGGCTCGGCCGGCACGGCTGGACAGGGCCGTCGACGCGGACGTACGGCCCGGTCGAATGGCGGTGCGCTGCGGGGGGTCTCGCTTTGCATCGTGGTGGATATGCCACATCCGGCGCAACCGTTTCGACCGGATGCGGTCGGCTCCGGGCGTCCCCGGAACCGACCGGTGGAGTGTGGCGACCGGGCGGCTGTCCCCTGCTGACCGGTCGCCGAGCCGGGGCGAGGTCCCACGGCATGATCCCCGTGCGTCACCACGGGGAACACATCTCTCGCTCCGGTGTCTCCGTCCTGCCGCTGTCGGGCGCCCGGTGAACAGGTACGGAAGGCCACGCGTGGAATGGGGCCGCTCCTGGCTGGCGCGGACACGTGGCCCAACGACAGGCCGCGCGCGCCGGTCACGCGCCGTACGGGTGACGGCTCGCCACGGTGGGCGATGAAACGGTTCCGCACACGCGCGAGAACCACCCACCGGACGCACGTTCCGACACCCGGCGCACTCCGGCGTACGACCCATGGCGGACGGCCCCGGGACGGTCGGGCGTACGGGAGGGGGGAGCCGGCGGCGGGGCGGGCCTGAGCTCCGGCGCGCCCCGGCCCGGTGGCCGTGGGGCCGGGCCCCGAAGGAGGGGGCGGCCCCACGGCGGGGAGCAGGCGGGGTGCGGTGCCGGGGCCCGGCCGGGGCTCAGATGCGGCCCCGGCACATCTCCAGCAGGGTCATCGCCAGCGCGGTGCCGGGCTTGCCGAGCTGGTCGCGGTAGTGGTTGAGCACTTCGAGTTCGCGCGCGAGGTTGACCCGGCGCCCGCCGGAGGTGATGCGCTCGTGCTGGATGGCGGCCGAGACGGCGGCGCGCTCCTGGACCAGGCCGATGATCCGGCCGTCGAGGTCGTCGATCCGCTGCCGGGCGCCGCGGATGGCGTCCGCCGCGGCGCCGGTACGGGCCCCGGTCGCCTCGGCGTCCGTCGCGGCGGCGGCCGGCCGCTGCGCCGGGGTCCTGACCCGCGCCTGGGGCTCGGTCTGGCGCTGGGCGTGGGGCTGGCCCTGCGGCTCGGCCTGGACGGCGGTGGGCGACGCGGTGTTACGGGTGTTCACGATGGGTCTCCTCGGGTGACGGAACCCCGGGGCTGCACCACGGACCCGGCACCACGCAGAACGCCCCGGGCCTTGGCTGGCCCGGGGCGCCTGGGAAGTCGCTCAGTGGTTCAAGCAACACGACCATGGCAGCCGGACGAGCCGGTGCCATAGGTAAAGACAAAGGTCATGTGCGTGGACATGGGTCAGAGTATGGGCCCGTTAGGATGGAAAGTCCAACCCCCCGTACCACCGCCGGAAGGCCGCCCCAGTGCCATCAGCGACCCCATCTGCCACCGAGGCCCACGCGCCTGACCCCGTCCTCGTCGTGGACTTCGGCGCGCAGTACGCACAGCTCATCGCCCGTCGCGTGCGCGAGGCGCGGGTGTACAGCGAGATCGTCCCGTCCACCATGCCGGTGGCCGAGATGCTCGCCAAGAACCCGCGGGCCATCATCCTCTCCGGCGGTCCCTCGTCGGTGTACGAGGAGGGGGCGCCGCGGGTGGACCGGGCGCTGTTCGAGGCGGGCGTGCCGATCTTCGGCATGTGCTACGGCTTCCAGCTCATGGCGCAGCTCCTGGGCGGCACCGTCGACGACAACGGGGCCAGGGAGTACGGGCGGACCGCGCTGTCGGTCAGCAAGGCCGGCTCCACGCTCTTCGAGGGCACCCCGGAGCAGCAGTCGGTGTGGATGTCGCACGGCGACGCCTGCTCGGCCGCGCCCGCCGGCTTCACGGTGACGGCCTCCACCGACGTCGTACCGGTCGCCGCCTTCGAGAACGACGAGCAGAAGCTGTACGGCGTGCAGTACCACCCCGAGGTGATGCACTCCACGCACGGCCAGCAGGTGCTCGAACACTTCCTGTACCGCGGCGCGGGCATCGAGCCGACCTGGACCACCAGCAACGTGGTCGAGGAGTCGGTGGCGGCCATCCGGGAGCAGGTCGGCAGCAAGCGCGCCATCTGCGGGCTCTCCGGCGGCGTGGACTCCGCGGTCGCCGCAGCGCTCGTCCAGCGGGCCATCGGCGCCCAGCTCACCTGCGTGTACGTGGACCACGGCCTGATGCGCAAGGGCGAGTCCGAGCAGGTCGAGAAGGACTTCGTGGCCGCCACCGGCGTGCAGCTCAAGGTGGTCGACGCCGAGGAGCGGTTCCTGACCGCGCTGGCCGGCGTGTCCGACCCGGAGCAGAAGCGCAAGATCATCGGCCGGGAGTTCATCCGGGTCTTCGAGCAGGCGCAGGCCGAGCTGGTCGCCGAGGCGGGCGAGGCCGGCGAGGACGTCGCCTTCCTGGTGCAGGGCACGCTCTACCCGGACGTGGTCGAGTCCGGCGGCGGCACCGGCACCGCCAACATCAAGTCCCACCACAACGTCGGCGGCCTCCCCGACGACCTGGAGTTCGAGCTCGTCGAGCCGCTGCGCCGGCTGTTCAAGGACGAGGTCCGGATGGTCGGCCAGGAACTCGGCCTGCCCGAGGAGATCGTCCAGCGGCAGCCGTTCCCCGGCCCCGGCCTCGGCATCCGGATCGTCGGCGAGGTCACCAAGGACCGCCTCGACCTGCTGCGCGACGCCGACGCCATCGCGCGCGAGGAGCTGACCGCGGCCGGGCTCGACCGGGACATCTGGCAGTGCCCGGTGGTGCTGCTGGCCGACGTCCGCTCGGTCGGCGTGCAGGGCGACGGCCGCACCTACGGCCACCCGATCGTGCTGCGCCCGGTCTCCTCCGAGGACGCCATGACGGCGGACTGGTCGCGCCTGCCGTACGACGTGCTGGCGCGCATCTCCACCCGCATCACCAACGAGGTCGACGACGTCAACCGCGTCGTCCTGGACATCACAAGCAAGCCCCCGGGCACCATCGAGTGGGAGTGACCCCACGGGTCCACCCCACCGCCCGCGCCTGACGCACGGCCGCGCCGTCCCCGACCTTCCGGGGGCGGCGCGGCCGTTCGCGTGGGGGCTGCGGCTTCGCGTACGGGCTGCGGCTCGCATCGGCCGTGGTTGCCCGCGTACGGGCTTCGGGTGCGCGTACGGGCCGTGGTTCTCCGCGGGTGCGCGGCGGCCAGCCGCCGGGCGGCCGGGCCGGCCTTGACTTGAAGATTGGTTCAACTCCTACGTTCGGTGCTGTCGGGACGCGGCAGCGACCGGGCGGCGCTTCCATCGCCGCAGGTCAGCGCGTTCCCGATGCAGTACGAAGCAACCGAACGCCATCGAGTGGGGGAGTGGACCGTGCCCAAGGAGTACACGGACGAAGAGTTGTTGAAGCAGCCGGTGGGCTACTGGACCGGGGTGGCCCAGCGACTGGTGGTCGACGCCATCAACGAGACGCTGGGCACGCTGGGCATCCGGCAGCCGCACTGGTGGGTGCTGAACCTGATCAACCGGTCGGCCGACGGCCTGACCCGCGAGGAACTCCCCGCCGGGCTGCGCCACTACGTGTCGGCCGAGGCCATCGCCACCGTCGCCGACGACCTCCTGCAACGCGGGTGGGTCCATGTGGACGAGTCCCAGCGACTCCACCTGACCCCCGAAGGCACGGCCACCCTGGCCCGTCTGTGGGAACTGGTGCCGGTGACGCTTTCGCAGGTCAGGGCCGGTTTCACGGACGCCGAATTCATCCAGTTGATCAACTTGCTGCGCCGCGTCGTGGACAACCTCGGCGGACGGAGCGACCTGGACTGAAGCGGGTCGGGCGCAAGCGCCCGGAGGGAGCGGGACCTTGGCGGCAGCGGCTGGGGCCGAGGACGGTGGGCGTGGCGGACGGCCGAAGGCGCCGGCTGGGGGCGACGGCACCCGCTGCGCCCCCAGCCCCGCCGCACTGATCGGCACTGCCTGGCGGGGCGGCCTCGCTTAGGGCTCTGAACAGATGCTTTGGCGTGGTTGGTGGGAGCGGGCGACGGGTGTCGAACTCCACTTCGACGGATTGTGTCGTAGTGGAGTTGTATAACTTCCGTTGAGGCCGAGATGGTCTGTCCAGGGGTGAGGAGTGGTACGTGGAGAAGAGCCTTTTGGCCAAGCCCTCCGACGTGGTCGACCGGGACCGGGAGTGGGCCCTACTGGGGGACTTCCTCGCGGACCCGGACCCGGCGATGCGGCTCGGCATCGTCTCCGGGCGTCGGCGGCACGGGAAGTCGTATCTCCTTCAGGCACTGTCCGAGCAGGTCGGCGGCTTGTACGTGACGGCGGTCCGGGAGGAGGGGCGGCTGCCAGCGATGCAGCGGTTCAGCGAGGCCATCGCCGCCCATGCCGGCCTGCGGCCGGGCAGCCTGCGCCTGACCGACTGGCGTGAGGTCCTCTCCAACGCCCTTGACGTGAGCACCCGCTCACCGCACCCGCTGCTGGTGATCGACGAGCTGCCGTACCTGCTCCAGCACTCGCCGGAGATCCCGGGGCTGCTCCAGCACCTGTACGACGAGCGCCAGCGGGGCGCCCGGCCCGGCGCCGGGCCGGGGCCGCGGCTGATCCTCTGCGGCTCCGCGATGAGCGTCATGCACGAGTTGCTCTCGGGCACCAAGCCGCTGCGCGGCCGGGCCGTGGTCGATCTGCGGCTGGGGCCCTTCGACTACCGCGGCAGTCGGGCCTTCTGGCAGGTCACCGACCCGCTGACCGCGCTGAAGGTGCACGCCGTCCTGGGCGGCGCCCCCGGCTACCGGCCGGTGGCCGCCAGACCGCACCCGGACGACGGCTTCGACACCTGGCTCACCCGGACGCTGCTCGACCCGGGACGGGCGGTCTACACCCGCACCGAGACCGAGTACCTGCTGCGCGAGGACCCGCGGATCACCCGGCACACGCTCTACTACGACATCCTCACCGCGATCGCGGACGGAGCCACCACGCCCAGCAAGATCGGTGCCGCCCTGGAACGCCCGCGCAACGCCGTCGAGCACCCCATCGACGTGCTCGAATCCACCGGCTACATCCGGCGAGAACAGGACGTCCTGCGCTCCAGGCACCCCGTCATCACCCTCGCCGACCCCATCATCCGGTTCAACCAGCTCATCACCCTCCCGCAGGCCGCCGCGGTGGACCAGGGCTTCGCCGAACAGGTGTGGCAGCAGGCCACCCCGACCTTCAACTCCAAGATCCTCGGACCACACTTCGAGGACCTGGCCCGCGACTTCACCCGCCGCTACGCCCACGCCCTGCTGCCCGGCGGGCTGCCCGGCCCGGTCGGCACCACCGAGGTCGCCGACCGGACGGCCAGGACCAAACACGAGGTCGACGTCATCGCCCTGGCTGCCGGCGAGCGCCCCCAGTCCCCGCGCGCGAAGATCGCGCTGCTGGGCGAGGCCAAGGCGACCGTCGCCCGCCGTGGGACCGGAGACCTGGAGCGCCTGGAACGCATCCGGACCCTGCTCGCGGACCAGGGCCACGACACCTCGGCCACCACCCTGGCGCTGTACTCGCTGCACGGCTTCTACCCCGACCTGATCGACCTGGCCAGCCGCCGGGACGACCTGCTCCTGGTCGACCTGCCCACCCTGTACGGCGACTGATGCCCACAGCGGCGGTCCGGGCGCGGGCTTCGTTTCCGCGTACGGGCCGTGGCTCTTCGCGCACGCGCGTACGCGCGCGTGGCGGCCGTTGCGGAGACCCGGCCGGCGGTCTCCGACTGATCGGCGCCCCGCGCGCCCGCGCAGGCGCGTAGCCCGTGGCGCGGGGAGACTGGGGCGCAGGGACCGGGAGGCGAGGGTCATGACAGAGCGGCAGTGGCGGCCGAGTGGGCGGGTCGGCGGTGGGGCCGGCTCGGGGGCGGTGGGGCGGGGGTGGCGCGCGGCGGTGGCGCCGTACGCGCTGGTGCCGCTGCGCGTCTTCCTGGGCGTGACGTTCGTCTACGCCGGCCTGGACAAGCTCACCGACGCGGCCTTCCTGTCGGACAGCGGGCCGGGTTCGATCGGCGACACGATGCGCTCCGCGCGCCCGTCGGCCGCCGTTCCCGGCCTGGTCGACCTGGCCCTGAAGGCGCCCACCGGCTTCGGCTACGCCATCGCCATCGGGGAGCTCGCGGTCGGCCTGGGCACGCTGCTCGGGGTGTTCGCCCGGGTCGCGGCCCTCGGCGGGGCGCTGATCTCGCTGAGCCTGTGGCTGACCGTGAGCTGGTCGACCGAGCCGTACTACTACGGCAACGACCTCGCCTACCTGATGGCCTGGCTGCCCCTGCTGCTGGCCGGTGCCCCGTACCTCTCCTTCGACGCCGTCACCGCCGGCCGCTTCCGCGTCTTCCGGCGCCGACGCCGGCGGGGGCGCGTCTTCCGCTGAGGCGGGGCCGCGGATCGGTTGCGGGCGGGGACGGGCGGAGGGCGTCACGGCCGTTCTGGGCGTCCCGCAGCCGCGCGGGCTCCCCACGGGCCCACCGGGCCCCGTACGGCCCCCAGCAGGGCTCGTACCAGCGATGACGCGGGTGTTACGGGCCCGGGCGACCCGTCGGGCGTACGCCGTCGCCGCTGCCGTCCCCGCCGGGGGTTTTGCCGCCACCGGTGCCCGGGGCTGCGCCCCTGCCGCGGCCCGGGGCCTCCTGGCGGTGCTCGCGGGTCGCGCGCAGCGCCTCGTGGCCCTCGCGGAGGCTGGCCATGGGGAGGTCACCGAGCGGCGGCGGGGCCGGCTGGTCGCTCTGGTGGGCGCGGCGGCGGTTGCGGCGTGCCGCGTGGGTCAGCGCGGTGACCAGCGCCGCCAGGACCAGACCGGCCAGCAGTGCGGGCAGCAGCACGAGCGGGTGCGGGTCCCAGGTGCCGGCCGCGTCCAGGCCGTACCCGACGGCCACCGCGACGGCCGTGGCGCCGGCGATCAGCCGGCCGGGTTCGAAGGTGTGCCCCTTCACCGCTGCACCACCGCCACCTGTCCCACGCCGACGTCGAGATCGAGTACGAGCGTGCCGCGGATCTTGGCCGCCGGCAGCAGCTCGCCGCCCGCCTGCGGGTGGATGGTCAGCTCGCGCGAGCGGCTGGGCGCCACGTCCACGTCGTCCTCCGGTTCGCCGGGCAGTTGGATGTCGCCGAGGCCCACCTTGATCGAGAGCCGCAGCGTCACGTCGCGCGGCACCGTCACCTTCAGCCGGCCCGCGCCCACCGACGCGTGCGTGGCGAGCGCGCGGTCCCGGCCGGGGCGCAGCCCGGACAGGTCGATCTGGGCGTGCCCGGTGCCCAGTTCGTACGCGTCGTGCAGCTCGGCCGCGCTGGTGGGCCGCCAGGTCTGCTGCCGCCACTCGGCCTTCACCGACTTGGGCAGCGTGGCCGCGCCCGCCAGCAGCGCGGCCGTGACGACGACGGAGACGATGGTGCCGGCGCCGGTGCGCCCGTACCTGCTGCTGAGCGCGAGGCCGAGGCCCAGCACCGCGAGCGCGCACGCGAGGCCGACCTCCAGGCTGGTGCCGAGCGGCTGGTTCGACCAGGTGCCGCCGGTGCCGGCCGCCGCCGCGCACAGGGCCAGCAGGAACGTCCGGCCGGCGATCGACCCGCCGCGCGGGGCCGGCGCAGCGCTGGTGGAGGAGCCCGTGCGCGGCGCGTACGGGGTGTCGTCGGGGCCCCACAGGTAGCCGGTCTCGGCGACCGGGCGGGTGGCGCCGGTGTGGCCCGTCGTGCCGTCCTTGATGATCGGGTCGCGCCACCAGGAGGGCGTGCCGGGGGCGGGCGGCGCCTGCGTCTCGGGCGGGGCGTCGGCGACCGCCTGCGCGGTCGCCGGGTCGACTGCGCCGTCGCTCTCCACGTGGCGCCGGTGCCGCGACCAGTACGCGGCGCCCACCGCGGCCAGCGACAGCATCATCGCGAACGACAGCACGCTGCCGTTGTTGATCATCGAGAGGAAGAGGCCGCAGCCCACGAGCGCGACCAGCACCGCCGTCAGCGCCGAGCCCTCCACCCGGCCGGAGAGCAGCCGCCGCCCCTCGTTGTCCTCCTCGCCGTAGAACGGGATGAGCAGCCACGCGAAGCCGTACGTCACCAGGCCGAGGCCGCCCGCGACGCCGAGCACGGCGAGCACCACCCGGAAGATGACCGGGTCCAGGTCGCAGTACCGGCCGAGCCCGCCGCACACCCCGGAGATCACCTTGTGCTCGCGGCTGCGGCGCAGCGGCGCGCGCTCGGGGCCCGGCTCGGTGGGTGGGGCGCCGCCGGGCGCCGCCGGGGCGCCGTCCTCGACGGTGGGTGCGTCGGTCATGCGCCCATGGTGTCAACCCCGTCCCCGAGATGGCAGCCGCCCCGACCCTGGCCGTTCCCTGAGATCGGCCGCATCCGTCCCCGAAACCGCCCGGGGTCGCCGCGTGCCGCCGGCCGTGGCCCCGCCGGTTCCCCGTCGATCGGCGGGGGAGCCGGACCCGGGTGCCCGATACGGCATGTTTCGGACGGGCCACGGAGTGCATGGGGCGCCGTACGCGGGGGCTCCACCGGCGCCGCAACGAGGGAAGATGGCAGACGGGCGGCTATCGTGGCGGTTCGAACGGTGCCGGGGGAAGCAGAGGGGTGTGCGGTGTCGGACGAGGGGCGGCTGGTCGCCAAGCGGTATCGGCTGGCGGAGCGGATCGGCCGCGGCGGCATGGGCACCGTGTGGAGAGCCGCTGACGAACTGCTCGGTCGTCAGGTCGCCATCAAGCAGTTGCACATCTCCCCGCACCTGGCGGACGACGAGTTGGCGACGCTGTACGAGCGCACCCGGCGCGAGGCCCGCAGCGCCGCCCGGATCGCCCACCCCAACGTGGTCGTGGTGCACGACGTGGTCGACGACCGCGGCGTGCCGTGCATCGTGATGGAGTACGTGCCGTCCACCACCCTCGCCGACGTCGTCAAGCGCAAGGGTCGGATCGAGGTCGACGAGGCCGCCCGGATCGGCCGCGGCATGATCGCCGCGCTGCGCGCCGCGCACGCCGCCGGCGTACTGCACCGCGACGTGAAGCCGGGCAACGTGCTGCTGGGCACCGGCGGCCACCCCGAGAGCGGCCAGGGCCACTTCGCGGACGCCGCCGCCGAGGCCGGCCGGCCGAGTTGGTCCCGCCGTGCCGATGAGGACGGGGCGGCCGGCGGCGGCGGGCGCCGCGGCCCGCTGGGCGACGGCCGGGTGGTGCTCACCGACTTCGGCATAGCCGTGGCGTCGGGGACCTCGACCCTGACCAAGACCGGCGAACTCGTCGGCTCCATCGACTACGTGGCCCCCGAGCGGGTCAAGGGCGGCAAGCCGGGCCCCGCGTCCGACCTGTGGGCGCTGGGCGCCACGCTCTTCCAGGCACTGGAGGGGCGGCCCCCGTTCCGCAAGGACACGGCCTTCGAGACGGCGTACGCGATCGCCGTCGACGACCTGCCGCCGCTGCGCCACGCGGGCGTGCTCGCCCCGCTGGTGGAGGCGCTGCTCGACAAGGACCCGGAGGCGCGCCCGTCGGCCGAGACGGTGGAGTGGACGCTGCGGGCCGCGGCGGCCGAGGCCGAGACGGAGCTGATGCGGCCCTCGCTGCTGCGCGACAAGACGGGCCGGCGCACCGCCGACACGACGCCGCTGGCCATCGCGGGACCCACGGCGCGCACCGGCACGCCGGAGGCGGACCCGGAGGCGGACCCGAAGCCGTCCGGATCGACCCGTTCCGCGCCGGGCGCTCCCGCAGCGGGCGCGAGCGGTGGCCCGGCC
>NZ_JBLIWA010000054.1:0-37330 GCF_047525675.1 Streptomyces sp. 796.1 | reverse complement strand
GGCGCCCACCGGGCCCACCGGGTCGGCGGCGCGGGCCGCGGCCCAGGGGGCGGCCTCCGGGGCGGCCCCGGGTACGCCGGCGCGGGGCGAGACGGCTCCCGCCGACGGCCGTACGGGCCCCCGTGCGGACGCTGGTACCGACTCCCGTACGGACGGCCGCACCGCCGCCACGCACTGGAGCGCCGCCGCCCCACACGCAGCGCAGGCGCCGTCGCAGCACGGCTACCAGCACCAGACGCAGCAACTGCACCAGGCACACCAGCCGCAGCAGCAGTCGCAGCACCAGCAACACCGTCAGCCCCAGGCCCAGGCCCATCGCCAGCCGCAGCACTCCGAGCCCGCCGGCTACGGCTCCGACCACTCGACGACCGCGATCACGACCGTCACGCCGCTGCGTACGCCGGCCAAGCCGCGGCGCGGCCGGGCGACGCTGTGGGGCGCGATCGCGGTGGCCGTCGCCGCGGCCGTGGCCGGTGCCGTCGTCGTCTACCTGGTCGGGAACGACGACGGTGACGGCGGCCGGCCCGGCACCAGCCAGAGCGACGGGCCCGGCCCGATCAAGCCCACCAAGGGCGACCCGGGCAAGCAGACCCCGCGGGTCAAGCCGTCGCCGGTGCCGGACGGCTACCACCTGGTGCGCGAGGAGGAGTTGGGCGTCGCCTTCCCGGTGCCCGACGGCTGGACCCGTAAGGCGGGCACCGGCGTACAGGTCGACTACGTGGACCCGACCGGCAAGGTCGGCATCAAGATCAACGTGCTGGACTTCGCCGCCGACGACCACCTCAAGCACTTCGAGGAGGTCGAGTCGCAGTGGCAGGAGCGCGAGCCCTCGCTCAAGCGGCTGCGCATGCAGCGCACGACCTTCCGCGGCGCCGAGGCCGCCATCTGGGAGTTCTCCTTCGAGGGCGCGACCAGGACGTTCCGCGGCATCGACCTCGGCTTCGGCGAGGAGGGCAAGGAGGAGTACGCGATCTACGTCTCGGGGCCGAGCGACAACTGGTCGGAGTACCGGCCCATATTCGACGTGATCAAGGACAGCTTCCACACGGCGGACGACCTCAAGCGGACCGGGGGCGCCGGGGGCTAGCCCCGGACGGGCCCGGTCGTCGGACCGGCCGGCCGGCGCGTGGACCGTCGCGGCGGGCAGTTCACGGCGGTCAGGGGCACGCCGCCCGCGCCCCTGACCGGCCCCGAGACGGGCATCAGGGACAGCCCTGATGCCCGCGCCGGGCCCGGCATGTGACGATCAGGGGCATGACCGCCGCAGCGCCCACCGCCGAACCGCCCCTGCGCAAGCTCTACCGCAGCGCGGAAGGCCGGATGCTCGGCGGCGTCGCCCGGGGCCTCGCCGGCCACCTCGGGCTGCCGGTCTCCTGGGTGCGGATCGTCTTCGCGGCGATGCTGCTCGCGGAGGGCTTCGGCGTGCTGCTGTACGCCCTCTTCTGGTTCGTCGTACCGCTGGGCGTCGGTGGCGTCGAGGCCCCCAGGCCCGCCCCGGTCACCGGCCCCGACGGCAAGCGCAGGCTGCTGGCCAGGCGGCCCGAGAAGGGGCAGATCTTCGCCCTGATCACGGTGGTGGCCGGGATGGCCATCTTCGTCAGCAGCTTCGAACTCGGGCGGGCCAACGCGTACGTGTGGCCGCTGCTGTTGATCGGCGCGGGCGTCGCGCTGGTGTGGCGGCAGGCGGACAACGCGCGGCGGTCCCAGTGGGTGCAGCTCAGCCGCAGCAAGCGGGTGCTGCCGCTGGCCCGCGGTGCGGCCGGCGTCGTGCTGGTGTGTGCGGGGGCCACCGGCATCGCGGTGATGCAGGGCTCGGCCCGGCACCTGGGCGCCGTGCTCCAGGCGGCGCTCGCGGTGGTGGTCGGCATCGCGCTGCTGGCCGGCCCGTACCTGGTGCGGATGGCGCAGGACCTGTCCGAAGAGCGGCTGATGCGCATCCGCGCCCAGGAACGGGCCGAAGTCGCCGCCCACGTCCACGACTCGGTGCTGCACACGCTCACCCTGATCCAGCGCAACGCCGAGGACTCCCGCGAGGTCACCCGCCTCGCCCGGGCCCAGGAGCGCGAACTGCGCGCCTGGCTCAACCGGCCCGAGGGCCGCGGCAAGGACGAGGCCGACGAGCCGGCCACCCTCGCCGACGCGGTCAAGCGTGCGGCGGCCGAGGTGGAGGACTACCACGGGGTGCCGGTCGAGGTGGTCTGCGTCGGCGACTGCCCGCTGGACGAACGCCTGGTGGCGCAGATGCAGGCGGCACGCGAAGCGATGGTCAACGCGGCCAAGTACGGTGGCCAGGGCGGCGCCGTGCAGGTCTTCGCCGAGGTGGAGGGGCGTACGGTCTTCGTATCGGTACGGGACCGCGGACCCGGCTTCGACCTGGACGCGGTGCCCGACGACCGGATGGGCGTCCGCGAGTCGATCATCGGCAGGATGCAGCGCAACGGCGGCACGGCACGGCTGCGCTCCGCGCCGGACGGGGGCACCGAAGTGGAACTCGAAATGGAGAGGGTCGCGACATGA
Organism: Streptomyces sp. 796.1; assembly: GCF_047525675.1. NCBI lineage: Bacteria > Bacillati > Actinomycetota > Actinomycetes > Kitasatosporales > Streptomycetaceae > Streptomyces > Streptomyces sp. 796.1. The sequence goes on along the minus strand of NZ_JBLIWA010000054.1, from coordinate 34,813 downwards.
CCGAAGGCGTGACGGGCACCGGCGGCAGTGGCGGCACCGGCGGCGCGAGCGAGGGGGAGCGGCACGTACGGGTCGTCCTCGTCGACGACCACCGGATGTTCCGCACCGGCGTGCAGGCCGAGATCGGGGCGACCGACCGCACCGGCGTGGAGGTGGTGGGCGAGGCCGCCGACGTGGACCAGGCCGTCTCGGTCATCGCGGCCACCCGCCCCGAGGTGGTGCTGCTGGACGTGCACCTGCCCGGCGGCGGTGGCGTGGAGGTGCTGCGCCGCAGCACCGCGCTGATGAGCGACGCGACGAACCCGGTGCGGTTCCTGGCGCTCTCGGTCTCCGACGCGGCCGAGGACGTCATCGGCGTCATCCGCGGCGGCGCCCGCGGCTACGTCACCAAGACCATCACCGGCACCGACCTGGTGGACGCGGTCTTCCGGGTACGGGACGGGGACGCGGTGTTCTCGCCCCGCCTCGCCGGCTTCGTGCTCGACGCCTTCGCCTCCACCGACGCGCCGCCCATCGACGAGGACCTGGACCGGCTGACCCAGCGCGAGCGCGAGGTGCTGCGACTGATCGCGCGCGGCTACGCGTACAAGGAGATCGCCAAGCAACTCTTCATCTCGGTGAAGACGGTCGAGTCCCACGTCTCGGCCGTCCTGCGCAAGCTCCAACTCTCCAACCGCCACGAATTGACGCGCTGGGCGACGGCCCGCCGGCTGGTCTGAGCGGCGGTTGGCCCGAGCGGCGGCTGGTCTGCGGGAGGGCGGGGTGGGGTGGCCGTCCGGTCGTCGGCCCCGGAGTTACCTCAAGACCAGCCCCGCGCGCGTACGCGTACGTGGCCCGGTGTTCCCGGCGCCCGGGTCAGGGCCGGTAGACCGTACCGGGCTCGGGCACGGCCGGCGCCATGAGCTGCGGCACCGTGACGAAGGTGAACCCGCGCTTGTGCAGTGCGTCGATGATGCCGGGGACGGCCGGGACGGTGCCGTCGTAGATGTCGTGCAGCAGGATGATGCCGTCCCGGTCGGACTGGTCGAGCACCCGCTTGGTGATCAGCTTCGAGTCGGTCGTCGAGTAGTCCTTGGCGGTGACGCTCCACAGGATCTGGGAGAGCCCGAGTTCCTTGCTGACCTTGGAGACGTCCTTGTTGGTCCGGCCCTGCGGCGGGCGCATCAGGGTCGGCTCGTGCCCGGTGATCTCCGCTATCGCGTCCTGGGTGAGCGACAGTTCCTTGCGCGCCTGCTCCGGCTTGAGGTCGGTCAACCGGGGGTGCGACCAGGTGTGGTTGGCCACCTCGTGGCCCTCCTGCGCGATCCGGCGCACCAGGTCGGGGTGCTTCTTCACGTGGTTCTTGCCGAGCAGGAAGAACGTCGCGGGGACCTTCTTCGCCTTCAGCGTGTCCAGCAGCTTCCCGGTGTCCTTGCCGGGGCCCGCGTCGAAGGTCAGCGCGATGCACTTGGCCTTCGCACAGTCCACCGAGCCCAGCTTGCCCTTGGCGTCGTCGCCGGCGCTCGACCGCGCGGACGCCGGCGAGGTCGCGTCGTCCTGCTCCGACGAACAGCCGCTCAGCGCCAGCGACAGGGCGAGCACCCCGGCCGCCGCCACCGCCGCACCGGACGCCCCGGGCCGCCGCCGGGAGCGCCGGCCGCCCGCGCCGCCGCGCGCGGGCCCAGTGGGCGCCGTGGCCGTGGTGGCGGTGGTGGCGGGAGCGGCCGGGGCGGGGTCCGCGGCAGCGGGCGTGCCGGATATGACAGGTTCAGAGAGCATGCGGAGAACTGTATAAGTCAGGTATACACAACGTTCATACCGCCCCCTCCTGCCGTTATCCGGCCGCGACCTGCGGCCCGCCGGAGCCGGGTGCCGGCTGCTGCTGCCGGGCCGGGAGCGGACGAGGGCTGCCGGGGGCGGGCCGCCGGGAGGCCGCCGGGCCGCGTGCGTACGGCCCGGGGCGTGCGGGTGTGGTGCGGGCGCCGTGGGGGTGCGGCGGGGGCGCGGGCCCGAAGCGTTGCGGGCCCGGATTGTCAGTGGCCTCGCTTAGCGTGCCGGCATGGACTCCCTGACCCGCGGCCGGTTGACCCACGACCGCTATTGCGAAGAGATCGTCGTCCAGACCGGCCTGTTGCGGGCCGCCATCGCCGAGGCCGACATGACGGCCCCGGTGCCGTCCTGCCCCGGCTGGAACGTGGGCCAACTGCTCCGGCACCTCGGCGGCGGCCAGCGCTGGGCGGAGCAACTGGTGCGCACCCGGGCCGCGCCGCCGCCCGACGACCACTTCCGCGACCTGACGCCGTACGCGGACGAGGACGCCGCCGAGCTCGACGGCTGGCTGGCCGAGTGCGCGGGCGGGCTCGCGGACGCGCTGCGCGAGACGGGCCCCGATGCCGCGGTGTGGACGCCGGTCCCGGGCCAGAGCGCGGCGTTCTTCGCCCGGCGGTTCGCGCACGAGACGGTGATCCACCGGGCCGACGCGGAGCTGGCCATCGGCTCCGCGTACGCGCTCGACCCGGAGGTCGGCCGGGACGCGCTGGAGGAGTGGCTTGAGCTCGGTTCGCTGCCGATGATGCTCGACGTCCACCCCGCCCAGCGCGAGTTGCTCGGTCCGGGCCGCACCCTGCGCCTGCACGCCACGGACCTGCCAGCTACGGGTCTGCCAGCTACGGATCTGCCAGCAACGGAGCCGCCGGTCACGGGCCGTTCGGCCACGGATCTGCCAGCCGCGGATCTCCCCGCCCCCGGCCAGCCGGCCGCTGCCGAGGCCGGCCGCGACTGGCTGGTGGACCTCACCGGCGGGGCGATCACCTGGCGCCGCTCGGCCGAACCTGCGGCGGTGACCCTGCACGCCCCGCTGACCGACCTGCTGTTGATCGTCTACCGCCGCCGCCCACCCACCCCGGGCCCCCAGGTCCGGATCACCGGCGACACCGCCCTGCTCGACTTCTGGCTGGACCGCGTCAGCTTCGGCTAGGGCGCCGGCGCGGGCACCGAGCGGGGGGAGGGGAGGACGGGATGCGTGGGACGGTCGCCATCGGGCACGCCGTGCGCCGTGCGTGCCGCGTGCTTCGCGTGTGCCCGGTACGTCACGTGTGGCGGGTGCTTCGCGTGTGCCCCGTACCTCACGTGTGGCACGTGCGCCCGGCGCCCCGCGCGCGAGGGCGGAGCCGGGAGCGAGGCCACCCGGGCCCGTGCCGTGGCTACGCCGGGTCCGCCACCCAGCTCCCGTGGAACCCCAGCGGCACCCGCACGGGGAGTTGGACGCGGGCCAGCGGCGCGGCGGTGAAGTCCTGGGCGGCCAGGATCACCAGGTCCGTCGCGCCCCGGTCGGGGTCGTGGACGTAAGCGAGCACGTAGCCGTCGTCCTCCCGCCGGCCGTGCCCAAGGCCGTGCCCGCGCCCGTGACCCGTCGCACCGGGCCGGGGCCCCGCGCCCGGGGCCGGTTCCCGGGGTACGAACACCGGCTCGCTGACCGCCGCGCCGCGCGGGAAGCGGTGCACCTCGCTGGTGCCGCGCAGCAGGTCCTGCTTGATCAGCGTGTTGGTGAAGGCGTGGTCGGGCGGGGTGTCGCCGAGCCCGCCGTAGGCCCGCCACATGTCAGCGGCGAAGGCCGTGTACGCGTACCGGTGGGGCCGCGTCACCAGGTCCTCGCGCAGCCGCGGGAACTCCTGCGGCCGGTCGTCCAACTGCCGCTCCACCGCCCGCCCCTGCCGCAGGTCGATCGTCCAGCGGTGCAGCGTCGGCGGCCCCGCGGCGGCCGGGCCACCACTGCCGCGCCCCGCGGCGTAGAACGGCGCGGGCATCGACGTGACGTCCACCACGATCCGGTCGCCGTCGTCGTACGCGTTGAGCGTGTGCGAGAAGTAGAACGGCTCCACCGGGAACCAGCGGACCTTGCCGCCCTCGCGCGGCAGCACCCCGATCCGGGTCGGATGCCGCCGGTTCCAGGTGTACGGCACCGACTCGCCGCGCGCCGCCGCCTCCGCGTCGAAGGTCACCGGCACGTCGAAGAGCACCACGTGCCGTTCGGTCAGCGCGAAGTCGTGCATCATCGGGCTGTCGGCCACCGGCACGTCCGTGGACCTGGCCACCCTGCCCTCCCGGTCCACCACCAGGTGCCGGACGAAACCCCAGGTCACGTCGTACGCCACGGCGTGCAGCTCATCGGCCCACGCGTCGTACTTGGTGTGCGCGGTGAAGGCGCCGCGCAGCGAGCCCCCGAAGTCGTACGGGCCGACCGTGCGCAACTCCTCGTCCAGTTCGTACGGCAGCGGGCCGCTCTCCTGGAGTGCGAGCACCTTGCCCTGGAAGCCGATGACGTGCGTGTTGGCCGCGAAGTCGGCGGCCGGCTCGGGCCACGGGTAGGGCTCGCCCAGCTTCTGCGCCACCGACCGGGCGCGCACCCACCGGTTGCGGTACCACTCGGCCCGCCCGCCCCGCAGCCGCACGCCGTGCACCATGCCCTCGCCCTGCATCCAGTGGTGCGCCAGCGGGTCTTCGAGCCCGAGCACGTTCGGCCCGTTGCGCAGGTAGCGGCCGTCCAACTCGCGCGGGATGCGCCCGACGACCGGCAGGTCGTAGGCGGTCACCTCCTCCGTCACCGGCGCGTACGCCCCTTCGAGGAAGGGCCGCCGCCCCCGCCCCGCGCTCCCCGCGGGCCGCACGCCCGTCCCCGCGCCCCGCCGGGCCCCGGGCGCGGCGCTGGCCGAGGCCGCCACCGCGCCCCCACCGACCACCAACGCACCGGCCGCAGCAGCCCCGTACAGCACCGTGCGCCGCGTGTGCTCACCCATCCCGCTCCCTGCCCCTCACTCGACTGACCCGCGCAGCCCGCCCGCCCCAACCGGCGCCCAGGGCTGCCCCGTTGCCCATGACTGTGCCGCGCCGCGCCGCCCGGGACAGTGGGGGCGGCTGGTGCGGTGGGGTGGTGCTAGGCGGCGTGTTGCGGGGTGGTGCTAGGGCCCGGGAGGGGCGCGGGTGGGGGCGGGGCGCCCCGACGCGGGCGTTTGGCCAGCGGATTAGCGATCGGACGGGTAGACGCGGAACCGGTCAGTGTCCACGGTCCAGCCACCGATGGTGACAGTGTCGCCGAAGACGTAGTCGCTGCGCGTGCGGTAGCGCGGGCCGTCGGGCCCCTGCCCGGGGTCGCTGAGCGCGGCCACAGTGCCCTTGCGGGGGTCGACGACGAGGTACAGCGGGATGCCCATGGCCGGGTACTCCGCCATCTTGTCGAGGTAGTCGTTGCTGTGGTTCGAGGGCGAGACGATCTCGGCGACGAGCGCGACGTCCCGCGGGTCGAACGGGCTCATGGTCTGCTCGGCGAAGACGTCGTACGGCACCACGATCACGTCGGGCCGGCGCAACCGACCGATCGAGGCGTCCTCCACCTCGCCTCCGGTGTGCGCGACCAGCCGAGGGGAGGTGCCGTGCAACTGCTCCGCCAACTGCTCGCGGATCAGCCAGGAGATGAGTTCGTGGGGCCGTCCCGGGGACATCATCATGACGATTTGATCGCCGGCGATCTCGTAGCCGACGAAGGGGTCGGGTGCGTGCCGTGCGAGCTCTTCGCCGATCTCCTGCATACGCGCGTAGTCCACGGTCGTACCGCCTCTTCACCTGGGCCTGAGCCGACTGGGCGTAACGACTCCAGCCTACGGTCGCGGCAGCGGGACCGTAGGCCCCCGGGCCCCTCTCCCGCCGCCGCTCCGTGCGGACTCAGCCAGGCGGCCCAGCCGCCGCGCGGCTACTCCTCACCGCGCCACAGGTCCGGGCCGAACACCTCGTAGTGGATGCGGTCCGCGGGCAGGCCCAGGGCGCTGAGTTGGGCGCGGGCGGCGCGGAGGAAGGGGAGGGGGCCGCAGAGGTAGGCGGTGGTGCGGGTCGGGTCGGGGAGCGGGACGGCCGTCAGGTCGATGCGGCCGGTGCGGTCGGCGGGCCAGGCGCCGGCCGGCTCCTCGTACCAGACGTGCGCGGTGGCGTCCGGCAGCTTCCGTACCAGGGCGTCGAGTTCCTGCCGGAAGGCGTGCGTGGCCTCGGTGCGGTCGCCGTGCACCGCGATCACCTGTCGCGGCGAGCCGGTCACCAGCAGGTGGTCGAGCATGCCGATCAGCGGCGTGCAGCCGATCCCGGCGGAGACCAGCAGCACCGGGCCGTCCTCGTCGGCGGCGAGCGAGACGTCGCCGAACGGCAGGCTGAGTCGGAGCGTGTCGCCCGCGCGCGCGTGCGCGTGCAGGTGCGTGGACACCTCGCCGTCGGGCGCCCCACCGTCGGCCGGGCACACCGCCCCGGCCCCGGCCGCAGCCGCCCCCGGGGCGCCGGCCGTATCCGCGGCACCGCCCGGGCTCGCGGCCCCCGCCGCGCCGCGCACCGCCTTGACCGTGATCCGCAGCCCCTCGGGGCGGGCCGCGCTGATGCTGTACTGGCGTATCTGGCGGGCCCCGTCGGCCAGTTCGACCTGCACCGACACGTACTGGCCCGGCCGGCAGGCCGGGGGCGCGGAGCCGTCGGCGGGACGTACCAGCAGGCTGATCACGCCGTCGGCCTCAGTGGTCCGTTCCACGATGCGGTAGTCGCGCCAGACGTCGCCCTCCGTGACGCCGGCCGCCGCGTACAGCTCGCCCTCGATGCCGATCAGCTCGTTCGCGAGCAGCCAGTACACCTCGTCCCAGGCCGCGGCGACCTCTTCGGTGACGGCCTCGCCCAGCACTTCGACGATGGCGGCGAACAGATGGGTGTGCACGATCTGGTACTGGTCGCGGGTGACGCCGAGCGAGGCGTGCTTGTGCGCGATCCGGTCCAGGAAGGCGCCGGGGGCCGGCGCCGCGTCCGGCGCCACCAGGAACTGCGCGTACGCGGCGATCGCACCGGCGAGCGCCTGCCGCTGGTCGCCGTTGGCCTGGTTGCCGCGGTTGAACAGGTCGCGCAGCAGCGCGGGGTGGGCGGCGAAGAGCCGGTCGTAGAACGACGCGGTGATCTCGCCGAGCGCACCGCCCACCGCGGGCAGCGTGGCACGGACCGTCTCGGCCGACTTCTCGGACAACATGGCGACTCCAAACTGGTATGTGAGATTCGTCTTTACGGGTAAGGGGAGGCGGGACGAGGAGGTGGGGCAGGGCGGGGCGCGCGGGGGCAGGCGACGGCGCTCGCGCCTGAGAGGTGAAGGTTGAAGGTGAAGGGAGGGGGCGGCTGCGTCAGGTGGGGCGCGGGGTCAGAGCGAGCAGGACGGGGCCGGTCGGTGGGGAGACCAGGTCATCGATGGTGAGCGGATCGAGCGTGGCGTAGAAGGACTCCTGAGCCCGGCGCAGCGCGCCCCGCAGCCGGCAGGCCGACCGCAGCGGGCAGGGCGGCTCGTCCTCGCAACCGACCACATCGCCCTCCCCTTCCAGCTCGCGCACCAGCCAGCCGATCGAGGCGGTGCGCCCGGCCCGGGTCAGCGCCAACCCGCCGCCCCGCCCCCGTCGGGCCTCGACCAGACCGAGGTGGCGCAGCCGGGTGACCACCTTGGCGGCGTGGCTGTACGGAACGGCGACGGCGTCGGCCACCTCCCGGGTGGTCGGCGCGTCGTCCGCGTCGAGCACCGCGAGCCGCATCGCGATGCGGAGGGCGAGATCGGTGGCCTTGGTCAGTCGCACACCAGAAGTCTAAGTAATGCGTATTTGGGATTCGTATTTGGGGTCCCCCGGTCCGGTCCTGACCGGCCCGACGTCGATGAGCTGGGCGGACGCAGCGGGGGCGGGGGCGGGGCAGCGGGAGCGCTGCGGGAGCCGTGGGGTGCCGGCGGGGACGGAGGTGACTGAGGGGGCTGAGGGGGCGCCGCGGGCGGCACCGGCGTTTCGCCCGTACCGGCGCTGCGGGCGGCTGCGACACCCCGCGTACCCGGGCCGCCGGCGGCCCCGGCGCCCGTACCTGCACGGCGGGTTCGGCCGCTGATCCCGTACGCGCGCCGCGGGCGGCTCCGGAGCCGCCGCCCCGCACCCCGCGCCGGGCAGGGCCAGCTCCCGCATCCCTACCCGGGCAGCGGGCCAGCTCCCGCACCCCTACCCGTGCAGCAGCCCAGCGCCAGCGCCATCCACGAGACGCCGTGTCGATTGTCAGTGGTGCCGCCTAGACTCGGTTCGCGATGAGCAGCCTCTTTGACGACAGCTTCCTGGCGGACCTCGCGAAGGCGGGCGGCGAGCCGCCGCCCGACGAGCACGAGATCCCCGAGGACGACCCGGACGGCCCCGACGCGCCCGCCGGCCCGCCGACCGAGCAGGTCCCGCCCGACCTGTTCGCCGGCTGGGACCTGGCGGCCGGTGCGGCCCCCGGGCCGTCCGGCGCGGGCTTCGGCGAGCACGCGGGCCCCGCGCACCCGGGCGGGTACGCGGCGGACCCGGGCCCGTACGACGACGAGCGCGACGCGTACTACCGCAACGGCGCGCCGCGCCCGGCGGTGGACCCGGCCGCGCTGCTCAAGGGGCTGAACGAGCAGCAGGGCGCGGCCGTGGCGCACGCCGGCTCGCCGCTGCTCATCGTCGCCGGCGCGGGCTCGGGCAAGACCCGGGTGCTCACCCACCGCATCGCGCACCTGCTGGCCACCCGCCGCGCGCACCCCGGCGAGATCCTGGCGATCACCTTCACCAACAAGGCCGCCGGCGAGATGAAGGAGCGGGTGACCGACCTGGTCGGCCCGCGGGCCAACGCCATGTGGGTCTCCACCTTCCACAGCGCGTGCGTGCGCATCCTGCGCCGCGAGTCCAAGAAGCTCGGCTTCACGTCCTCGTTCTCGATCTACGACGCGGCCGACTCCAAGCGGCTGATGGCCCTGGTCTGCCGCGACCTGGACCTGGACCCCAAGCGCTTCCCGCCCAAGTCCTTCAGCGCCAAGATCTCCAACCTGAAGAACGAACTCGTGGACGAGGAGGCGTACGCGGCGGAGGTCGGCGGCGACGGCTCCGCGGCCGGCGGCTTCGAGAAGACCCTCGCCGAGGCGTACACGATGTACCAGGCGCGGCTGCGCGAGGCCAACGCGCTGGACTTTGACGACATCATCATGACCACGGTGCACCTGCTCCAGGCGTTCCCGGACGTCGCCGAGCACTACCGGCGCCGCTTCCGGCACGTCCTGGTCGACGAGTACCAGGACACCAACCACGCGCAGTACACGCTGGTGCGCGAGCTGGTCGGGCCGGCCGAGTCGGCGGCCGAGCTGTGCGTGGTGGGCGACGCGGACCAGTCGATCTACGCCTTCCGGGGCGCGACCATCCGCAACATCCTCCAGTTCGAGGAGGACTACCCCAACGCGACGACCATCCTCCTTGAGCAGAACTACCGCTCGACGCAGACCATCCTGAACGCCGCCAACGCGGTCATCGAGCGGAACGAGAACCGCCGCCCGAAGAACCTGTGGACCGAGGCCGGCGCCGGCGCCACCATCACCGGGTACGTGGCCGACACCGAGCACGACGAGGCGCAGTACGTCGCGGACGAGATCGACCGGCTGACCGACGCGGGCGACGCGCGCGCGGGAGACGTGGCCGTCTTCTACCGCACCAACGCCCAGTCCCGCGTCTTCGAAGAGGTCTTCATCCGCGTCGGCCTGCCGTACAAGGTCGTCGGCGGCGTCAGGTTCTACGAGCGCAAGGAGGTCCGCGACATCCTCGCGTACCTGCGGGTGCTCGCCAACCCCGAGGACACCGTGCCGCTGCGGCGCATCCTCAACGTCCCCAAGCGCGGCATCGGCGAGCGCGCCGAGGCGATGATCGACGCCCTCGCCCAGCGCGAGCGGATCTCCTTCGCACAGGCGCTGCGCCGCGTCGACGAGGCGTACGGGATGGCGGCGCGCTCGGTGAACGCGGTCAAGCGGTTCAACGTGCTGCTCGAAGACCTGCGCACGATCGTCGAGTCGGGCGCGGGCCCGGCCACGGTCCTCGAAGCGGTCCTGGAGCGCACCGGCTACCTGGCCGAGCTCCAGGCGTCGACCGACCCGCAGGACGAGACCCGGGTGGAGAACCTCCAGGAACTCGCGGCGGTGGCGCTGGAGTTCGAGCAGGAACGCGGCGTCGCGCCGACGGATGAGGCGCCGACGGAGGGCGCGCCGGCGGATGGCACGGCGCCGCAGGGCGCGGCTCCGGGCGACGGCTCGGCCGAGCCGGCGTCGGTCGATGCGAGCGCCGCCGCGGTGGACGCGGCGGCAGCGGCGGCGGCCGGGGCGCAGTCGCCCGCGGCCGAACCCGCTGGCACCTCGGCCGGCGCGGGCGCCGACGGCCCGCAGGGCGCCGCGGACCAGGGCGGTCTCGCGGCGGCTGACGGCGCCGCGGCGGCCGATGCCGAGGCGAGCGGCGGCACGCTGGCGGACTTCCTGGAGAAGGTGGCGCTGGTCGCCGACTCCGACCAGATCCCGGACGAGGACGCGGACGGCTCCGGCGTCATCACGCTGATGACCCTGCACACCGCCAAGGGCCTGGAGTTCCCGGTGGTCTTCCTGACCGGTCTGGAAGACGGCGTCTTCCCGCACATGCGCGCGCTCGGCCAGACCAAGGAGCTGGAGGAGGAGCGCCGGTTGGCGTACGTGGGCATCACCCGCGCCCGCGAGCGGCTCTACCTCACCCGCTCCACCATGCGCAGCGCCTGGGGCCAGCCCGCGTACAACCCGCCCTCCCGCTTCCTCGACGAGATCCCCGACCAGTACCTGAAGTGGAAGCGCACCGGTGCCGCGACCCCGTCCGCCTCGATGAGCTCGGTGGCCTCCTCGCTGTCCTCCTCGCGGTCGGCGGCCACCCGCCCCGGCGGCCGGGGCACCAGCAACGCCTTCGCCACCCGCCGGGTCAAGGACCGCCCGGTGGTCTCGCTCGCGGTGGGCGACCGGGTCACGCACGACTCGTTCGGCCTGGGCACCGTGGTCGGCATCAAGGGCAGCGGCGACGCCGCGGAAGCGACGATCGACTTCGGCCAGGAGAAGCCCAAGCGCCTGCTGCTGCGGTACGCGCCGGTGGAGAAGCTCTAGCCGGGGGCGCCGCTTCGCCGCGGACCGCGGGCGCGCGTGTGGTGAGCGGGGCAGGGAGCCCGCTCACCACGCCCGTACGGGCCGCCGCTGGCCGCGGCCCCACGGAAGGCACCTGCACCCGGGCCCGCGGAACGCCCCCCACAACGGCGCGATCCGCAGCCGGGCGCGGTGCCACGGCTGCGGATCGGGTGTCGAACGGGGCCCGGCCGCACGCGGCGCGCGTGCTCAGCCGGGGCCTGGCCTCACGTCGGGTCGAGCCCGTGCCCGCGCAGCCAGGTCAGCGGGTCGACGGCCGACCCGCCACCGGGCCGCACCTCGAAGTGCAGGTGCGGGCCGGTCGAGTTGCCGGAGTCGCCCGAGTAGGCGATGGTGTCGCCGGCCTGCACCGTCCCGGAACGAAGCTTCGTGCTGCTCAGATGGCAGTACCAGGTCTCAGTGCCGTCCGGCGAGGTGACTATCGCCATGTTCCCGTACGCCGTGTTGAACTGCGTACGGACCGTCCCGTCGGTGGCGGCCATCACGGGCGTGCCCCCGTCGACGGGGAAGTCGATGCCGGTGTGCAGCGACATCCAGTTGAGACCGGCCTGCCCGTACATCGCGCTCAGTCCGTGCTGCTGCACCGGGAGCGAGAACTTCGGGCGCATCGCCTCCTTGCGCGCCGCCTCCGCGATCTTGCGCTTGCGCTCGGCGGCCTGGCGCTCCTTGAGGTCGATGCGCTCCTGGGTGCGGCTGGCGCGGTTGGCGAAGTTGTCGGCCTTCTCGGTGAGCCCGGCGAGCTGCGTGTCCAACTTGCTGTTGGCGGCCGTCGGCTGGACCTGCGGCCGGTCGGGCACGGCCTGGGCGGCCTTGTCGGTCTTCTTGTCGTCGCCGTCGCCGCCCACCCCGCTGACGGAAGCGGCGGCCACGGCCGCGACCCCCATCACGGCGACGGACGGAACGGCCACGGTGAGCAGCGCGGACCGCCGGGACCTGGCGCTCGGCCGACGCCGGCCGCGGTTGCCGTCGCGCCGGGCGGGCGGCGCGGTGCCGGCGACCGCATCGGCCTGCTGCCGGCGGCGCCCGACCCGGGTGCCGGATTCGGCGGGGGAGCCGGCCGAAGGGCCGGCGGAGTGGGTCGAGTCGGCGTCGTACGCGCCGTCGTCGGCCGGGTCGTCGAGATCGCTCTCGGACAGGACCGGCATGCTGGCCGTGCGTTCAGGTTCCGCCTCGGGCGCCGCGTCGTACGCCTGCTCGTGCCGGCCGTGCGCCTCGCCGGGCTGCGCCTGCGGGAACGGCGATCCGTACGGGTCGGAGTCCGCACCGTACGGGTCCGGGTCGCCGGCGGCGGTCGTCGCGAAGGCGCCGGTGTCCCAGCCGGTGGGGTCCTCGTACGGGTCCAGAGCATCGGCCGCCTGCTCGCCCGGGTGTTCCGCGGCGGCGCCGAGCGGGGCCTCGCCCGCGGCGTCCCCGATCTGGAAGGAGCCGGTGTCCCACTGGACGGTGCCGTACTGGCCGGTGTCGAACTGTCCGCCCTCGTGCCGCCCGTCGTCGAAGGCGGCGGTGTTCCACTGCCCGGTGTCGAACTGGCCGGTGGCGTCGAACCGCCCGGTGCCGAACTGCCCGGCGTCGAACTGCCCCGTGTCGTACGACGGGTCCGCGAACGGTGCGCGGTCGAAGGCGCCGGTGTCGAACTGCCCGCCGTCCGCCTGCGCCGTGTCGAACTGTCCCGCCGCGAACTGCCCGGTCCCGTACGAGCCGGTGGCGAACTGGCCGGTGTCGGTCTGGGCCGCGCTCTCCCAGGCGCCGGTGTCCCACTGACCGGAGGCGTCGGCGGAACCGGAGGCCACCTGTGCGAAGGAGTCATCCGACTGCTGCGGATAACCAGTTGCCCCGTCCCAGCCGCCGGTGGTGTCGTAGCTACCGGTGTCGTAACCGGCGGACTGACCGTCGTACGCGACGCCCGTGAAGTCCCACTGTCCGGAGTCGTACGAACCCGATGACGGCGCGGGTGATGACGGTGCGTCGTAGGAGCCGTCATAACCGGTGACGGCACCGTTGTCAGAGAGCGGCGAGGCGTGTGGGGTCACGCCGTCATAGCCGCCGTGCGTTCCGTACGAGGGGTCGCCGATCGCGTCGGCCTGACCGTAACCGGAACCGAGCTGGTCGAAGGTACCGGTGGCAAAACCGTCGTACCCGGAGTGTCCGTGCTGTGCGCCCTGCTGGTCATACGACCCGTAATGCGCTGATGAGGCATCGGGAGTGGGGGCCGCCGGGTCTGGGCTACCTGACGGGTGACGGTTGTTCACCACCAACTTCTCTTTCGCCTCGACAGCAGGAGAATTAGCGGCGACTGTACCCGGCGGTATGCGACGCCGACAATCTTCCACAGGTTTCCGCCCGGCAGAGAACGGGCATTTGGTCGTCTTTCGGCGCTTCGATCGGCATTACTTGGCCGTGAGTTCGATTTCCGTTCGATAAAAATCGCCAAGATCGCGCAACCGGAACCGGATCTGGAGCGTCTACGGCCCTCATTCCGGCCCCGTCCGTAGGGCCCGCAGGCCCTTCCCCGCCACTCCTCGCCAGCGGCATCGGCCCACTATCCGTCTCCGCTTATCCGTCTCCGCTTGGGGGTTGATGGGGGATGGCTGGAGGGTTGCCGGGGTGGGGTGCGGGGGTGGCCGAGTGGGGTGGGGCGGTGCTCGGCGTGGGGTGGGGCGGCGGCTGGCGTGCGGCGGGTTCCTCCCCGGCCGAGACCGGAGAGGAAGAGGGGGGAAGGGGGAGCGAGGGGGGAGGAAGGGGAGGGGGAGAGATAGAGGAGGGGAAGGGGAGAGGGAGGGGAGGGACCGCAGGGGGCGGGGCGGTGGGGGTGGCGCGGCGGGCGTGCCGGTCCGGTTCTTCGGACCTGCGGAAGGCCCCGGACATGGCCGTACCCTGCGCCGGGCGGCTGACGGCACAGGGTACGGCGACTTCGCGATGGCTTCGTGGGGTGGCGGCTGCGCACCCGATCGGCGGGGTAGCGGCGGGCGTCCGGGTGCCCCTGTGTGATTTCCCCCTCGCTCTGCACGCGGAAACGGCCGCGTACGGGATGCTGGCGATAACGTTCGTTCACACCTAAGGCCCGTGACGGCAGCCGTGCGCGGCAGGTGCCGGTCGACTGCGACAGCAGGCGGTCAGGAATCCATAAAGGCATGGAGGCAGTGATGGGAGTGACCGGTCCGATCCGCGTGGTGGTGGCCAAGCCGGGGCTTGACGGCCACGACCGCGGGGCGAAGGTCATTGCGCGTGCCCTGCGGGACGCCGGCATGGAGGTCATCTACACCGGGCTGCACCAGACTCCGGAGCAGGTCGTCGACACCGCGATCCAGGAGGACGCCGACGCGATCGGCCTGTCGATCCTCTCCGGTGCGCACATGACGCTCTTCGCCAAGGTCCTGGAACTGCTGCGGGAGCGCGAGGCCGAGGACATCAAGGTGTTCGGCGGCGGCATCATCCCCGAGGACGACATCGCCCCCCTCAAGGAACAGGGCGTGGCCGCGATCTTCACCCCGGGTGCCCCGATCTCCGAGGTCGTGGCCTGGGTACGGGCCAACATCCGGCACCCCGCCGAGGCGTGACCCACCCGCTGTCAGCACCCGGGGGACAGCACCCCGTCAAGAGCCCGCCAGGGCGCGGCCCCCGCCGCGCCCGGCGGGCTCTGGTGTTGGGTGTGGTCGTGGGTGGGCGGACCTTGCGGGTGGGCGGAACTCGTAGGTGGGTGTGTTCTGCCGGTGGGTGTGTGCTGTGGGTGGGTGGACCCGCTGGCAGGGGACACGGTGGCTGGATGTGTCCTGCCGTGGGGTGGGCCCGGCGGCTCAGTGGGTGGGTGTGGCCGGCGGCTAGGCGGGCTCGGCGGGGTGGGCCAGGTCGTCGGGTGCGCCCTGTGGTGGGGCGGGGGCCAGCTCCGCCTGCATGGTGGCGCGCAGGCGCAGCGTGCCGACCAGCCGTTGGAACGCCTCCGACCAGTAGCCGCTCGCCCCGGGGGCGCTGTCGCGCGGCTCCTCGGCCAGGGCGGTCAGCACTTCGAGGCGGTCGGCGAGCGCGGGGTCAAGGCAGCGCTCGGCGAGGCCCATGACGCCGCTGAAGCTCCACGGATAGCTGCCGGCGTCGCGCGCGATGTCGAGCGCGTCGACCACCGCACGTCCCAGCGGCTCCGCCCACGGCACCGCGCATACCCCCAACAGCCGGAACGCGTCGGACAGTCCGTGGGCCGCGATGAACGCCGCCACCCACTCGGCCCGCTCGGCGGCCGGCAACACCGTGAGCAGCTTGGCCGGGTCCCGCCAGGACGGGCCGCTGGACGATGCGGGCGGCGGCCCGCCGAGCGCCGCCCGCGCGGTGGGCACGTTGGGTGTGGTGGGTGTGGTGGGTGTGGCCGCGGCCGGCGACTGCCCGGCGCCGGAGCCCTGGCCCGGCACAGGGCCCTGGCCTGCGGATCCTTGCCCTGCGGCCCCCTGGCCGGCGGCGGCCTGCGCGGTCGCGTCGGTGGCGGGCGCGGCGTCGTCGCCCGGGGTGCGGAGCAGGGCCCGGGCCCAGTCGGCGTTCCGCTGGCGGACGGCGGCCCGCCCCCAGGCGGCGTGCAACTCCGCCTGCCAGTCGTCGGCGACCGGCAGCGCCAGGACGTCCGCCGGCGTGCGCCCGGCGAACTGTCGCAGCCAGGCGTCGAGCGGTGTGGCCTCCACCAACTGCCCCAGCCACCAGGACCGCTCGCCCCGGCCTGACGGCGGCTTGGCCACCACGCCGTCGCGCTGCATTTCGCTGTCGCACTCGCCCGGTGGCTCCACGACCACCTCGACCCGGCCCCCGTCGGCCGACTCCCGCAGCGTGACGCAGGCCAGGGAACGTACGGCCATCCGGGCGGCCAGCGCGGAGTCCGGCAGCGCGGACAGGAGTTCGGCCGCGGTGGAGCGCACGTTGCGGCTGCGGTCCGACAGGGCCTGCTCGATGAACGGCTCGTCGTCCGCGGCGAGCCCCTCGCGCAGCGAGTCCAGGAACATCAGCCGGTCCTCGGCCCGCTCCGCCGCCCAGGTCCCGGCGATCAACTCGCGCGCCGCCGCCGGGTCCTGCCGCCGCAGCGCCGCGAGCAGCGCGACGCGCTCCGCGAACAGCCCCTCCTCCCAGATCCGGCGCGTCGCTGCGGCGTCGAGCGCGGCGTCCGAAGCGGCGGCGTCGGACGTGCCGCCCGTCGGCCCGCCGCGCAGGGCGAACTTCCAGTCCGGGTTGAGCCGCGCCAGCCACAGGGCCCGCGGTCCGGCGAGGGCGAGCGCGGCCGGGCGCAGGTCGGTCCGGGCGCGCGCCGCGTCGAGCAGCGCCGGCAGCAGCTCCGCCGGCGCGCGGTAGCCGTACCCGCCCGCGGCCGAGAGCCACTGCGGCAGCAACTCGGCGAGGTCCGGCGCCGTACGGGAACCGCCGCCCCCGGTGCCGGCCCGCTCGGTCAGCAACATGGCGAGCCGGACCCGGGCCGCGGCCGGCAGGCCGGGCCGCGGGTCGGCCGGTGCCGGCGCCGGGCGGGGCCGGGCGGCGGCAGGTCGCAGCCCTGCCCGGTGCTGCACGGTGTGCAGTGCAGCCGCCTCCAGCAGCGCCGTCGCCGCCTCCTGTCCGGGTCGCGGTGCCACCGGCGGGGTGCGCCGGTCGGTGCCGAGCAGCGCGGCGGCCACCAACGCGTCCCAGTCGGCCGCGGGCTGCCCCGGGGCGTCCTGCGCGGTGGCGTTCGGGGTGTCGGTCAACGTCACGGAGTGCCTCCAGGGACGGTACGGGGCCGGCGGCGTGCGGTGCGGCCGGTCCGGGCCTTGCGTGCGGTGCGGTCGGCCGGGCGCGGCCAGGTGCGGGCCGGCGGTCGGCGGGTGGTGCGGTCGGCGTGCAGCGCGTCCGGTGCGTGCGGTGCGTCCGGCCGGGCGCGCGCCGTCACGGCCTCCCCCGGCGGGTGCTCGTCGTCAGCGACACCGGTGACCCGCTCCAGGCGGTCAGCGGGGCGAAGCCGCGGTGCCCGCACTCGCCGAAGACGGTCAGCGGGGCGCCGCCGGAGACCGCCGTGAGCTGCCACAGGTCGGACGTACAGCGCGGGTCGACGGGCAGCGCCAACCCGCCATCTGCATCGGCAAGTTGCCAACCACGGTCGCCGCCCCGTCCCGCGGCCCCGCGGGCCGATCCGTTGGACGCGGGCCGGCCGCCGCCCGACCCGCCGGGGCCCGCGCCCGTGGCGGTCAGCGCGTCCAGGGCCGCCGCGTCCGGTATGGGCACGACCTGGGAGAGCACGACCGGCCAGGCGTCCAACCACGGGTCGTCCCGCAGGGCGTCGCCGTAGGCGGTCAGCGCGGTGGAGACGTCCACCCCGGGTGGGGCGGCCGAAGCCCCTCCGTCCACCGCCCCCGCCACGGCCCCGGCGGGCGAGTGCACCGCAGTGGCCACCGCCCCTGCCGCCGTCTCCGCGGCCACGGCCGCACCTGCGCTGCCTTCGGTGGTCGGGCCCGGCGTGCCCGTCGCGGCGTGTCCGCCGCCCGCCCACGTCCCGTACCGCGTGCCGAGGACCGCCCGCAGCGGGCGCGCGGCGGGGTAGTACGCCAGGTCCGCGTCGAGGGTCAGCCCGACCGGCAGCGCCAACTCCGGGGCGCGGCCCGCGGCGCCGAAGGAGAGCAGCAGCGCCATCAGCCCCGTGCGCGCGCCCCGCAGCCACAGCCTGCGGGTGGTCAGCCGGCCGTCGTCCGAGTCCTGCCGGGCCAGCACCAGCCAGTGGTCCCGCACCAGATCGCCACGGGCCAGCAGGTCGGCCGCGTCGGTCGTCAGCCCCACCCGCGTACGGGTCGTGGCGGCCAGCGGCGCCGGCAGCTCGCCGATGCGCAAGAAGCCCTGGTTGAGCAGGTGCAACAGGGCGCACTCGGCCAGCAGTCGGGACGGCCAGCCGGCCCCGGAGCCGGTCACCGCCCCCAACTCCCTGACCCGGGCGGCGAGGCCGGGCGCCTGCGCGTCGACCATGCGGGCCGACGTCTCGTCCCAGTGCGCGTACCCCGCGCGGTCCGCGCCGGCCAGGCCGTCCCGGACGAGGTCGGCCAGCCGCTGCTCCAACTCCGTGGCGCCGGCCGCGATGCGCTGCTCGCGCTGGGCCTGCCGGTCCGCCCGCCGCCGCGCCGCCGCCTCGTCGGCCGCCGCGTCCGCGCCGGACCCGTCCGTGCCGCCGGCCGCCGGCGCTGCCTGCCGCTCGGCGCGCTCCCGCCGGGACGCCAGCCACTCGGCGGCCCACTCCGGCGGCTCGGCCGCCGGCACCGGCTCCCCCGTGGCCCACAGCAACAGCAGGCCCAGCGCGTGCTTGCACGGAAACTTCCGACTCGGACAACTGCACCGGTACGCCGGCCCCGACAGGTCGATCACGGTCCGGTACGGCTTGCTGCCGCTGCCCTTGCACAGCCCCCACAGCGCCCCGTCCCGCAGCCCGCAGCCCGACCACGGAGTGGCCGTCCCGAGCTTGCTGCCCGCCTTCTGTGATGCTGCGTCAGGAGCAAGTGCGAGCACCTGCTCAGCGGTCCATCGTTCCCCCTGACCATTCATGCCAACGACGCTAAGCCCACCCACTGACAATCGCTCTGACCTGCGGTTTCCACCGGCCGAGCGGGATTGTCAGAGGTGTGGTGCATGGTGGTGAACGTCCCCGGCTGAGGCAGCCGGACGGGCAGGTGAAGAGGGGGATTTGTGACCGTGTCTGGAATCGCGAACACCGGGTCGGAAGCCGTGCAGGAGGCCGCCGGAGCCGAGGGCTCCGCCGCCGCGCCGCACCCCACCGAGCGACCGGAGGCGCTGCGTCCGCACGCCGAGGACGCGTTCGCCGCGGAACTGGCCGCGCTCGCCGCGGCCGACGACCGGCCGAGGCCCACCCGCTGGCGGCTCTCGCCGTGGGCCGTGGCCACCTACCTGCTGGGCGGCACGCTGCCGGACGGCACCGTGATCACCCCGAAGTACGTGGGACCGCGCCGCATCGTGGAGGTCGCCGTCACCACGCTGGCCACCGACCGCGCGCTGTTGCTGCTCGGCGTGCCAGGCACCGCCAAGACGTGGGTGTCCGAGCACCTGGCGGCGGCCGTCAGCGGCGACTCCACGCTGCTGGTGCAGGGCACAGCGGGCACCGCCGAAGAGGCCATCAGGTACGGCTGGAACTACGCCCAACTGCTGGCGCACGGGCCGAGCCGGGACGCGCTGGTGCCGAGCCCGGTGATGCGCGCCATGGCCGATGGCATGACCGCGCGGGTCGAGGAACTGACCCGCATCCCGGCCGACGTGCAGGACACGCTGATCACGGTGTTGTCCGAGAAGACGCTGCCTATCCCGGAGCTCGGCCAGGAGGTGCAGGCGGTGCGCGGCTTCAACCTGATCGCCACCGCCAACGACCGCGACCGGGGCGTCAACGAGCTCTCCAGCGCGCTGCGCCGCCGGTTCAACACGGTGGTGCTGCCGCTGCCGGCGACGCCCGAGGCCGAGGTGGAGATCGTCTCCCGCCGCGTCGACCAGCTCGGCAGCTCGCTCGACCTGCCGGCGACGCCCGAGGCCCTGGCGGAGATCCGGCGCGTGGTCACGGTCTTCCGCGAACTGCGCGACGGCGTCACCGAAGACGGTCGTACGAAGCTCAAGTCGCCCTCCGGGACGCTGTCCACGGCGGAGGCGATCTCGGTGGTGACCGGCGGCCTCGCACTGGCCGCGCACTTCGGCGACGGTGTGCTGCGGGCGGACGACGTGGCGGCGGGCATCCTCGGCGCGGTCGTCCGCGACCCGGCCGCCGACCGGGTGATCTGGCACGAGTACCTGGAGGCGGTCGTCCGCGAGCGCGACGGCTGGAAGGACTTCTACCGCGCGTGCCGCGAGGTGAGCGCGTGACACAGCCGCGGGGGCGGGGGCCGGCCGCGGGCGACGTACCGCGGCCGATCCCCGGCGGGCCGGCCGCGCGACGGGGCGCGCGGACCGGTGCGGGCGCCGACCGGCGCCAGGGGACGAGCAGGGACGCAGGGTCGGGGGCGCGGGGACGGGCCGTGGCGGCGGGGGCCGCAGCGGTCGGCAGTGCGCCGTTCAGGGAGGCGGGGGTGGCGATGTTCCGGCAGGGATCGGATGCGTACGAGGGGGCTGCGACGGTGGCACCGGGGGGCGACGTGGTGACGACGGGGCGCGGGACGGGCGCCGAGGGGCACGGCGGGCGGCCGGCGGGCGAAGCCCTGGCCGGACGGCCCGCGGTGGCGCCGGACAGCGCGGCGACGGGTCGTACGGTTGCGAACCGCCCCGTGGCGGGCCGTGCGGTGCTGGGCAGCGAGATGACCATCAGCGCGATGACCGGCAGCGTGGTGATGAGCACGCTGGCGACGAGCAGTACGGCAACGATCAGCGGCGCGGCAGCGAGTAGCAGTGCGGCGGCGACGAGTCGTACGGCCGCGGGCGCGGCGGCGGACGGCGCAACAGGGCGGGGCACGGCGGCGCGAGGTTCGACAGCGCAGGGCTCGGCGTCGAAGGGGGGCGCGGCGCCGGCCGTGGCGGGCGTCGCGGACGAGCGGGCCGCGGTCGCGGTGGCAGCGGCGGCTGCGGGGATCGCGCGCGCCGCGCGCGTAGTGGCCGATGACGGGGCGGCGACCCCCGTCGCCACGGAGGGCCCGTACCTGCTCGGCATCCGACACCACGGCCCCGGCTCGGCCCGCGCCGTGCGGACCGCGCTCGACCACTGCGCCCCCAAGGCGGTGCTGATCGAGGGCCCGCCGGAGGGCGACGCGCTGCTGCCGCTCGCCGCCGACCCCGACCTGCGCCCCCCGGTCGCGCTCCTCGCGCACGTGGCGAACGAGCCGGGCCGGGCCGCCTTCTGGCCGTTCGCGGAGTTCTCCCCGGAGTGGGTGGCGATCCGGTGGGCGCTTGACCACGACGTACCGGTCCGCTTCATCGACCTGCCCGCGGCCCACACGCTGGCGCTCACCGACACCGAGCCGCAGCGCCCGGCCCGCGCGCCGGGCCCGGACGGGCCGAGCCGCCCGGAGGACGCCGGACCGGAGGCGGGGCAGGACGCAGACCAGGACGGCAAAGACGCGCCGGCCGGCCCCGCGACCGTACGGATCGACCCGCTGGCGGCCCTCGCCGACGCCGCCGGCTACGACGACCCGGAGCGCTGGTGGGAGGACGTCGTGGAACACCGCGGCGGCCCGGACGACCGCCCCGCGCGCGGCGCGGCCCCGGCCAGCGCCCCCGACACCGTCGACGCCCTGAGCAACGCGTTCCTCCAGGCGGTGGCCCGCGGCGACGACGGGCACGACGGGCACGCGACGGCCAGCGCCGCCGACCGCGCCCGCGTGCTGGCCCCGTTCGCGGCCATCGGCGAGGCGATGGCCGCCCTGCGCACCGCCTACGGCCCCGACGCCGCCGAGCAGCCGGCAGGGCCCGCCGCCTCCGACGAACAGCCCGCGCCCGACCGGGACGCGGTGCGCGAGGCACACATGCGGCTGCGGCTGCGCGAGGCCCGCCGCGAGTTCGGGGACGAGGTCGCCGTCGTCTGCGGCGCCTGGCACGTACCGGCGCTCACCGCCAAGGCCACGGTGGCGGCCGACCGCGGTCTGCTGCGCGGCCTGCCGAAGGTCAAGACCGAGCTGAGCTGGGTGCCGTGGACGCACCGCAGGCTCTCCCGGCGCAGCGGGTACGGCGCGGGCATCACCTCGCCCGGCTGGTACGGGCACCTGTTCCGGGCCCCCGACCGCCCGGTGGAGCGCTGGTTGACGAAGGTCGCCGGCCTGCTGCGCGAGGAGGACTACCCGGTGTCGACGGCCCACGTCATCGAGGCGGTGCGGCTCGCGGACACCCTCGCCGTGCTGCGGGGCCGCCCGCTCGCCGGGCTCACCGAGACCACGGACGCCATCAGGTCCGTGCTCTGCGAGGGTTCGGACGTGCCGCTCGCCCTCGTCCACGAGCGGCTGGTGGTCGGCGACGACATCGGCGAGGTGCCCGACTCGGCCCCGGCCACGCCGCTCCAGCGCGACCTCGCCCGCGCGCAGCGCGCGCTGCGGCTCAAGCCGTCCGCCGTCGAACGCGAGCTGGAACTCGACCTGCGCAAGGAGACGGACGCCGAACGCAGCGTGCTGCTCCACCGGTTGGCGCTGCTCGGCATCGACTGGGGGGTGCCGGCCCGCGGTACCCGCACGGGCACCGGCACCTTCCGCGAGACCTGGCGCCTCGTGTGGGAGCCCGAGTTGGCCGTGCGGGTGGCCGAGGCCGGCATCTGGGGCACCACGGTGCACACCGCGGCGACCGCGCGGGCCGAGGCGCTGGCCGTCGACGCGCGCGCCCTCGGCGACGTCACGGAGCTGGCCGAGCGCTGCCTGCTCGCCGGGCTGCCCGACGCGCTTCCGGTGGTCATGCGGGTGCTCGCGGACCGCGCCGCGCTCGACGCGGACGTGGGCCACCTCGCCCAGGCGCTGCCGGCGCTGGTGCGGTCGGTGCGCTACGGCGACGTGCGCGGTACGGACGCGGGGGCGCTCGGCGAGGTCGCGGCGGGCCTGGCGGAGCGGGTCTGCGTGGGCCTGCCGCCCGCGTGCGTGGGCCTGGACGCGGACGGTGCGGCCGAGATGCGCGGCCACGTGGACGCCGCCCACCGCGCGATCGGCCTGCTGGCCGAGACCCGCGCCGCGGCCCCGGCCGGGGGGCCCGTAGCAACACCCTCCGCCCCGGCGCCCGGCACCGACAACGACACTGGCACCGAAGCCGAAGCCGCCGGTCCGGAAGCCGGAGCGACCTCCGCAGCCACCGACCCGGCCGCCCAGGACACCACCGCCCAAGCCGCGGCCGGTGACGAGCGACCGGACGACCCGGCGCGTACGGCGAGTACGGGGCGTGCGGTCGACCCCGGGTTGCGGGCGCGCTGGGCCGGCGTGCTGCGGGTGCTGGCCGAGCGGGACGGCACGCCGGGCCTGGTGCGCGGCCGGGCCGCCCGACTGCTCCTGGACGACGGGCGGTTGACCCCGGGTGACGCGGCCCGGCTGATGGGCCTCGCGCTGTCACCGGGCACCGCCCCGGTGGCGGCTGCCGCCTGGATCGAGGGCTTCATCGGTGGCGCGGGCGGCGGCATGTTGCTGGTCCATGACGAGCGGCTGCTCGCCCTGGTCGACGGCTGGCTGTGCGGCGTGCCGGCGGAGTCGTTCACGGACGTCCTGCCGCTGCTGCGCAGGACGTTCGCCGAGTACGAGGAGGGAGTCCGCCGCACGCTGGGCGAACTCGTGCGCCGCGGCCCCGACGGCGGGCCCCACGCCGGCGCCTCTGCCGCCGGGTCCGCCACGGCCGGCTTCGCGGCCGACCCCGACCCCGTCCGGGCCCGCGCCGTCCTGCCGACCCTCTGGGCCCTCCTCGGCCTGACCCCGCCAGCCCCGACCACGCCCCGGACCGCCGCCACGACCGTCCCCACCACCGCCAATGCGACCGTACGCGTCGAACGGGACGCCCCCACCACCCCGGCCACCCCCGCGGACCTGGCCGACACCACCACCCGAGCCACCCCCGCTGACCTGGCGGAACCCGACACCCCAGCCGAC
Source organism: Streptomyces sp. 796.1 (assembly GCF_047525675.1). NCBI lineage: Bacteria > Bacillati > Actinomycetota > Actinomycetes > Kitasatosporales > Streptomycetaceae > Streptomyces > Streptomyces sp. 796.1. The sequence continues at coordinate 11,302 of NZ_JBLIWA010000054.1, read as the reverse complement.
CCCACCACCCCGGCCGCGGTGCGGGTGCCGGACGCCGAGCGGCTGCGGCGGTGGCGGCTCGTGCTCGGCGGTGGGGACCGCTCCGACGGCACCGGTTGCGTGTTGAGCGGCCGGGACGCGGCGATAGACCGCACGCTCGAAGCGCTCTACGGGGGCGACGGGCCGGGCCCCGGCGAGCGGGGCAAGGGCTCGCCCGGCGGCCAGCGCTCGGCCGGCCTCGGCGACTCCGCCCCGCGCGTGGCCCGCTGGCTCGGCGACATCCGTACGTACTTCCCCACCTCGGTCGTCCAGGTCATGCAGCGCGACGCGATCGACCGGCTCGGCCTGTCGGCGCTGCTGCTCGAACCGGAGATGCTGGAGGCCGTGGAGGCCGACGTGCACCTGGTGGGCACGCTGCTCTCGCTCAACCAGGCGATGCCCGAGACGACCAAGGAGACGGCGCGCGCCGTGGTCCGCAAGGTGGTCGAAGAGTTGGAGAAGCGGCTGGCGACCCGGACCCGCGCCACGTTGCACGGCGCGCTCGACCGCTCCGCGCGCATCAGCCGCCCCCGCCACCAGGACATCGACTGGAACCGCACGATCCGCGCCAACCTCAAGAACTACCTGCCGGAGTACGGCACGGTGGTCCCGGAGCGGCTGATCGGGTACGGGCGGGCCGCGCGCGGGACCAAGAAGGACGTCATCCTCTGCATCGACCAGTCGGGCTCGATGGCCGCATCGGTCGTCTACGCCTCGGTGTTCGGCGCGGTGCTCGCCTCGATGCGCTCCCTGGCCACCCGGCTGGTGGTCTTCGACACCTCCGTCGTGGACCTCACCGAACAGCTCGACGACCCGGTGGACGTCCTCTTCGGCACCCAACTCGGCGGCGGTACGGACATCAACCGCGCCCTGGCGTACTGCCAGTCACAGATCACCCGGCCGGCCGACACCATCGTCGTGCTGATCAGCGATCTCTACGAAGGCGGCATACGGGACGAGATGCTCGGCCGGGTGGCGGCGATGAAGGCGGCCGGGGTGCAGTTCGTCGCGCTGCTCGCACTGTCCGACGAGGGCGCGCCCTCGTATGACCGGGAGCACGCGGGGGCGCTCGCCGCGCTCGGTGCGCCGGCATTTGCCTGCACTCCCGATCTGTTCCCCGACGTCATGGCCGCGGCAATAGAGCGACGTCAACTGCCCATACCAGATGGCGAGTCAGCGCACTAACTCCACGACCCGGGGCTTGCGCGGCCCCCTGTGCAGCGTGCAAGGATCGCCCCGCACCGAGACGTTCACTCCCTCGACCCCTGGGGTGACCCCTCTCCTCGCCTGCCGTGTCCCTTCGTCTGACCCGTTCACCGCCGCTGGTTCCCGCCCGATCCTCCCGGCGCCGGCCCGCCCCGCTCCGGGCGGCGGGCGTGGATGACGGCCGACCGGACCGGGAGGCGGGAGCGGCCTCCGGGGGACGCGGCGGCGACCGGGCCCGGAAGGGTCGGGTCGGGGCGGCCCCGGCACGCCCGGGCCTGTCGATCGGCACCGGCCGCCGGTGGGCGTCGCCCCTCAGACCGCCGGAGAGCGCGGGCTCCGCCAGGCCCGCGCTCTCCGGCCACCACTCGGCGACCCACCCGGAAGCCGCGGCACCCGCCCGGCCGAGCGTGGGGACCCGAGCCGCCAGTGACGGCCGGACCGGAACGGGGGGCCGGTCCGGCCCACGGCCCCCGCCCCACCCACCGCGGCCCCCGGCCCGCTCACCGCGGCCCCCCGCCTCACCCGCGGCTCCGCCCCCGCCCTACGCACGGGAAAACCTCGACGAAGGCACCCCTTGCAAAAGCGCACCGTACGAAGGCACCCGTACGAGGCCCTCCGGCACAAAGCCCCCGCACAAAAGCGCCCCGTACGAAAGTCCCCGTAAATGGCGCCCCGCGCGAAGACGGACCGTCGCGCGAAAAACGGACCGCCGTACGAGGACACACCGCGGTCCGAAGACGCGCCGCCACCCGACGGCATGCCGCCGTCCCGCCGCCCGCTATTCGGGTGTCGCGGGGCTGGTGTCTGTCTGGATGGGGGCGCTGGCGGGTGGTGAGGGTTTCGGTGGCGTGAACGGTTCGCGCCTGGCATCAAAAGGTCATCGGGCTGGTCGAGGGCCACATCGGCCGAGTGGGTGGTCACCGGGTGTAGAGGTCACCCATCCGTAGCGATCTGTGACTGTTATCACCGCCCAAGTGTGATCTGAGATTTAGGGAGCTCCGTGTTGCGGGGATAACCTGCCAGGCGGACATGCCGCGTACCCGGCTGACGCGTACAACCTCGTAGCGACCCTGTAGCGACCTTGGTGACCGCGTCGTCACGCTGCCCTTCGCGGCACGCCCGCGCAGACAAGAACCGCGATCACTTCAGACCGCCGGTGTATTTGAGAAGCAAAGGGACGGACGCGCGTGGACCTGTTCGAGTACCAGGCGAGGGACCTCTTCGCCAAGCACGGTGTACCGGTGCTGGCCGGTGAAGTCATCGACACGCCTGAGGCGGCGCGCGAGGTGACCGAGCGTCTTGGCGGCCGGGCCGTCGTCAAGGCGCAGGTGAAGGTGGGTGGACGCGGTAAGGCCGGTGGCGTGAAGCTCGCCGCCGACCCGGCCGACGCCGTGGAGAAGGCCACCCAGATCCTGGGCATGGACATCAAGGGCCACACGGTCCACAAGGTCATGCTGGCCGAGACCGCGGACATCGCGGAGGAGTACTACGTCTCCTTCCTTCTCGACCGCACCAACCGCACCTTCCTCGCCATGGCCTCCGTCGAGGGCGGCGTGGAGATCGAGGTCGTCGCGGAGCAGAACCCCGATGCGCTCGCCAAGGTCCCGGTGGACGCGATCGAGGGCGTGACCGACGAGAAGGCCCGCGAGATCGTCGCCGCGGCGAAGTTCCCGGCCGAGCTCGCCGACCAGGTCGCCGAGGTCCTGAAGACGCTGTGGAAGGTCTTCATCGCGGAAGACGCCCTCCTCGTTGAGGTGAACCCGCTGGTCAAGACCGGTGACGGCAAGATCATCGCGCTGGACGGCAAGGTGTCGCTCGACGCCAACGCCGAATTCCGCCAGCCCGACCACGCGGCGCTTGAGGACAAGGACGCGGCCAACCCGCTGGAGGCGGCGGCCAAGGCCAAGGGCCTGAACTACGTCAAGCTCGACGGCCAGGTCGGCATCATCGGCAACGGCGCGGGTCTCGTCATGAGCACGCTGGACGTCGTCGCGTACGCGGGTGAGAACCACGGCAACGTGAAGCCCGCCAACTTCCTCGACATCGGCGGCGGCGCCTCGGCCGAGGTCATGGCCAACGGCCTGGAGATCATCCTCGGCGACCCGGACGTGAAGTCCGTCTTCGTCAACGTCTTCGGTGGCATCACCGCGTGTGACGCGGTCGCCAACGGCATCGTGCAGGCCCTCGAACTGCTCAAGACCAAGGGCGAGGACGTCTCCAAGCCGCTGGTCGTGCGCCTGGACGGCAACAACGCGGAGCTGGGTCGCAAGATCCTGACGGACGCGAACCACCCGCTGGTGCAGCAGGTGGACACCATGGACGGTGCCGCTGAGCGCGCCGCCGAGCTGGCTGCGAAGTAAGGGACGAGGTCACCAGTAACCATGGCTATCTTCCTCACCAAGGAAAGCAAGGTCATCGTCCAGGGGATGACCGGCTCCGAGGGCCAGAAGCACACCAAGCGGATGCTTGCCTCGGGCACGAACATCGTCGGTGGCGTGAACCCGCGCAAGGCGGGCACCACCGTTGACTTCGACGGCACCGAGGTGCCGGTGTTCGGCGGCGTCAAGGAGGCCATCGAGGCCACCGGCGCCGACGTCACCGTCATCTTCGTCCCGGAGAAGTTCACCAAGGACGCGGTCATCGAGGCGATCGACGCCGAGATCCCGCTGGCCGTCGTGATCACCGAGGGCATCGCCGTCCACGACACCGCCAACTTCTGGGCGTACGCGGGCAGCAAGGGCAACAAGACGCGCATCATCGGCCCGAACTGCCCGGGTCTGATCACCCCCGGTCAGTCGAACGCCGGCATCATCCCGGCCGACATCACCAAGCCGGGCCGCATCGGCCTGGTGTCGAAGTCGGGCACGCTGACGTACCAGATGATGTACGAGCTGCGCGACATCGGCTTCTCGTCCTGCGTCGGCATCGGTGGTGACCCGATCATCGGCACCACGCACATCGACGCGCTCGCCGCGTTCGAGGCCGACCCCGACACCGACCTGATCGTCATGATCGGCGAGATCGGTGGCGACGCCGAGGAGCGGGCCGCGGACTTCATCAAGGCCAACGTCACCAAGCCGGTCGTCGGCTACGTGGCGGGCTTCACCGCGCCCGAGGGCAAGACCATGGGCCACGCCGGCGCCATCGTCTCCGGCTCCTCCGGCACGGCGCAGGCCAAGAAGGAGGCCCTGGAGGCCGCGGGCGTCAAGGTCGGCAAGACGCCGTCCGAGACCGCCCGGCTGGCCCGCGAGGTGCTCGCCGGCTGAACCGGCACGGGCTCCGGTAGACCGGCAAGGTCACTCGGGAACGGCCGCCCGGCGGCCGTCCTCCCCCGCTGACCTGCTGGTTCTGCCGGCCCACGGCGGTCGACCGATGCGGTTGACCGCCACCCACACGGCCTGACGGCCCGGCGGGGCACGCTCCGCCGAGCCGTCGCGTGGACAGCGCTACGGGCGCGGGTCCGCACTCACGAGTGCGGGTCCGCGCCCGTTGTCGTGCCGCCCCCGGGCTCCGTGGCGCCGTACGGGTGGTGCGGGTGTGGCGCGCGCCGCCCGGTCCAGGACGTCCGGCGGTCTCGGGTGGTCGGCGGCTTCGGGGCGGCCGGCCGGAGCGCTCGCGCCGGCCGCGCCCCGGCGGTGGTGTGCGGGGGGGCGCGGTTACGGCATGGGCGCCGGGGTGAGCGAGGTCGGTTCGGGCCCGGGTGTGGGAGTGGTGTGCGCCGGGGGCGCGGGAGCGGGGGAGGCTGCGGGGGCGGGCGCGCGGGCGTCCGGCGGGGTGGCGGTCGGAGTGACCGGTGCGGTCGATACGGGGCGGGCGGGGCTGAAGATCGGCCGGTCGGCCGCCGACGAGGTCAACAGGGAGAGCACCGTACAGGCGGTGATCAGCGCGGTGAACCCGAGCGACCCCCTGACCAGCACCTTCGTTGTGCGTTCGCTGCCGCTGCGGACGAGTTCGGCGGCTCGGGTACGGACCGGCTGGGCCACCGCGAGCGCGCCGAGCCGGTGGTGCAGGACCGCGCCGAGCCGGTCGGGCGGCACCCGCCGCAGCTCCGGCAGGTGCCTGAGCAACTCCTCGCGGGCGTGGGCGAGCCGGCCGGCGGTGGCCGGTGTGCTCGCCTCGGTCTCGGCCGCCGTCGCGGGCAGGCCGAGCCCGACACCGTCGTGGAGCAACAGGGTGCGCCGGTACGAGCGCGGCAGCCGAAGCAGCGCGTTCAGCAGCGCCGGATCACGCGTGGTCACGGCGCCGGGCCCGGTCTCCACGGCGACTCGCCGCACGACCCGCCGCACCGCCTCCCACCTGCGCGCCTGTGGAGCGGGGCGCCCGCTCGGACGCCGCCCGCGGCGGGGCCCTGGACGGCGATCGGAACGGCTGGTGGCCGACCGCGAACCGTCGGCAGGGCCCGGGGCGGTGCAGTTGGCGCCTGTGGCGCTGGTGGTGGTGCCGGCGGTCGTGGTGGGGCTGGTGGTGGTGCTGGGGGTGGCGTCGTGGCCGGTGGAGGCGGAGGTGCGCGTACGGTCATTCGTCCGGCCGCGCCGCCGTGCCCGGCCGCGGCGTGGCCAGCGGCTCCGCGTGGTGCGTTCCGCCGCGTCAGGGGCGGGGACGGCGACCGGCTGACCGGTGGTCACGTGTTCCGGGGAGCCCGGGGAGCCCGGGGAGCCCGGGGAGCCCGGGGAGCCCGGGGTGCTCTGGGGGCGCGTGGCGTCTGGGGTGCCCGTGGTGTTCTCGGTGTTCGTCGGGCGCTGGGGTGGTGGTGGAGTGGCGTGGGTCCGGGGGGTCTGGTCGGGGCGTACGGCTGCGCTCGGTGGTGCGGTGTCGCCGGGGCGCTGGGTGGGGTGCGCCGGGCCGGGCGTGTCGGGTGTCGCCGGCCGCTTGCGCTCCGGCCGGAACTGGTGCCAGGGCGAGAGCGCGAACTCGTACACCACGGCCCGTACCCAGCCCACCGGATCGCTGTCGATGGCGACCTCGGGCCAGTGCTGCCAGGCCCGCTGGAAAGCGAACTCCACGGATTCTTCTGCGAGTTGGGGGCTGCCGGTGAGGAGGTACGCCTGCCGGGCCAGGGCGGTGGCGTGCCGGGAGTACAGGGCGTCGAACGCGGCGGCGGGGTCGGCCGGGGCGGCGCGCCCGGGGTCGAACTCGGGGCCAGTGTCCGACACGCCGCCCCGTGCGTGATCGGTGTCGGCGGCCGGCGCCTCGGCCGGCCCCCGGGAGGTGGCTGCTGCGCCATCGGAGTGGCGGGCGACGGCGTCGGAGCGTGGTGCGGCGTCAGGGGCGGCGGTGGCGCCGGGGCCTGACGGGGCGGTGGGGGAGGCGTCGGTGGGCCCGGAAGGGCTGGTGGTGTCCAGGGCGGGGACCGGGGTCGGGGCCGAAGCCGAGGCGGCGCCCGAGCCTGCATCCGTCTCCGCTGCTGCCTTCGGGGCGGCGCCCTTATTCGCGTTCGCGTTCGCGTTCGCGGTCGCGCCCGTGCGGGAGGCCGTGGCTGGGGTGGTGCCCGAGCTCGTACGCGCGTCCGAGCCTGCGTGCGCGTCTGCGGTTGTCTTCGGGGTGGCGCCCCCATTCGCGTTCGCGTTCGCGCTCGTACGGCTGTCGGCGGCTGGGGTGGTGCCCGAACTCGTCCTGGCGCTCGCGCCCGTTCCCCTGCCCGTACCCGCGTCCGGGGCCGAGCCCGTACGAGCGGCCGAGTCCGTACGGGAGTCCGCGGCTGGGTTCGCATCGGGCTTCTTGCGGCCCCGGGTGCCTCGTCGGCTGCTGCCCCTGGTGCGGGCCTTGGGGCCGGGGTGGGGCCCGGTGGTGGGCTGTTTGCCGGCGGGCCCGGTGGCCGGCTCGGGGCCTGGCGGGCCGGTGGGGGCGGCGGGGCCAGTGGTGTCGGCGGGGTCGATCGCCCCGGGGTGCCCGGCGGTTGTCGCGGGGGGCTTCGCGCCGGGGGGTTCGGCGTGCCCCGTGGTCGCCCGGGTGGGGGCCGCGTCGGTGCCCTCCGTGCTGCCCTCTGTGCTGTGCTCCGTGCTGCCCTCCGTGGTTGCTGGAGGGGGCGGCGGGGTGGGGTGTGGAGTGGCTGGACGGGTGGTGTTGGTGGGGCTGTTCGTGGCGGTGGTGGCCTGGGGGATGGCGTGGGGTGCGGTGGAGCGCGCCTGGTGGGTCGATATCCGTACCCGTACGCCAGTTGTCGCGCCCGTACGCCGCTTGCCGCCCTCGCTCCGCTTGCCGCTCCCACCCCGCGCGGCGCGCTGCCCCGGGTCGCGCTCGGCCTCGCGCGCCGGCTGCGCGCCGTGTGCCGACGACGGCCGTGCCGGGGGCGACTGGGGTGGCTTGGACGACGAGGGTGCTGGCGGTCGCGCCGGCGCGCGGGATGCCGACTGCGCCGGCGGGTGCGGCGCCGCCTGCCGTGACGACTTCGTGTTCGACGGGCGGGGCGCGGGCGCGTCCGACGGGGTGGGCGGCGCGGGGCGGGGGGCGTTCGACGCGGTGTCAGGCGCGTGGGTGCGACGGCGTTTCATGGGCGGCGTCCCACGTCGGCGATGGCAGCCCGGGGTGATCGAATGCGTGCGAAGAGTCCCAAAAGGCGCATACGGATATCTTGGGCGACACGGCGACCATGTGCCTGCTACGGGGACAAAACGGGTGTTATTGGCAGCATGGGTGCGTGACCCACATGAGCGAGTTCAGCCCGTCGCCGTCCGTCCGGGACGGCGCCACGACCAGGCATTCGCCCGCCGCCGGGCACGCGCTCATGAGCGGCGTCGTGGCCGCCGGGCTCGGGCTCGGCACGCTCGCCGTCGTCGTCCTGCTGCTCTGGGTCACCTCACCCTTCCCGGACAGCGGCCCCGGTGGCGCGCTCCGGGTCGTCGCCGGCCTGTGGCTGCTCGCGCACGGGGCCGAGCTGGTCCGCACCCACGGGGTGACCGGCGGCCAGACCCCGATCGGCCTCACTCCGCTGCTGCTCACGGCCGTGCCGTGCTGGTTGCTCTACCGCGCCGGGCGCCATGCGATGGAGGACCCGGAGGCCGAGGTCCGACAGCCCGGGCGGTGGGAACACGTGGCCTCCGCTGACCCCGACCAGTCGCCGACCGGCACCCCGTCAGCCGACACCCCACTGGCCGACGCCCCGTCAACGGACCGCCGCGCGACTCACGCGCGCTACGCGGAGCGCCCGTACCCAGATCCGTCGTACGCGGACCCCTCGTACGCGGACCCGTCGTACGCCGACCTGCCCGGGGCGGCTCGGCCGGGCGCGTACCCAGCGGCTGGCACGGCCCGCGGCAGCGCGGGCGGCAGACGGGCCGCCGGTGGTGTGGACGGGGGCGCGGGGGCCGGCGCCGTGCCGCCCGGGCGCCGCGGCCCGGCCGCCCCGCCCGGTCCCGCCACCGGGCACGCTGCCGGCGACCAGACGCCGGCGGTGGTGCAGCCGGCCGTGGTGCGGTCCGCGGTGGGCCTGGTGGTCGCCGGATATCTGCTGGTCAGCGCGGTGGCGATGGTGTACGCCAACTCCGGTGCGCTGCCCGTCGACCCGCTCAGCACCCTGGTACGGGTGCCGCTGCTGGTGGTGGCGGCCGTGACGGCGGGGGCGTGGACGGCCAGCGGCCGGCCGCGCTGGCCGCTGCCGGCCGCGGCGCGCCGGGTACTCGCCCTGGTGCCGGGCGCGGTGCGGCGCCTTCTGCCCCTGCCGCTGGTGCTGGCCGCGGCGCGGGCCGCCGGGTGGGCCACGGTCTGGTTGGTCGCCGGCGGCGGGGTGCTGGTGGCGGCCTCGCTGGCGGCGCACGGCGGCGCCGTCGAGGACGCGTTCCCGCTGCTGGCGCACGACTGGCCGGGGCGGTTCGGGGTGCTCTCGCTCTGTCTGGCGCTCTTCCCGAACGCGATGGTGTGGGGTGCCGCGTACGGCCTGGGCACGGGGTTCACGGTGGGCGCCGGCAGCCTGGTGGGCCCGATCGAGACGACCGCGTACCCGGTCCTGCCGCACTTCCCGCTGCTCGCCGCGCTGCCCGATGCGGGGCGCGGCGGGCCGCTGCTGTGGACGGCCGCAGGTGCGGTGCCGCTCGTCGCCGGGGTGGTGCTGGGCCGCAAGGTCGCCGGTGCCGCGGGGTCGCGGCACCGCCCGGACGACGGGCCGGCGTGGGACTGGCAGCAGACCGCCGCCGCGGCCGGTCTCGCCGCGATCGGCTGTGGCCTGGCGATGGCCCTGGTGGCGCGGATGTCCGGCGGGCCGCTGGGGACGGGGGCGCTGGCGGAGTTCGGGCCTGATCCGTGGTGGGCCGGCCTTGCTGCGCTGACCTGGACGGCGGCGTGCGGCGTGCCGACCGCGCTGCTCGTGCGCTGGTGGCACAACCGGGCGGGCGCGGCCGATGACCGGCGCGCGGCAGACGGGGCAGCGCCGGATGCGGCAGCGTCGGCCGGTGTGGGTGGCTCGGCTGGTGTGGGTGGTGCGGGCGGTGCTTCGGGTACGGGCCGTGCGGCCGGTTCCTGGCCTGCCATGCCGACGGCGTCCGTTGTGCCCGCCGCGCCGGCCGGTTGGCGTCGGCTGCTGCCCGGGGGCAACCGGGCCGCGGGCGGGCCCGGGACCGGCCGACGCTGGGGGCTCACCCGGCGGGCCCGGCGCGCGGCCACCGCGCACGACGCCTGGCACGCCACCGCGGCCCGCCGGGCGCGCTGGTCCGCCCTCAAACAGTCGTCGGGCGGCCTCGCCCCCGACTTCGAGCCCGACCCGCTCGCGACACACGGCGTACGACCGGACCCGCCGGCGGCCTCCGGCACACCGCTGGACCCATCCGCCGCCTCCGGCGCCCCACGGGACCCGAACGCCCCACAGGGCACGCCGACGGCCCCGCGAACCGAGCCGCCCGCGCCGCGCTCTCCCTGATCGCTGCCTGCTGCCTGCTGCCTAGTGCCTGTCGCCTGCTGCCTGTCGAGGGCTGATCGCTGGCCGTTGCGGGCTGTGCGCCCGCACAGCCCCACGAGGCCGCAAACCCGTGGGGGCTGGTCGAGATTCGACCAGCCCCCACGGCTGCGGTGGATCGTGAACCACCGTCCCGATCTTCAGCGTCCCGCTCAGCTCTCCTCGTCGAGGAGGGGGCGGAGCGGTTCGGGGAGGTGACGGTCGCAGGACTGGCGGGCGGACTTGGTCAGTGAGTCGTCCGCGCACTCGTAGAAGTCGCTGTAGACCAGTTGGGCGGTGTACGTCGCGAGCACGATGGCCAGCGCGATGCCGCCGGTGACCAGGCCGCTGATGGCCGCCGTCGAGTGCTGTCGGGTGCTGGTGCCGTTACGCGGCGCGGGCAGCGGCGTCGCGGTGGCGTCCGGTGCGGGCGGCGGGGCGTCCACGGCCGGGCCCGTACGCTCCGGCTCCGCCCTGCGCTGCTTGGCCCGCAGGCCGCTGATGCCCCAGTACACGGCCAGCGCGCCGAGCAGCAGCGCCACCTCGCGCAGGCTGAACAGGGCGAAGAAGAACGCCCACATGCCGGCGAGCAGCGCGTAGCGGGCGCGGCGCTGGGCGGGGTCGGTCGGGTCCCAGCGGGACCGGCCGCCGTTGCCGCCGTTGCCGCGCTGGCCGTTGCCGTTCTGGCCGCGCTGGTTGCCGGGACGGCCGCCGCCGGGGCCCGCGCCGAAGCCGCCGCCGTTGCTGCGGCCCGGCTGCTGGTTGCTCCACTGGCTGCCCCAGGCCGGCGGCTGCCCCTCGTCACCCGGCGCCTGGCCTGGCTGCTGGCCCTGACCCTGGCCCTGACCCTGGCCTTGGCCGCTGGGCCCGGCGCCCTGGCCCCACCCTTGGCCCTGGCCCCACCCTTGGCCCTGGCCCTGCCCTTGCCCCTGGTCGCCGGACCCGGCGCCCTGGCCCCATGTCTGGCCGCCGCCCTGGCCGTGGCCCGTGCCCTGCCCCGGCTGCTGGCTGCCCTGGCCGCCCTGGCCGGTCGGCCCGGGGCCCCAGGTGGGCTGTTGCCCGGCGCCCTGCTGGCCCTCGCCGCCCTGCTGGCCGGCGGCCGGGCCCCAGCGGGCCCAGCGGTCGGGGCCGCGCCGGCCGCGCTGCCCGCCGCCCCCGCCGGTGGCACTCGCGCCACCGGGTGCCTGGGGCGGCGCGGGCCACGCCGGCGGCTGC
>NZ_JBLIWA010000053.1:0-37631 GCF_047525675.1 Streptomyces sp. 796.1 | reverse complement strand
GACGAACACGCCGTGTCCACCGTCACCGCGGGGCCCTCAAGACCCAGCGCGTACGCGACCCGGCCGGACACGACGCTGCCCGCGTTGCCGGCGAGGAGGTGTCCTTCGAAGCCCTCCGGGGTGTGTTGGAGGCGCGAGGCGTACTCGTTGTACATCACGCCGGTGAAGACACCCGTCTTGCTGCCGCGGAGTGCGGTGGGGTCGATGGCGGCGCTCTCCAGCGCCTCCCAGGCGGTCTCCAGAAGCAGGCGTTGCTGGGGGTCCATCGCCGCCGCTTCGCGGGGCGAAATGCCGAAGAACTCCGCGTCGAACTCCGCCGCCCCGGCCAGGAACCCACCCTGTCGGGTGTACACCTTCCCGGGCCGTTCCGGGTCCGGGTCGTACAACCCTGCCACGTCCCAACCACGGTCGGTCGGGAAGTCACCCACCGCGTCGGCGCCGGACGCCACCAGCCGCCACAGGTCCTCGGGGCCGTCGACTCCGCCCGGGTAGCGGCAGGCCATGCCGACGATCACCACCGGGTCGTCGGCGGCCGGCCCGGCCGGGGCCGGCTCGGGGCGCTTGTCCGAGGCGGGTGCGATCTCGCGCTCCAGCCGGGTCAGCAGGGCGCTTGCGGTGGGGTGGTCGAAGATGACGGTCGCGGGGAGGCGCAGGCCGGTTGCGGTGTTGATGCGGTTGCGCAGTTCGAGGGCGGTCAGCGAGTCGAAGCCCAGTTCACGGAAGGCGTGCCGCAGGTCGATGGTGTCGGGTTCGGCGTGTCCGAGTACGGTCGCCACCTGGCTGCGGATGAGGCCGGTCAGGGTGTGTCGGCGCTGTTCGGAGGTGCGCAGCGCCATGCTGTCGGCCCAGCTCAGGCCGTCGACGGGGGCCGCGGCGGTGGTCGCTGCGCGGCGTACGGGAGCTGGGGCCAGTTCACGGAGGGCCGGGGGCAGGGTGTGGTCGGCGGCCAGGGTGCGGAGGGCCCGGTGGTCGATGCGGGCGGGGGCCGCGTACGGCAGGTCGGCGGCAAGGGCCGCGTCGAAGAGTGCGGTGCCGTCCTCGGTGCGCAGGGCGGCGAGCCCGCCTCGGGCCATCCTGGCCAGATCGGTAGGGCTCAGGTGTCCCGTCATGCCGGATGCCTCGGCCCACAGGCCCCAGCCGAGTGAGGTGGCGGGCAGGCCGGTGGCCCGACGGTGCGCGGCGAGGGCGTCGAGGAAGGCGTTGGCCGCGGTGTAGTTGGCCTGGCCCGCGCTGCCGAGGACCGCGAGGATCGAGGAGAAGAGGACGAAGGCCGTGAGGTCGTGGCCGCGGGTGAGGTCGTGCAGGTGCCAGGCTGCGTCGAGCTTGGGGCGGAGCACGGTGTCGACGTGTTGCGGGGTGAGCCCGTCGAGGGTGGCGTCGCCGAGCACGCCTGCCGTGTGGATGACGGCGGCCAGCGGGTGGCCCGCGGGGATCTCCGCGATGCGCTGTGCGAGTTCGGCGCGGTCGGCGACGTCGCAGGTGGCGATGGTGGGCTGGGCACCGAGCGCGGTGAGGTCGGCTGCCAACTGTGCGGCGCCGGGTGCCTGGCTGCCCGTTCGGCTCAGGAGCAGGAGGTGGCGCACGCCGTGCTGGGTGACCAGGTGGCGGGCGATGAGGCCGCCGAGGGTGCCGGTGCCGCCGGTGATGAGCACCGTGCCGGCCGGGTCGAACCCGGTTGGCACGGCGGCCGTTTCGGGTGCCTGGGTGAGACGCGGTACGAGGAACGTGCCGTTGCGCAGGGCGAGTTGGGGTTCACCGCTGGCCGCCGCGGCGAGCAGGTCCTGCCCTAGGCGCTCGGATCCGGACAAGGGTGTGTCGACGTCGATGAGCGTGCAGCGGCCGGGGTGTTCTGCCTGGGCGGTCCGCAGCAGTCCCCACAGGGGAGCGGCTGCCAGGTCGCGGACGCCGTCGCCGGGGAGGGCCGCGACGGCGCCTTCGGTGACCAGGACCAGGGTGGTGCCGGCCAGGTCGTCGGCGGCGAGCCAGGCTTGGAGCAGGTCCAGGGTTGCGTGCAGGGCCTGGTGGGCGGCGCCCGGGAGGGTGGCGGTCGTCGGCACGGCGGGGCAGCGGGCGATGACGAGGTCGGGTGCGGGGTGACCGGCGGCGATCCGTGCGGTGAGGGTGGCCAGGTCGGGGAAGACGTCCGGCGGGGTGGGGGCGGCCTGCTCGCGGAGCGCTTCGGCGCAGGCGGGGGGCGCGCCGAGGATGCCGTACCGGATCTCGGGTACCGGGCTCACCTGGGGCTTTGCCACCGGGGTCCAGTGCAGGGTGAGCAGCGGTCCTCGGGCGGTGTCGGCCGGTGGGGTGAGGCGACCGGTGGGCAGGGCGCGGAAGGTCAGGCGGTCGATGGTGAGGACGGGGGCGCCGGTGGGGTCGGTCGCGCGGAGTGTCGTGGTGCCGTCGGAGTGGGTGGTGAGCCTGACGCGCAGGGTGGTCGCGCCGGTGGCGTGCAGGCGGAGGCCGGACAGGGCGAAGGGGATGCGGGGGGCGGGTTGGTCGGTGTCGGCCTGTGGGGCGCCGAGTGGGGCGTGCACCAGTGGGTGGAGTGCGGCGTCCAGGAGGGCCGGGTGGAGCGCGAACGCGCTGGCTTCGGCGAGCAGTTCGTCGGCGAGGCGCACCTCGGCGTACTGGTCCCGTTCGGTGTGCCAGGCGGCGGTCAGGCCCTGGAAGGCGGGTCCGTACCCGTAACCGGCGGCGGCGAGGGTGGCGTACGCGGCGGTGAGGTCCTGGGGCTGGGCCGTGGCAGGGGGCCAGGGGGTGTCGGCGGGGTCGGGGGTGGGGGCGGGGGTGGCTCCGTGGGCGTCGCTGGTGAGGTGGCCGGTGGCGTGGCGGGTCCAGGGGGCGTCCGGCTCGGTGGCGGCCGATGCGGGCCTGGAGTGGATCTCCAGGGAGCGGCGTCCTGCGGTGTCGGCCGCGGCGAGTGCCACCCGCAGCCGTACGTCGCCGGTGGGCGGGAGGGTGAGCGGGGTTTCCAGGGTGAGTTCTTCGACGTGCGGGGTGCCCGCGGTGTGGCCGGCGCACAGGGCCAGTTCGGCGAGCGCGGTGCCGGGGAGGACGACCGTGCCGGTCACCGCGTGGTCGGCGAGCCAGGGTTGGCCCTCCAGGCCGAGCCGGCCGGTCAGCAGCAGGCCACCGTCCGGTGTGGTGGTGGCGGCGCCGAGCAGCGGGTGGTCGACGGTGTCGAGGCCGAGCCCGGTGGGGCTGGTCCGGCGGGTGGGCGTCAGCCAGTAGTGGCGGCGCTGGAAGGGGTAGGTGGGGAGTGCGACGGGGCGGGGGTGGTGCGGGGCGAAGAGCGGCGTGGGGTCGGGGGTGGCGCCGTGCGCGGTGGCGTGGGCGAGAGAGCCGATGAACCTGTCCCAGCCCCCGTGGTCGCGGCGCAGGGTGGCGATGGCGGTACCGCCGGACCCGGTTGCGTCCAGCGTCTCCTGGGTCCCGACCTGGAGGACGGGGTGCGGGGAGACCTCGACGAACAACCGGTGCCCCGCACCGTGGAGTGCGCGCACCGCGTCCTGGAACCGTACGGTGTGGCGCAGGTTCTCGTACCAGTACGTGGCGTCGAGCGCGGTGTCTGTGGGGAGTTGGCCGCCGGTGAGGGTGGAGTAGATCGGCAGGGTGGGGGTGTGGGGGGTGAGGTCGGCGAGGTCGGCGAGCAGGCGTTCGCGTACGGATTCGACCTGCGGTGAGTGGGAGGCGTAGTCGACGGGGATGCGGCGGGCCGGGATGCCGGCTTCGGTGCAGTGGGTGAGGAAGGCTGCCAGCTCTGGGCGCGGGCCGGAGACGACGGTGCTGGTGGGCCCGTTGATCGCGGCGATGCCCAGGCCGTCGGGGCCTGCGGCCAGCAGTTCGGCGACCTGGTCCGCCGGCAGGGTGAGGGAGGCCATGCCGCCGGTGCCGGCCATGGCGACCAGGGCCGTGCTGCGCAGTGCGGCGACCTTCGCGGCGTCGGCGAGGGGCAGCGCCCCGGCGACGCAGGCGGCGGCGATCTCACCCTGGGAGTGGCCGACGACGGCGCTGGGTTGGATGCCGAGCGAGCGCCAGAGTTCGGCGAGGGAGACCATGACGGCGAACAGGGTGGGTTGGACGACGTCCACCCGGTCCAGGGTGGGTGCGTTCGGCCGTTGGCGCAGGACGTCGAGCAGCGACCAGTCCACGTACGGGGCCAGGGCCTGTGCGCACTCCTGTACGCGGTCGGCGAAGACGGGTGCGGTGTCCAGGAGTTCGCGGGCCATCGCGGGCCACTGGGAGCCCTGGCCTGGGAAGACGAAGGCGGTGGCGCCGCTTTCGGTGACCGTGGTGGCGGCCTGGACGAGGTGGGGTGCGGGTTCCCCGGCAGCCAGGGCGGTCAGGCCGTGTCGGGCGGCGGCCCGGTCGGCGGCGATGACCACGGCGGTGTGCTCGAACCGGGAGCGGGTGTGCCACAGCGCGTGGCCGAGGTCGGCGGGGCGGAGTGCGGGGTCGTCGGCGAGGAGGCGTGCCAGTCGGTCGGCCTGGGACCGGAGGGCCGCGTCGGTGCGGGCCGAGACGACCAGCGGGACGGGGGGCCGGGGGGTGGTGGTGTCGGGGTGGGCCTGGGGCGCGGGGTGCGCGGCGGTGGGGTGTGTGGGGGTGTCGGGGGTGGCCTGTTCCAGGATGAGGTGGGCGTTGGTGCCACTGATGCCGAAGGAGGAGACGGCTGCCCGGCGCGGGCGGCCCAGGTCGGGCCAGGGAATGGTGTCGGTGAGGGGGGCGAGGCTGCCGCTGGCCCAGTCGACGTGCGGTGACGGCTCGCGTAGGTGCAGGGTCGCCGGCAGCACGCCGTGCTGGATGGCGAGGACGGACTTGATGAGCCCGGCCACCCCGGCCGCTGCCTGGGTGTGGCCGATGTTGGACTTCAACGATCCGAGGTGCAGGGGGCGCTGCGGGGGGTGCCCCGGGCCGTAGGTAGCGAGCAGGGCGTGGGCCTCGATCGGGTCGCCGAGCGTGGTGCCCGTACCGTGCGCCTCCACCGCGTCGACGTCGGCCGGGGTCAGCCCGGATGCGGCCAGGGCCGCGCGGATGACCTGCTGTTGGGCGGGGCCGCTGGGGGCGCTCAGGCCGTTGCTGGCGCCGTCCTGGTTGATGGCGGAGCCGCGGATGACGGCCAGTACGGGGTGCCCGTTGCGGCGGGCGTCGGCGAGACGCTCCAGCAGCACGACGCCCACGCCTTCGGCCCAGGCTGTGCCGTCGGCGTCGGCGGAGAAGGGCTTGCACCGGCCGTCGGGGGCCAGCCCGCGCTGCCTGGAGAACTCGACGAACATGCCCGGGCCCGCCATCACGGTCGCGCCGCCGGCCAGGGCGAGGGTGCACTCGCCGGCCGCCAGCGCGCGGGCGGCCAGGTGCACGGCGACCAGTGAGGAGGAGCAGGCCGTGTCGATGGTGAGGGCGGGGCCGGTGAGGCCGAGGGTGTAGGCGATGCGGCCGGAGGCGACGCTGGGGGTGGTGCCGGTCAGCAGGTGGCCGTCGAGGCCGTCTGCCGCCTGGTCCATGCGCGGCCCGTACTCCTGGGCGGTGGCGCCGACGAACACGCCGACCTGCTCGCCGCGCAGGTCCGCCGGGCGCAGTCCGGCCCGTTCGACCGCCTCCCAACTGGTCTCCAGGAGCAGCCGCTGTTGCGGGTCCATGGCGAGGGCTTCGCGCGGGCTGATGCCGAAGAAGGCGGCGTCGAAGTCGCCCGCGTCGTGCAGGAATCCGCCGGTGCGGACGGCGCTGGTGCCCGGGTGGGCCGGGTCGGGGTGGAAGAGCCGGTCGGTGTCCCAGCCGCGGTCGGTGGGGAAGTCGGAGATGGCGTCCACGCCGTCGGCGACCAGGCGCCACAGCGCTTCGGGGGTGGTCACCCGGTGCGGGAAGCGGCAGCTCATGGCGACGACGGCGAGCGGTTCGGCCGCGGCCTGCGGGGCACTGGGGGCGGCGTCCGGGTCCGCGGTCCGCCCATGGGCGAGCGCCGCGAGGTGGCTGGCGAGGGCGGCCGGGGTGGGGTGGTCGAAGACCGTGGTGGCGGGCAGCGGCAGGCCGGTCGCGGCGGCGAGGTGCTCGATCAGTTCGACGGCGGTGAGGGAGTCGAAGCCGGCTTCGCGGTAGGGGCGGGTGGGGTCGACGGCCTCGGGGGTGGGGTGTCCGAGGACGGTGGCCGCGTGGGTGCGTACGAGGGCGAGGGTGATGCGGTCCGCTTCCGCTGCGGTGGTTCCGGCGAGGCGGATGGCGAGCGGGGCTGATTCGGACGTGGGCGCTGCCGGGGTCGCTGGCTCTGGGGCTGGGGCTGGGGCTGGGGTTGTTGGGGTCTCTGCGGCCGGTGATTCCGATGTGGCCGGGACGGTCGATGAGGGTGGCTCGGTGCTGGTGCTGGCCGGCGCCGGCTCGGGGCCCGTGTCGGACGGCGGGGGCACGGCCCCGACTCCGGCCCCGGCTCCTGCCCCGGTGGCAGTGGCGGCGGGCCGGCGGGCGTCGCGGGGTGGCACCGCGGGTGCGTCGGGGTTCGCCTCGGGGGCTGCCGCGGGTTCCGGCCAGTAGCGCTGCCGTTGGAAGGTGTAGGTGGGTAGTGGGGTGGGTCGGGCTGCGGGGTGGTGGCAGACGGCGGCCCAGTCGAGGTCGGCGCCGTGTGCGTGCAGGGTGGCCAGCGCCTGGGTGAGCGCAGCGGGTTCGGGCCGGCCCTTGCGGAGCGCCGCGACCGGAATCGTCCGGCGGGCCGTGCCGGCCGCCGCGTCGCTCAGACAGTGACGGCTGAGGGCCGCGAGGCTGCCATCGGGGCCGAGGTCGAGCAGCAGGCCGACCCCGTGGTCGGACAGCCAGCGCACGCCGTCGGCGAAGCGCACGGTCTCGCGCGCGTGGCGCACCCAGTACTCCGCCGAACCTGCCTGGTCCGCGGTGAGCGGGTGGCCGGTGAGGTTGGAGAGTACGGGTATGGCGGGTGTCTGCGGGGCCAGGCGCTCTACGACGGTGTGGAACTCGGCGAGCATGCCGTTCATGTGCGCGGAGTGGAAGGCGTGGCTGACCCGGAGTCCGGTGGCCTTGCGGCCCTGGGCGCGCCAGTGTTCGGCCACCGCGCGCACGGCTTGGGCGTCGCCGGAGACGACGGTGGACAGCGGGCCGTTGACGGCGGCGACCGACACCCCTTCGACGTCGGCCAGCGACGCCAGGACCTCGGGTTCCGCGGCCCGGAGCGCGACCATGGCGCCGCCGGCGGGGCAGGACTGCATGAGTCGGCCGCGCGCGGCGACCAGGGTGGCGGCGTCAGTGAGCGAGAAGATCCCGGCGACGTGTGCGGCGGCGAGTTCGCCGACGGAGTGGCCCAGCAGGTGGGTCGGGGTCACGCCGTAGTGGGAGAGCAGCCGGTGGAGCGCCACGTGCAGCGCGAACAGGGCGGGCTGGGTGTAGGCCGTGTGGTGCAGGAGTGCGGCCTCGGGGGTTGCTTCGGCCGCGAAGAGCACGTCCTTCAGTGGCCTGGGGAGTTGGGGATCGATGGCGTCGGCGACGGCGTCGAGCGCGGCGGCGAAGACCGGCTGTGTGGCGTACAACGCGCGTCCCATGGCGGCCTGTTGGCTGCCTTGGCCGGCGAAGAGGAAGGCGACGTCGCGGGCGCTCGCGCTACCCCGTACCACGCTCGGGTGGGGCTCCGTGCGGCCCAGCGCGTCGAGCCCGGTGAGCAGGTCCGTGCGGTCGGCGGCGACCACCACGGCCCGGGCGGGCAGCGGGGAGCGGGCGGTCGCGATGGCGTGGGCGACGTCGGCGGGGCGGGCCGTCGGGTGGGCGCGCAGGTGCGTGGCCAGGCTGCGGGCCTGGGCGGGGAGCGCGTCGGGCAGCGCCCCGTAGAGGGCTACGGGTGCGGGACGTGCGGCCGGTTCGGCATCGGGTTCCGGCGGTGTCGCGGGGTGGGTGCCGGCCGTCGCGGCGCCGGCCGCGGGGAGGGACGCGGGTGGCTCGCCGAGCACGACATGGCAGTTGGTGCCGCCCATGCCGAACGAGCTGACGCCTGCGATCAGTGGCGCGTCCGGGTGGGGCCAGTCGCCGAGCTCCTGTTGGACGGACAGCCGCAGGTCGGTCAGGGGGATGTCGGGGTTGGGGGTGGCGAAGTGCAGGCTGGGCGGCAGTTGCCGGTGCCGGAGGCTGAGGACCGTCTTGAGGAGTCCGGCGATTCCGGCCGCGCCCTCCAGGTGGCCGATATTGGTCTTCACCGATCCCACGTGGAGCGGGTCGGCGCCGTCCCGGCCGGCGCCGATGACCGCGCCGAGTGCGGCGGCTTCGACCGGGTCGCCCACCCGGGTACCGGTGCCGTGGAGTTCCACGTACTGCACGCTGCGTACGTCGGTTCCCGCGTTGGCGTACGCCCGGTGCAGCAGGTCCTGTTGGGCGGCGGCGTGCGGTGCGGTGAGGCCCGCGCCGCCGCCGTCGTGGTTCATGGCGCTGCCGCGGATGATGCAGTGGATGGTGTCGCCGTCGGCGCGGGCCCGGTCGAGGGGCTTGAGGACGACGAGGCCGCCGCCTTCGCCGCGGACGTATCCGTTGGCCCGGGCGTCGAAGGTGTAGCAGCGACCGTCGGGTGACAGGCCGCCGAACTTGGGGACGTGGGTGGCGTCGCCGAGGAGCAGATCGAGGTTGACGCCGCCGGCGAGGGCGAGGGTGGCCTCGCCCCGGCGCAGGCTCTCGCCAGCGAGGTGGACGGCGACCAGGGACGACGCCTGGGCCGCGTCCACCGTCATGCTCGGTCCGCGCAGGCCGAAGGCGTACGAGACCCGGTTGGCGATCATGCTGCGGTGCAGGCCGGTGGTGGTGTGCTGGGGTGGGGCGGGTGAGCCGGCACGGTGCAGCAGGGTCGCGTAGTCGTCCCAGATGGCGCCGGCGAACACGGCCGTCGGCGTGCCGTTGAGGCCGTGTGGTGGGATGCCCGCGTTCTCCAGGGCCTCCCAGGCGAGTTCGAGCATCAGGCGCTGCTGGGGGTCGATGGCGCGGGCCTCGCGGGGCGAGATGCCGAAGAGCGCGGCGTCGAACCTGTCGACCTCGTCCAGGTATCCGCCGGGGCGTGGGGTGGTGTCCGGTGTGGTGGGGTCGGCGCCCCGGCGCGCGGCCGAGGGTTCGCCGACGGCGTCCACTCCGCCGCTGAGCAACGCCCAGAAGGCGTCAGCGTCGGCGGCGTGCGGCAGCCGGCAGGAGAGGCCGATGACGGCGATGGCGTTGGCGGGAACGTGGTGACCGTCATGTGCAGCGGCGTCCCGCTCTTCCATCACGAAAACTCCATAACAAAACGCATACCCACGCCTTTAGCGATAAGGAAAGAAAAGTCGAGGGCCAGTCACGGGAAATGCATTGCACACCGGTACGGCCGGCGGTCGCGATCTAACCCCACGAACAGCTACCCGGTCAAACAGTCGACTCGTTCGAGCCCAATTCACGGCACGCCGGTTGAGCCGGCCGGCAGGGGACCCACCCAAGGTAGACCATCGCCCAGGCTAAGGAATCCGAGGCAAGAAATCGACAAGGACGGAAATGCATTCGACTTCTGGACAGGGGTTCCCGACGCACGCCGCGGCGCACCGCCGCGGGGAACCCCGGGTCGGCGGGCGGGGTCGAACGGGCGGACCGCGACTGCGGCGAGCAAGGCGTGCGAGCCGGCGGACGGAAGGCGGCGGCGCTTCGCGCGGGGCGGCCCGACCGCCAGCGAACGCGCCCACGAGGACCCGCCCCACCCCTAGCCCAGGCAAGATCATTGCAGGTCACAGGCTTGGAGATGCAGGCCACTCGATGCTGCACAAAGACGCCCGTACGTGCCCGGGGGTCACGCCCCAGGCGCCAGGGCCCAGGCGTGGCGGGCGATCCACCCCCCGTCGTACCCATCCCCCATGCGCCGCGCCGAGGGGGACCGTATCGCTCCGGAGCCGCACACGCGGACCCCTCGCCACCCTGCGGACGCATGTTCGCCTCGTTCAATTCGCCGCGGAATGAGCGTTTTCATCCGACCGGATGTGCGGTTTTCGTACGCGGGACAGTAAAGGGAAACGCCATCGAGAATTACCCACCTTTTACGCGATCCTAGGGTTACCCCGAGCCGGGAACGTTGCCGTCGATGGCGTTCGGACAGACGGCCGAATACGGGGTGCCGTGCGACGCCGTCGGAAATCCAGGTGGAGGCGGTGCAACCGTCAGTGGGTCGCGTCGAATCCACGGTTTTCGGTGGCGCACCGGATCGGCGGCGAATCTCCCGGCCCGGCGCCTAGCGATGGAGGGCCCCGGCGCGTGGCGGCGGGGCCCTCCGGGTGACCAGGTGCTCGGGATGCCGGGGTGACCTCAGGGGCGTGCGGTCACCGGGGCCGGGTCAGTGTCTGTGGGTCGCCCCCTGGCCGCAGGAGCAAGAACAGCAGGAGGGGCGGACCACCACGTCGTCGATGACCGGACCGTGCGCACTGCCCGCAGTGGTGCTGGCGAACGACAGGGTGGTGGAGGCCGATCGGGCCACGAAGGTGAAGTGCCGTCCCACGTAGCCCATGTTCGTGACGGTCTTGCCCGTACTGTCGAAGGAGAAGTCCTGGAAGTTCTGCCCGTTGATCAGGGCGCGACCGGTCTTGACCGTGGGGGCGCCGCCAGGGTTGCTGGCCAGTGCGTAACTGACCTCGTACGTCTTGCCCGGGGTCGTCGGGAAGGTCTGGGCGATCGTGCCCGCCGTGCCGCCGTTGAGGTCCACTGACTGGTCCCGGTCCGCCGCCTGCCAGAAGCCGCGCCCGATGTGGTCCACGTTGCCGGCGGTGACCGCCCACGGGCCGATGGACCCGCCGGTCGGCACGTTGGTGAAGCTGTTGGCCGGGGCGGCGGGGTACTCGAAGCTCCCGTCGTCGATGCTGCTGGCCGCGGTGATCGCGTGCGTCGTGCCGGCCGGGCCGTGCTGCTGGATCGGCGCGGCGAGCGCGGTACCGGTTCCGGCACCGAGCAACCCAAGAACGGCAATTGCCGTCACGTACGGTCGTACGGACACCATTTCCTCCCGAGTTTCGACAGCTTGGACAGAGCACGGTGAACTCTGGCCCCTGCCCCCGGCATAGGCCACCCCCCGGTCGAGGGCGTGCCGACGCGCACCGGTACCAAGGCCGACGGACGCACGCCGGCCTCACACCCCGATACGCCGGCACGCCGAAGTGCGATTCGGACACCCGGCGCGGCGGGCCCGGCCGAGGCGCCGACCGGGTGGTGCGGGCCGTGCGGTCACTCCCCTGGTGGTCGCCACCGAGCTGGGTACTCGGACCGGGCCAGGAGGCTGGCAGCCGCGCGGACCGGCCCCGGGAATCGGCCCTTGCGCCTCCGGCAGCCTGATGAAATACGCAGGTCAGCGCGGTGACAACGGGACCGGGTGGCAGACCCGCGGGCGCCCGGGGCGCGGCGGGCGATCGAAGTTGCCGGCCGGCCCGCGGGCCCTATCGTCGGGATGGGTGCCTGGCGCGCAGCCGTACGACGGCCCGATGGGCTGGGACGGAGGACAGCATGGCGAAGCACCAGAAGTTCATGGCCGAGGCCGTACGGCTGGCCAAGGAGTCGGTGGAGAACAACTGGGGCGGCCCGTTCGGGGCCGTCATCACCCGTGGCGGGCGGATCGTCGCGCGGGGGCAGAACCGGGTCCTGCTCACCGGCGATCCCACCGCGCACGGCGAGGTCGAGGCCATCCGCAAGGCGGTGCAGGTGCTCAACCCCTCGGCGCCGTCCATCGCCCGTGACCGGCAGCACACCAGCACCCTCAAGCTCATCCCCCGCGAACCGCACTCGCCCGACAAGGTCGGCGCCCGCGCCCGGATGCTCAAGGGATGCGTGATCTACACCAGCGGCGCGCCCTGCCCGATGTGCATGAGCGCCATCTACTGGGCCCGGATCAGCGCCGTGTACTTCGCGTGCGACCTGAAGGAGACCGAGCGGATCGGGTTCAGCGACGCCTACCAGTACGAGGACTTCACGAAGCCGCTCGACCAGCGGCTGATCCCCATCAAGCAGATCTTCCCGGGGCTCGGCAAGATGGCGTACCGGGCCTGGGAGTTCAAGCCCGACCAGCACCCGTACTGACCCACCCGGCGCGGCCGGAGCGAGCAACCCTCGGCGCGCGGCGATCGTCTCGGTTCACTGTCCGCCGCGGGCCGGGGTGACGGTGATCCGTACGTGCTTCATGAGGGGCTGGTCGCTCTGGGTGCTGTAGTCGCCCAGTGCGCACAGCACGTTCATCTCCGGCATGTATCCGGCCGCGCAGCCGCGGGGAATGTCGTACGGGATCGCCAGGTAGCCGGTCAGGTGGCGCTGCGTGCCGTCCTTGGCGGTGCTGGTGATGTCGACCGGGTCGAACTGCTCGATGCCGCGTTCGCGCAGGTCGTCGCCGTTCATGAAGATGAGCGTGCGGAGGTTCTTGATGCCCCGGTAGCGGTCGTCGTGCGAGTAGATCGTGGTGTTCCACTGGTCGTGGGAGCGCATGGTGCCCAGGGCCAGCGTGCCGGGTGCGGGGATCACGTCGGGCAGCGGGGCGGTGGAGAACTCGGCGCGGCCGGAGGGGGTGCGGAAGACCAGTTCGCGGGCGGGTTGCTTGATGCGGAAGCCGAGCGGAAGCCGCACCCGGCGGTTGAAGTCCTCGAAGCCGTCGAGCACCTGGGCCATGGTGTCGCGGATGCGGTCGTAGTCCTCGATGTACCACTCCCAGGGTGTGGCGCTGTCGGGCAGGGCGGCGCGGGCCATGCCCGCGATGATCGCCGGTTCGGACAGCAGGTGGGGAGAGGCCGGGCGCTTCATGCCGACGGACAGGTGGACCATGCTCATCGAGTCCTCGACCGAGGTGCGCTGCACGCCCCCGGCCTGGTGGTCCTTCTCGGTGCGGCCGAGACAGGGCAGGATCAGGGCCCGGCGGCCGTGCACCAGATGGCTGCGGTTGAGCTTGGTGCTGACCTGCACGGTCAGCTCGCAGGAGCGCAGCGCGGCGGCGGTGTAGGCCGTGTCGGGCGCGGCGAGCGCGAAGTTGCCGCCCATGCCGACGAAGACCTTGACGGTGCCCGCGTGCATGGCCTTGATGGTGGCGACGGTGTCCAGGCCGTGCGCACGGGGCGGGTGGATCGCGCAGACCTCGGCGAGCCGGTCGAGGAACTCCGGGCTGGGGCGGTGGTCGATGCCGCAGGTGCGGTTGCCCTGGACGTTGCTGTGCCCGCGCACCGGGGAGGGCCCGGCCCCCTCGCGCCCCAAGTTGCCGCGCAACAGCAGCAGGTTGACGATCTCCCGTACGGTGTCGACGCCGTGCTCGTGTTGGGTGATGCCCAGGCACCAGCTCATGATGGTGCGGTCGGCCTCCCGGTAGATGCGGGCGGCGGCCAGCACCTCGGCGCGGCTGAGGCCCGACTGGCGCTCGATCTCCTCCCAGTCGGTGGCCTCGCACAGGGCGCGGTACTCCGCGAAGTGGGCGGTGTACCGGTCGATGAACTCCTGGTCCACGGCCTTGGGGTCGGAGTCCGACTGTTCCAGGATCGCCTTGGCCATGCCGCGCAGCAGCGCCATGTCCCCACCGATGCGCACCTGGAGGTTGCGGGTGCTGGTGGGGGTGGCCCGGAAGGTGGCCATCTGGAGGAAGTCGTGCGGGATGATGGTGCGCGTGGCCGCCGCCTCGACCAGCGGGTTGACGTGCACGATCTGGGCGCCGCGCTGGTAGGCGGCGGCGAGTGCGGTGAGCATCCTGGGGGCGTTGGACGCGGCGTTGACGCCGAAGACGAACAGCGCGTCGGTCCGCTCCCAGTCCCTCAGGTCGGCGGTCCCCTTGCCGGTGCCGATGGCGGCTTGCAGGGCGCGCCCGCTGGCCTCGTGGCACATGTTGGAACAGTCGGGCAGGTTGTTGGTGCCCAGTTCCCTGGCCATGAGTTGGTAGAGGAAGGTTGCTTCGTTGCCGAGTCGGCCCGAGGTGTAGTAAGCCGCCTGGTGGGGTGAGTCCAGCCCCCGCAGGACGTCGCCGACCAGGTCGAACGCCTGCTGCCAGCGGATCGGGACGTAGTGGTCGCTCTCCGGGTCGTACACCATCGGTTCGGTCAGCCGGCCCTGGCTCTCCAGGTCGCGGTCGCTCCACCCGGAGAGTTCGGTGACCGTGTGCGCGGCGAAGAAGTCCCGGCCGACGTGCTTGCGGGTCAACTCCCAGGTGACGTGTTTGATGCCGTTCTCGCAGATGTCCAGGTGCAGGCCCTTGGTGTCGTCGGGCCAGGCGCAGCCCGGGCAGTCGAACCCGCCGTCCTCGTGGTTCATCCGCCGGATCGCCCGCGCTCCGCTGGCCAGGGCCCCTTCCCGAACCAGGAACCGGGTCACGCTGTTGGCCGCGCCCCAGCCCGCGGCCGGATGGTGGTACGGATGGAACTCCGGGCTGCCTTCGGGGGCCGGGCCCGCCGCGGGGTCGGGGGCCGTGCCGGGGCCGGGGGCCGCCTCGGCGCCGGGGGCCGTGCCGGGGCCGGGGGCCGCCTCGGAGCCGGGGGCCGCGCCCGTCCCGCGCCCGTCCGCCCGTGGAGCGCGCCGTGCCTGCTCACCGTGGGAGTCGTTCACCGCACTCGCCCTTCCGCCGTACGCTCCGGGACCGGGGGCCGCTCCCCGTACACACCCAGCATGTACGGACCACGCACCTCAGGCCAGGCGAGCCTGCGCCACCCTGGCGGCGCCATCTGCCCGGCACGGCGAAGTACGAGCGGAAATCGCCCGCACGGCGGCAGCGGGCTGCGCCCCGGGGGGCGGGTGGGCCGGTAGTCGCGATGGATGACTCGGGCTGGGTCGGCCGTGCCCCCTCCCCTGGCCCGGGCCCGACCGTGGGCGCGTACGGGTCTGGATACGCCCGTGCACGCGTGCGCGGGCGTACGCGCGACCGGGTACCCGCCCGGGTTTGCAGCCCGTACGACGACTGCCTCCGCAGCGGCGTTCGGGGGCGGCGCCCCGGGTAGGAAGTGTCCGCGATAGCCTCCGGCCCATGAGCACGGAGGGTGGCACGGGCGACGGGGCCGACGGTGCTGACGGGGGCAAGGGATCGGGTGGGCGGGCGGAGCCGAGCGTCCACCAACTGCGGCTGTTCGGAGTGTTGGCCGAGGAGTTGCACTTCGGGCGGGCCGCCGCCCGCCTCACCATGTCCCAGCCGGCCCTCAGCCGACAGATCCGGGCGCTTGAGCGTCGGCTCGGGTTGCAACTCGTCGAGCGCACCAGCCGCTGCGTGGAGCTCACCCCGTCCGGCCGCACCCTGCTCCCCGAAGCCCATGCGGTCACCGCGGCCATGGCCAACCTGCGCCGGGCGGCCGAGGCCGAGTCCAGGCAGGGCGCCGGCCGGATGGTCGTCGGCGTGTTGGCGGCGGAGTCGGCGATGCCGACCACCCGGGCGATCCTGTCCGAACTGCGCTCACGTGAGCCGGAGTTGACGATCGACCTGCTACACCTCAACTTCGTCAACCAGTACCAGGCGCTGATCCGCGGCGAAGTCGACGTCGCCTTCCTCCGCCCACCGGCACCGGTCACACTCCAGACCCTGCAACTGACCGAAGAGCCGCGCCTCGCCTGTCTCCCGGCGGACGACCCGCTGGCCGACAAGGAAGACCTCACCCTGGCGGATCTGTCGGCCCGCACCATGGTGGCCATGTCCCAGGAGTCGCCCCAGGAATGGCGGGACTTCTGGGCGATCGACCCGCGACCGGACGGCACACCGGTCGCCTTCGGCCCGGTGGCCACGGACGTGGAGGCCGTGCTGCACGTGATCGCCAACGGCCAGGCCATCGGCTTCCTGCCCGCCTCCGCCAGCACCTTCTACCAGCGCCCCGGCATCCGCTACCGCGCCGTCGCCGACCTACCACCGTGCACCATGGCGCTCACCTGGCCCGCCGAACACCGCGACCGCCCCGCCACGGCCCTCATCCGCTCCATCGCCCACGAGGTACTGGCCCGCGACGGCGACCGCCCGCCGGGCGACCCCGGCACGTAGCACCCCGCCCGGCCCCACCGCCGGGCGGCCGACAACCAACCCCCGGCACCTGCACGGCACTCGACCACCAGCGAAGAGAAGGGCTCCCCGTGTCCACACCGGCACCGCTCCCCTGGTCGCAGACCCGTACGGTCGAGATCCGCCGGGTGGGGGCCGGCTCCGGGCACCTGGTCCAGCAAGGGGACGAACTCGCCGAGCTGACAACGCTTTTGGCGATCGACCCGGCGGGTTCCGCGTTCGCCTGCATGTGCTGGGGCGAGGTGGAGTTCGTACTGCGCGATGCCGCGGGTACGGGCGTCGCCCTGTTGCGGCTGCATGTTGACGTCGGGTTGGACTGGCACCGGTGGGGTGGCTCGCTGCCACTGCTGCACCCCGCGGAGCTGCTGCGGTGGCTGGCCGACCGCGGGGTGGACTGCGGCACCTGAGCACGGGCGGCCACCGGGCCACGACGGGGTGCCGGCCCCAGCGGGAGCGGGAAGGGGTACGGGCTGCCGCCGCCCTCGCCTCCCCTTCGCCTTCCCCCCTTGGCCTTCTCCCCTTCGCCTTCCTCCCTCTCGCCTCCCCCTCGACGATCGCCCCTCGCGCCCCGCGCTCCGCGCCTACGCCTCCGGCACGGCGCACGGGCCACCGAGTGCGCGGGCACCGAGCACCGCGGGGGACCGCGGCGGATGGTGACGGACGGTCGCATTGTCAGACCCCTCTGCGATGGTGGGGTCATGAGCGGGGGAAGCGCTCGAACGCGGAGTGGAGAGGTGTGTGGTGGTGATGACGGTGACGAACCCGGTTCGGGCGGCGCCCCGGTGGGCCGGTTGGCAGGATGCGGACAACTGGCGGCCTGTACGGTGCGGACATGCCGATCATGCGCTAGGGCGAACCAGCCGGGGCCGCAACCACGGCGGGCCGACAACCCGCGGCCGGCGCTCCCACTCCACCGTCCCATCGCCCCGTCACCCCACCGCCCGGGCCCGTCGGACAGCGGCTCAGACCGCTCAGACCGCTGTCGGATCACCCCCGGCGTTGTGGATCATCCTCTGGAGCACCTTCAGGGTGATCAGGTACTCCTCGTCCGAGATGCCGGCGTGCACCCGAGCCCGGTTCTCCCGCTGGGTCTCGGCCGCCCTCCGGTGCAGGGTCCGACCGGCCTCGGTGATCTGGAGTCGCCCGTCCTCGTCCACCACCAGCAGCTCCCGCTGGACCAGCAGGTCGATATCGGGGGCGAGGCCCGGGCCCACGTCCAGGTTGGCCTGCTGGTCGCGGATCACCTCCGCGCGGGTGGCGCCGGTCGCGCTGTGCAGCACCTGGTGCAGCGCCCACCACTGTGGCTGGGTGATACCGATGGCCGCCAACCGGCCCCTGACGTGGGCCAACAACACCTTGTTGGCGGCCCAGGTCCAGTAGCCGACGGGCTGTCCGATCAGTTCCGCGTCATCGTGCGAGTACTTCACCGTGTTGCCTTTCGCCGTCGTTCCCACGGGGCGGATCGCCCGTAGCCCTGCTCGGTCGGCTCCGGGGCGCGGCGCCCGGGACCTGCTGCCCGGCCCCTACGGCCCAGGCCGCGCGCCGTGCCGCGCCGCGCGCCGTCATCCGCCGTCCACTGTCATGCGCACCCACCGTCACGCACCGCCATGCGCCGCCCGTCCTCACGCGCCGCGCGCTTCCGGGACGCTGCGCCCGTACGCGAGCAGCAGGAGTTCGTGCGCGGGGCGGTCCAGCGGGGTGCCGGTGCCGTACGTCCAGTCGAGGTCGGTGGCCCGCAGGCGGGTGCCGGCCAGGTCCGCCTTGAAGAAGCGCAGGGTGCGCGGCTCGACGGCGTCGAGCACGATCCGCAGCCGCTCCGGCGGCACCTGTCGCGGGAGGCCGAGGGCGACGGTGATGTCGAGGCCGTGGACGACGTCGTGGCCGAGTGCCGCGGCCAACCCGCCCACCGGCGGCTTCCACGGGTGGTCGGCGTTGTCCCGGAGAGCGGCGGCGAGCCCGCCCGGAGTCAGGGCCGCGGCGTCGCGGCGGGCGAGCCGGTCGGTCATGCGGTGCAGGTTGCCGCCCGCCCGAAGGAGTTCCCTGGCCGTCGCGGCGAAGGAGTACCGGAATCCCAGGCTCATGTGTGCGGCCACCTCGCGCACCCGCCACCCCTCGCACAGGCTGGGCGCGTCCCACTGTTCGTCGGTCAGCCCGTCCAGTACGTCCGCCACCGCGCGCCGTTCGGCGGCGATGGCCGCGCGGACCTCGCTCTCTGTTCTCCCCATGATCACCAGCGTCGGCGGCGGGCTGGCAGAAGTCCAAGAGCCGTCTCTTCTGCTGGCTAGCATCTCTGCTTATGGAGCTCCGCCAGTTGCAGTACTTCCTCACCGTCGTCGAAGAGGGCAGCTTCACCCGGGCGGCGGCGCGGCTGCACGTTGCCCAGCCCGGGGTGAGTGCGCAGATCAGGCTGCTGGAGAAGGAGCTTGGCCAGCCGCTCCTTGACCGCTCGGGGCGGCGGGTGAGCACGACCGAGGTCGGCGAGGCGACGCTCGCGTACGCGCGGGCGGCGCTCGCCGCGGTGGCGGGGATGCGGCAGACGGTGGACGAGTTCACCGGCCTGGTCCGCGGCCACGTCACCCTGGGGATCGTCTCCGGTGCCACCACCGAGAGCTACGACCTGGCCGGCGTGCTCGCCGACTTCCACGACGACCACCCGCGGGTGGAGATATCGCTGACCGAGGACACCTCGGCGCGCATGTGCGACGCGTTGCGGCGGGGTGCGCTCGACCTCGCCGTGGTGGGGGTCGCCGATGCCACGCCGCCACCGGGCGTCGACTTCCAGATCGTCATCGACACCCCGCTGGTCGCCGCGGTGTCCACGCGGCACCCGCTGGTCACGCCCGAGGTGCCGCCGGAACTCGCCCTCCTCGCGCTCGCCGACCAACCGCTCATCAGCCTGCCGCGCGGCACGGGCTCGCGCAGTGCCCTGGAACGCGGCTGCGAGCGGGCCGGATTCACACCGCGCATCGCCTTCGAGGCCGCCGAACCGCTGCTCCTCGCCCGGCTCGCCGCCCGTGGCCTCGGCGTCGCCGTCCTGCCCGAGCCGTCCGAGGACACGGCGGCGGCCCTCGGCGTGCACGCCGTACGGCTCACCGCGCCGCGGCTCCGCGGTCGGATCGCGCTCGCCTGGCCGGCGGAGGGTCCCGCCACCCCCGCGGCGAAGGCCCTGCTCACGCGGCTGCGGCAGGCCCTGCCACCGGTCACGCCGATGGAACCCTGAGCCTGCGGCGCGCCCCAAGTGAACGTGTCACCACCGGGGTTGCACGACGAGATGAACAGGACTTCCCCGGCGCTCCGCGGCCGGCACCGGCGTTCGGGAAGCCCGCCCGCAGCCCTGGCATGATCTCGCCAATTTGCCCACGCCGGCATCGAGCGGGGCCTACGCTTCCACCTGAATGACGCGCGTAGAACGCCCTACGCCGCGCCCTGGCACAGGCGTGCCCGGGCATCTTCGGCATGCTCGCTGCGCGCGGCGCAAACCGACGGCAACCCCCAGGAGAACGACATGTGTGAGCAGTGCGCTCCGGCCCACGACACGGCAGTCGACCCCGCGGACCTCGTACCGCACGGCCCCTCGCGCCGAAAGCTGTTGATCGGCGTCGGGGCCGGCCTCGGGGTGGCCCTGACCGGGGCGCCCGGCCTGATGTCCGTGGCCTCGGCCGCGACGCTCAAGGACGGTAGCTGGTGCAACCCGGCCCGTGGCTACTTCCCCGCCGGTGGCCAGTACGGCGCCCCGCGCGGCAAGTACCCGCACGCCGGTCAGGACGTCACCAACTCGACCGGTACGGCGATCTACGCCGCAGCCGCCGGCACCGTGATCAAGCGCGGCAGCAGCGTGCTGACCGGGCGCTCCGGCAACGGCCTGGTCATCTCGCACGGCGGCGGGCGCTACACCTACTACGGGCACCTCAGCAAGTTCCGCGTCGGCCTGAACGCCAAGGTGGGCGCGGGCCAGCGGATCGCCGACATGGGCGCCACGGGCAATGTCACCGGCCCCCACCTGCACTTCGAGGTGCACACCGGTTCGCTGGGCCGCACCACCAACCCGGTCTCCTACCTCGCGGCCCGCGGAGTGGACCTGGGCGGCGGTTGGCCGTCGCTGAACCCGGGCGCCAAGGGGGCGACCGTCAAGGCCCTCCAGTACCTGATGACGCAGCGCGGGTACAAGCTCAACGCCGACGGGTCGTACGGGTCGGTCTCGGTCGCCGCGGTGAAGAAGTTCCAGGCCGCGCGGAAGCTGGTGGCGGACGGGCAGGTGGGCCCGAAGACCTGGCCGCACCTGGTCTACTCGTTGAAGCAGGGTGCCAAGGGCTCGCACGTGCGCGGCCTTCAGACGGTGCTGAACAAGCACAGCGCGGGGTTGGCGCTCGACGGCGAGTTCGGCACGGTGTCCCGGAACGCGGTCCGCGCGTACCAGAGCGCCAACCGGCTGACCGTGGACGGCGTGGCGGGCCCCTTGACGTGGAAGGCCCTCGTCGGCTGACGCCCTCGGCATGCGAGCGGTCTGCCACCGGCTCCCCCGGCCGGTGGCAGACCGCCCCGCCGAGCCCCGCGGCAGGCGGCCCGATCGCTGAACCGCGTGCTCAGAGTGAGGTCTTGGTGGGGCGCGGCAGGATGCCCCGCTCCAGTTGTGCCGCCATGTGGCCGCGGGCGGGCTTGCCGCTCGCGGTGCGGGCGATGGCGCTGTGCGAGACCTCCATGACGGTTTCCGGGGCGGCGGCGAAGTCGGTGGCGACCCGGGCCGCGATCCGCTGGACGTCGGGGCGCGTGCCCCGCTCGGGCACGACGAAGACGGCGAAGGACGCGCCGTGCGGCAGGGTGACGCACTCCGCGACCCCGGGTTCGGCCGCCACCACCTGCTCCACGTCGGCGACGAACACGTTCACCCCGCCCACGAAGACCCGGTCGCCGCGGCGGCCGTTCAGATACAGCTCCCCCTCCCGCAGGCACCCCAGGTCCCCGGTGTCGAACCAGGTGACCCGGTGGTCGGTGGCGCCGTCGTAACCGTCGAAGAGCGTGTCGCCGCGCAGTTGCACGGATCCCGTCAGCCCCTCGGGGCAGACCAGTCCGCCCTCGTCCACGACGCGCAGCCCGAGACCGGGTACGGGGGTGCCGAGCCGGGCCGTCGTGGCGGGGCCGTCCGCGTGGAAGCTGGTGGCGGGGTCGACGTAGCGGTGCGAGGTGGCCAGCAGGGCGGCCTCGGCGAGGCCGTAGCAGAACACCAGGGCCGTCGGGTCGAAGCCCCAGGGGGCGGCGGCGTCCAGGAAGCTGCGTACGGACGCCTCCCTGATCGGTTCCGCCCCGCAGAACACGGTGGACCAGGCGGCGAACAGCCGGGGGTCGGGGCCGGTGCGCCGGGTCGCCTCGGTGATGCGCCGCGCCACGTATCGCAGCATGAAGTCGGGGAAGGCGCTGTGCGCGCGCTCGGCGTCGCGTATCAACTCCAGCGCGGCCAACGGGCGGCGCAGGAACTGGCCCGGTTCGACGATCACCAGGTCGATGCCGTGGATGAGCGAGGTGAGCACGCCGATCAGGCCCATGTCGTGGTGGAGCGGCAGGGCGATGAGACCGCCGTGGCCCGGGGCCATCTGGGAGACGGCGCCGATGGCTGCGACGTTGCCGAGGACGGCCCGGTGGCTGAGCGGGATGGGGCGCGGCATACCGGTGGAGCCGCTGGTGTACTGGATGAACGCGACGTCCTCGCGGCTCGCCGCGGCCGGCGGCGGCGCAGTGCCCGCAGCGGTCACCAGGCGCAGGCCACGCAGGCCGTGGCCGGCGATCTCGAAGGCGTGGCGCACCTGTTGTTGGCGGACCACCTCGGCGAAGTAGTGGTCGATGGCGACGCCCGGGACGCGGGGCTTGACGGAGACGGGCACCGCGCCCAGGTGCATCAGACCGAGCAGGACCAGCAGCCCTTCTCGGGAGCTGCCGATGCGCAGCATCACCCGGTCGCCCGGCCGCACCCCCTGGTCGGCGAAGCCGCCGGCGGCCAGCGCGATCTGCTCGGTCAACTCCGCGTACGTCAGCCGCTCCCGCTGGGCCGACGACCCGAAGGTGACGCCCCCGTCGGTGCGGTGGGACTGGGCCGCGAGGGCCTCCGGCAGGGTGTTCGCGCTCATCCGACGCCCTCCGGGGTGAGGGGAGCGGCGGCTTCCGGGGTTGCCTCGGCTGCAGGGGGGACGGGTGCGGGGCCGGCCGGAGCAGCCGCGGCGTCGGTCGTACGGGGGTGGGCCGGGCCACCCCCGGTGGTGGCTGTGGGTGTGACGGCGGGTGGCTCGCCGGGGGTGTGCGTGGGTGGGGCCGTACGGGCCCTGGGTGAGGGAGTGGCCGGGGCGCCCGGTGTGCCGAGCATGGCTTCCAGGTCGGCCCGGTGGATGCGTTGGGTGTCCCGGTCCACAAGACCGAGGCGCACCCGCCCGCTGGCCACCACCGTGCCGTCGAGCCGCTCGACGTCCTGCGCCAGCGTGAAGCTGTACGCCGAACGCTCGGCGAGCGAGGTGCGCACCCGGAGCCGGCCCACCGGATTCCACTCGACCGGGCGCAGGTAGTCGAGGTGGAGTTGGAGCACCACGGCGACCAGGGTGCTGTCGCGCAGGTCGACACCGCAGGCCAGCCCCCACTCCCAGCGTCCGGACTCCAGGAGTTGGACGTAGACGCTGTTGTTGAGGTGCCCGGCCCAGTCGAAGTCGTTGGCGCGCAGGGTGACTTCACAGGTGTGTGGTTGCTCCAGCGGTACGCCGGCGTTCATCAGGGTTGCCCTCCGCTTTCCGTCGGCTGAGCCAGGAGTACGACGACCGCTCCGGCCATGCCGCCGGTGTGGCTGATGGACACCTCGACGTCGATGTTGCGCTCCTGGCACCAGCGGGCGAGTTCCTTGTGCAGCCTCACCCTGGGCTGCCCCGCGGTGCCGTGGACCACCTCGATGTCGCGGAAGGAGTAGTCGGGGGCGCCGCCCATGGCGCTGGCGGCCTTGACGAACGCCTCCTTGGCCGAGAGCAGCCCGGTCAGTGAGGCGTCCGGGTCGGGCCGGGAGAAGCAGTGTGCGCGCTCGCCGGGGCTGAACACCGCACCGCTATTGCGCAAGCGCGGTCTCTCGCGCAGCTCCGTTACGGACTGCAGATCGAATCCGGTCGACATCGTTCGTGCGGAGGCTGGCGAAGTAGGCACGCTTGAGGTCCTCATACGATCGGGTCTGAATGCCGGTCACTTCCCGCACCAGGGCCAGTACGCTGGCCAGCTTCTGCGCGTGCACGGCGCCGGCGTGCAGCGCCTCCGCGCCGAGCCCGAACTCCTCACCGGTGTTCCGGGTCCGCTCCCACCAGTTGACGAACCCCTGGCGGTCGGTCTGTGCCTCGCGGGTGGAGCCGAAGGTCTCGCCGCCGTCGGGGCGGATCCAGGTGTACGCCATCGAGAGCACGTCCTTGATGGGGTACACGCCGGACTCCACGAGCGCCTTGGCGAAGGAGGCGAAGTACTGCCGGTGCTGCACCTCGTCCTTCATGATCGTGTGGAAGACGTCGCGGACCAGGCCGTCCTTGGTGGTGCGGGACTGCCAGCCGTACGAGACGCAGGCTTCGATCTCCACGCACGCCTGGAGGATGCACACCCGGGCGTAGTTGTCGGTGGGGAAGGCCCCGCGGTGCTCGATGACCTCGTCCTCGGCGATGGGGTCGATGCCCGCCATCTCCATCAGCCGGCCGAAGGCGACCTCGTGGTGGGCCTCCTCCTCCAGCCAGTAGCGGGCCGACCAGGCGGCGGCCACGTGCAGCACGTCGGCGCCGAGCGGGTTGGACTCGCGGATCTCGCCGGCGAGCTTGACGCCGTCGACGGCGAGCCGGATGCCGGCGGGCTGGGTGGTGAGTTCGGCGCGCGAGGCGTGCCACAGGGCGGCCTTGTCACCGGGTGCCGGGGTGGTCAACTTGCGGCCGTCGAAGAGCGAGTCGGTGCCCCAGCGGCGCTGCTCGTGGTAGCTCTGCTGGACGCGGAGCACGTCGGTGATGGTGGCTCCGGCGCGGAGCTCCTTGACGATGTCGGTCATGATCAGCATCGGTCACGCCTTCCGGGTCAGGAGGAGGTGGGGGCGAGCTGCTTGCCGAGGGCCGCAACAACCTCTTCGGCGGTGTGGTCCAGGGTCATCGTGGGCAGTTCGACGTCGTCTTCGATGCCGATGTCGGCCAGCGCCCCCGCGAACGCGTCCAGCAGGTCGATGGAGTTGATCGCGGTGGGCGATGCGGCCAGGACGTCGGCGAGCGGCTGCCCGGCGAACACCTCCTCCTGCGACAGGCTCAGGCGTTGCGCGACGTGGCTGCGGAGTTCGGCGAGCAAGGTGTCTCCCTGTGGGTCGGTGCGGCTGGGCTGTGGGGGGCGCCGGCGTGCCGGTCGACGGTCAGCGGGCCGCCTGGACGGACCACTGCGGTGACCTGCCGAGCGACGTCAGGACGAGGTCGAGTGCGGGTGCGCCGCTGCGGGCGGGCAGGGCCGGCTGGAAGAGCGCGTCGGGGCCAAGGCGTCGCTCATCGTCCGGCACCCGCAGGGCGATGGCGCTCGCGGTCTCCACGACCTCCTGGTCCAACTCCAGTGGCACGCCGAGCGTCTTGGCCACGTCCCAGCCGTGCACGACGTAGTCCAGGAGGTGGAAGCTGATGGCGATCGACGCCGGGAAGCGCCGGCTGGTGCTGATCTCGGGCAGGTCGAACTCGGTGTGCAGCACTCCGGGCCTGGCGAAGGCGTCGAGCACCGCGTCGGCCGCGACGCCGTACGCCGCCTGGGGGTCGGCGCCGAGGTCGGTGGGGTGCCAGACGGCGAGGTCGGCGCCGCCGCCGGTGGCCGCCGCCGCGAAGCCGTGGTGCTGGCCGGCCATGTGGGCGACCAGATCGCGCAGCGTCCATCCGGCGCACGGGGTGGGCCGGTCCCAGTCGTGCGCACCGGCCAGTCCCAGCAGGCGCACGGTCTCCAGGACAGCCGTCCGGTCGAGCTTACGGAAATCCATACGGCCCCCTTCGGTAACGGCTACCGGGGAGACAATAGCACGACCGTACGTTTAGTTAATGGGTGTGAGCGAGGGTCTCGAACCGGCCGCGGCCGGCGGCTGTGCGGCGGCGCGGGGCCCGGCGCCGATGACCCGCAGGCATACCGCGGGGCCGGCCGGCGCGACCGTCACTCGGCTGCACCGGCCCCGTACCGCCTCCGGCCACACAAGGGTTGACCTGCGGCGATGGGCCATCACCCGGCGGGCAGGGCGAACACGGGATGGGCGGCCGGGACGGGCGGGGGGCGCACTCCCCCGGTTCCGGCCGCCCACCCCGTGCCTGGTGGACCGTTCGGCGGGCCGCGGACGTGGCGCGGCCGGGCCGCTAGGCGTCCGCCTCCGCGATCTGCGCCTCGATGAAGCGGGCCAGCCTGGCCACCCCTTCGACGATCTGCGGGGGCTTCAACGAGCTGCACGACAGGCGCAGTTGGTGCTCGCCGCCGCCGTCGAGGAAGAAGTCCGACATCGGCGTCCACAACACGCCGAAGTGGCGCGCCGACCGCTCCAGCGCCTTCACGTCCGCGACGAAGGGCACGTCGACGACGAGGAAGAAGCCGCCGGTCGGCTCGTTCCACCGGACGCCCAGGGCACGGCGGCGCTCCTCGGGGAAGTGCCGCTCCAACTCCTCGATGACGGTGTTCAGCGTGGTGCGGTAGTGGGCGATGGCCGCCGCGTTGGCGTCGCGCAGCCGGCAGTCGCAGCCCACCAGCAACCCACCGATCACCGCCTGGCTGATGGCCGAGGTGTTGACCGTCGTCATGCTCTTGATCTTGGACAGCTCATCGGCCAGCAGGGTGCGTCGCCCGGAGGGGCCGACGACTTCCTGGTCGGCGATGACGTAGCCGACCCGCGCGCCGGGCAGCGCCGTCTTCGCGAACGAGCCGAGGTGCAGCACCCGGCGTTCGCGGTCCAGTGCCTTGAGGGTGGGCCGCGCGGTCCCGGTCCGTACGAAGAAGCCGTACGGGTCGTCCTCCAGGATCAGCAGGTCCTCTTCGGACGCGAGGGCGAGCAGCCGCTCGCGGGCCTCGACGGTCATGCTCGCGCCGGAGGGGTTGGCGAAGTCCGGGACCACGTACAGGGCGCGCGGCCGGCCGCCCGCCTCCCGGGTGCGGCGCACGGCTGCCAGCACCTCGGCGGCGTCCGGCCCGTGCGGGCCCTCGGGCACCGGGCACATCGCGATGTCCAGCAGCCGGGCCGCGCCCGTCACACCCACGTAGCAGGGCGAGCTGACCAGCAGGGTGTCTTCCGGGCGGGCGAACAGGGCGCGCAGGGTGATCAGCATCGCCTCCTGGCAGCCGGTGGTCACCACCACCGACTCCGGACTCACCGTGATCTGCTCGTCGTTGGCGAGGGTGCGGGCGATCAGCTCGTGGATGACGCCGTTGGTGCGGCCGTACTGGAAGAGCTGGGTGCGCACCCTCTCCCGCGACCAGCCGAGGTCGTGCTCCAGGTAGTCGGTGTAGGTGCGCAGGTGGCGGGTGAGGTCCTCGGTCTCGAAGGTGCCCTCGTCCGGCCGGCCGGGGGCGAAGGAGAGCGCGTCGGGGAAGCGGGCGACGACCTCGTTGAGGAAGTTCATCGCGTCCAGCAGCGGGTCGGTGAGCGAGGCGTGCAGGTCGTCGAGGTCGAGCGGACGGGCTCCGGCGGCGGGCGCGGGGGTCTCGGCCATGGGGTCAACCCTTCGGTGCGGTGGCGGCAAGGGAGGTGCGCAGGTAGTTCGCGGCGCGCTCGATGGCGGAGCGGCCCGCGTCGAGGGAGCCGGCCATGGCGAAGAAGCCGTGGGCGACGCCGGGGTAGCGAACCGACTCGGCCGGCACCCCGCTCTCCCGCAGCCGGGCGGCGTACGCCTCGCCCTCGTCGCGCAGTGGGTCGTACTCGGCGGTGAGCACCAGCGCGGGCGGCAGGCCGGAGTGGTCGGGGGCGCGGAGCGGGGAGGCCAGCGGGTGGCGGCCGTCGTCGGGATCGGTCAGGTAGTTGTCCCAGTACCACTGCACCGACTTGTCGTTGAAGAGCAGCGGGTCGGTGTTCTCGCGGCGGGAGGGGGTGTCGGCCAGGCAGTCGGTGTTGGGGTAGACGAGGAGTTGGGCCAGCAGGCCGGGGCCGCCGGCGTCGCGGGCCATCAGGCTGACGGCGGCGGCCAGGTTGCCGCCGGCGCTGTCGCCACCGACCGCCAGCCTGCTCGGGTCTCCGCCGAAGCGGGCGGCGTGTTCGGCGGCCCACTGCACGCCCGCGAAGCAGTCCTGGGGCGCTGCGGGGAAGGGGTTCTCGGGGGCCAGCCGGTAGCCGACCGCGATGGTGAGACACCCTGCGGCGTTGGCCAGGCTACGACAGATGGCGTCGCCGGTGTCCAGCGAACCGAGTGTCCAGCCACCGCCGAAGAAGTAGACGAGTACCGGCAGCGGCCCCTCGCCCGCCGGCCGGTAGACGCGCACCGGCAGCGGGCCGCCGGGCCCGGCGAACTGCTCCTCGTGCACCTCGGCGACCGGCTCGGGGGTGCCGGCGTCCGCCTGGATGGCGGCCAGGTCGGCGGCCCGGGCCTCGGCGAGGGTCATCGTGTAGAGCGGGCGGACCTCCTGCTGTGCCCGTCGGTCGTACAGGGCCTGCATCTGGGGATCGAGCGGCATGGTTCTCTCCGTGTCGTGGCCGCGCCACTTGGCGCGGCGGGCGTGGCAAGGCTGTGTCGGACTGCTTCGGGGTGTGTCGGGCGGTGTCGGACTGCGTCGGGCCGTTTCCGGTTGTGCCGGGCGGTGTCCGGCGGTGTCGAGCCGCGTCTGGCGTGTCGTGCGATGACAGCCGGTGGCGGGCGGTGCGTGGGACGCGGCGGGATGCGCGTGCGGGCTCGATGGGCTACGCGTGGGCGGCGGGCGGGAAATGAGTAGCCGGCGGGCGGGAAGCGAGGGGCCGGCGGGCGGGGCGGTGCGTCAGGCGAAGTCGGTCAGCAGCGCCGGCTGGGTGGCCACGCTGCGCAGGCGGTTGCGGACGCCGTTGGTCGCCTTCTGGTAGCAGGTGAAGTTGTCGTGCAGCACGGACTCGGCGTTGGCCGTCTCCAGCATGGCGATGAGTTCGAAGGCGAGCTGCGGTACGTCGGTGTCCTCGCGCACCTCCCCCGCTTCCCGCGCCTCGTTGATGGTCTGTTCCACGAGGGCGAACCAGTTGCCGTGGGCCTTGGTCACCGCGTCGTGCACCCGCCCCTCCCGCGCGTCGTACTCGGCGGTGACCGAGTAGAAGAAGCAACCTCCCGGGAAGACACGTTGCTCCGAGTAGGTCAGCCAGTTGGCGCACAGGCGCCAGACCTGGCCTATTCCTGCCGGCAACTCCCGGGCGGGTCGCACCACGTGCTCAATGTAGATTGTGATGGCGGTGCGTACGGTGGCGAGCTGGAGCTCGACCTTCGAGCCGAACAGGGCGAACACCCCGCTCTTGCTGAGCTGGAGTTCGCTGGCCAGACGCCCCAGCGACAGGCCCTCCAACCCTTCGACCGATGCGATGCTGACGGCTCGTTGGAGGATCAACCGCCGGGTCTGGTTACCGCGTTCGATCCGTCCGTCCATGCGCGTCGTGGTCAAGCGACACCTCCTCGATGCCTCCCATCCGGGTTTCCGACTCATCGAGCTGGCCGCCCATTCGACTAAGTGGACGACCGTGCGGACATGTGGGAGAGTTCGGTTAGTGTACGCCCGTGCGGTTAGTTGGCGTACAGGTCGAAGCACGCTCGGCGAGTGACGACGGGGGATGCACCGGTGGGGTTGACGCTCTACGACTACGAGACCGCGGCCAGGGAACGACTGCCCCGCCCCGTGTGGGACTTCCTGGCCGGCGGCAGCGGGACCGAATCCATGCTCTCGACCAGCCGCGAGGCGCTCGACCGGATCAGGTTGCGGCCGAGGTTTCTGGTCGACGTCTCGACGTGTCACCCCAGGACGGAGCTGCTCGGCGCCCCGCTGGCCGCCCCCCTCGGTGTCGCACCCATGGCCTATCATCAACTTGCGCACCCAGACGGGGAGTTGGCGAGTGCCCGCGCAGCCGGCGAGGCAGGGGCACTGCTGACGGTCAGCATGTTCGCCAGTTGCACCCTGGAGGACATCGCCGCCGCGGCCACCGGACCGCTGTGGCTCCAGCTCTACTGGCTCAAGCAGCGCGGCCCGATGCTGGAACTGATCAAGCGTGCGGAGGCCGCCGGGTACCGCGCCCTGGTCCTCACGGTGGACGCACCGCGCGTCGCCCACAGGCCCCGCGACGCGCGCAATGGCTTCGCGGTGCCGGACGGAATCCGTGCGGTGAATATCGACACCTCCGTGATGGCCTCGGCGCACGGCAGCACTTCCGGTGAATCCGCCATCGCGCGGCATTCCAAGGAGCAGTTTGACTCCTCCATTACCTGGGCGGACCTAAGCTGGCTTCGCGAACAGACCGAACTACCCCTCGTACTGAAGGGCATCCTCACTCCGGAGGACGCCGAGCTCGCCGTTGAATGCGGCATCGACGCCCTGGTCGTCTCCAATCACGGCGGCCGGCAACTCGATTTTGCAACCCCGGCCGCCGACGTCATGCCGGAGATCGCCCAAGCCGTCGGCGGAAGCTGTCAGCTCATCCTGGACGGAGCCATCAGGCACGGCGCCGATATCGCAAAGGCGCTCTGCCTCGGGGCCGACGCGGTCTTTGTCGGCCGACCGGTCCTCTGGGGCCTCGCCCATTCGGGCAGTGCCGGGGCAACGGCCGTACTCACCACTCTCATCAGCGAGTTCGAAGAGGTCATGGCGCTGATGGGCGTACCCGAAGTCCAGCATTTCAGCGCCGCCGGCATTACCCGTCACTGATCCAGAAACACAAGAGGAACCCACACCTCCACTCTCTTTTTATTGCCTTGCTTGAAAAGGTGATTTGGGCTGCCCCTAAGCGCCAATGGAACCCCAATGACACATTGGTTCATAGGACTTCACAGCAAACTTCACTTGATTACTCAAAAGTAGTGCGCAACGATGCACATGTCGCCGGGTGGGGACATGGTGACGCACACAATCCGAAATCGCCGAAGGACAGTGCTGCCCCGTGGTATTCGGATGGTTCAAAATCTGCGACAGGGAGAGATTCCGGTGGGGGAAGCTGGCGCAACGCCGCCCAAACGGTCTATATGCGGTGACGGATCCTGGGTCGACGAGGTGTTACTCGGAGGGAAGGGCGAAGACATCGCCCTCCACATCGGCGGTCCGGTGAGCCGCGCCCAGCTTCGTCAACTCGTCGCACACGAGCAGGAGCGAATGCGGGACGCCGGACTGGCCGCGGGCGGCTCACTGGCCGTGCGCGTGCCTCCCTCGCTCGGCTGCGTGGTCGCCATGCTCGCCGGCTGGCGCACCGGAGCCCAAGTGGCCCTGCTGGACTACCGGTTGACGCGGTTCGAGGTCGACGAGGCGCTGACCCGGCTGGCACCCCAGTTGGTGGTCGAGCCGACCGAGGACGTCACCGGCCGACTGCGCGGCTACTTCGACGTGACGACCCGCATCACCCCCGTGCCCGGCGGCCGGCCCGCCGGCACGCCGCACGCACTGCTCCAGTTGAGCTCGGGCTCGACCGGCCCGTCGAAGGTGATCGGCCGCTCGGTCGACAGCCTGCTGACGGAGCTCGACCGCTACGACCGACTCGACGGTTTCCCCGGCGGCGGCGAGCGCCGCGTGGTGCTGGCCTCGATCATCCACGTGCTCGGGTTGGTCGGTGGGTTGCTCCACGGGCTGGCCGCGAAGTCCCAGGTGTACCTACCGCGGATGCAGACCGTCGACGGCATCCTCAAGGCGGTGGCGGCGGACGACGGGCCGACCGTCATCCTCGGCGTCCCCTCCCAGACGGCCGTGCTCTCGGCGGCCCAAGCACCCCCGAAACTCCCGCAGTTGCGCCGCATGATCGTGGGTGGCGAGCTCGTCAAGGAGGACGTCAGGGAGCGCTTCACCACCCGGTACGGCGCCGAGCTCGGAGTCATGTACGGCATGACCGAAGCCGGCGTCATCGCGACCGACCTGACCGGCGCCACCCGCCCGGCCCTGGCTCCCACCCACAACATGCCCGTACGGGTGGAGGACGGCCAGATCCTCCTCGGCCTGCCGGCCGACCCGTACGTGGGCCAGACCGACGGCACCCGCTACGTGGACGGCTGGCTGCGCACCAAGGACGCCGGCACGCTCGACGAGGCGACGGGGTTGCTCACGGTGCACGGCAGGCTCGACTCCCAGGTGTCCATCGGCGGGTTGAAGGTGGACCTCTCCGAGGTGGAGGCGTCCATCTCGGCGGTGCCCGGCGTCACCGAAGCGGTGGTCGTCCACGGCACCGGCATCGAAGCCTTCGTCACGGTCAGGGAACAGAGCGCCTTCGACACCCTGGCCGACTCCCTGGCGGCCCGCCTCGCCCCGTACAAGCGGCCCCGCACCCTGCACCACCTGCCCGAACTGCCGCGCACCGCGACCGGTAAGCCGGTGCGCAACGCCGAGGTGCTGCGCGCCGCGGTGCGTTCGGCAGCCGCCGTCTAAGGGTCAGGTGACCGCGTCGGGATCGACGCGGCGCACCTGGACGGGGTGGTCACCCACCGCACCGTCGGGCGAGCCACCCTGGAGCGCCAACCCGAGGACGTAGCGTCCGCCACCCAGCAAGACGGCTGACGACACGAGGTGTTCCGCGCCCGGCAACGGGCGCGGCACCAACGCCGTGCCGGGCGGCCACTGCTGGGCCAGCGGCATCCGACGGCTCATGCCGCCGCGCCGCAAGCCCTGGCCCAGCGCCTTGCCCACCGACTCTTTCTGCGTCCACAACCACAGG
The DNA here is from genome assembly GCF_047525675.1 of Streptomyces sp. 796.1. Taxonomy (NCBI): domain Bacteria; kingdom Bacillati; phylum Actinomycetota; class Actinomycetes; order Kitasatosporales; family Streptomycetaceae; genus Streptomyces; species Streptomyces sp. 796.1. The sequence goes on along the minus strand of NZ_JBLIWA010000053.1, from coordinate 5,841 downwards.
AAGGCCGCTGCTCGTTCCGGTTCGGTCAGAGCGCTGACCCACTCCGCCTCAGCGGGGTGCAGCCACGTCCGAGCCAGCGCTTCGGCGCGCAGCGCCCGTACCACTTCCACATCGACACCGACCGGGACCTTGCTGGTCAGCGCGACCGCCAGGGTGCCACGAGCATGAGCGAGGCTGACCGAGAGCCCCGCCCCGGCCCCGCCGAGGCAGGGGCGACCGCCGGGCTCGTGCTCCAACCAGATCTCGGACGACGGGACCCGCAGCAACTCCGCCGCGGTCCGCAGCAGCAGGGCGTGTGCCTTGCGCCGCTCGTCCCCGTCCGTCGTGCACCACCGCACCGTCACCGTGTCCGGGGCCGACCCCGGGTGCCCATCCATGAAGAGGGAGTCAACCAAATGTCCGCCGAAGTTGAGAAGTTCATCATCGAGGCCCTGGACAACATGAACTACGACGTCACCGAGGTCACCGGCGACACCCCGCTCGGCCCCTCCGGTCTCGACCTGGAGTCGCTGTCGGTCGCCGAGATAGCCATCCAGGTGGAGGACACCTACGGCGTGAAGTTCGAAGAGGACGAGATGGAGACCGTGGCCCTGCTGACCGTCTCCGGCCTGGTCAAGGAGATCGTCGAGCGGGCCTCCGCCACCGCATCGGCCAAGTGAGTCCGTACCGCCGCTGAGCCGACGTGCCTGCTCTCCCGACCCTGGCGCCACCGGCGCCGGGCGGGAGCGGCAGCAGGTCGTACGCGACACGTCCGATCGAGAAAGCGAAGACACCGGCAATGAATCCGAAGAACGAGCGCGCGGAGCTCGCGGCCGACCAACGGTTGGGCGTCGGCAACGTACTGACCACACTCCTTGACCGGGGCACCGAACTCGATGCCCCCACCCTGACCTTCGACACCGAGGTCGACGGCCACCCGGCGTGGCAGGCCCACTCGCTGGCCGAGCTGGGGCAGCGGGTGGCCGCCAGGGCCGCCGCGCTGCACGGGCTCGGCGTACGGCCCAGGGACCCGGTCGCCGTCTGGGTGTCGGCCGCCGCCGACCAGGTGCTCAGCTATCTGGCGCTGGTGCGCATCGGTGCCATTCCCGCGCTCGTCAACGGCCGGCTCGCGGCCGAGCAGGCGGGCGAGTACATCAAGCGGCTGCGGCCGGTCGGCGTGATCGTCGACGCCCCGCACCGCAACGCCCTCGACTCGGTCGACAGCGCGGTGCCGGTCCTCGCCGACCCCGCCGAACTCGGCGCCGGCGACCCGGAGGCGGCGCCGCAGCCCTACCGGCACCACGGCAGCGAACCCGTGGTCATCACCCACTCGTCGGGGACCACCGGACTGCCCAAGGCCGTCATCCACTCGCACCACAGCCTGTTCGCCGCCATCCGGCACCGGCTGCTGCTGCCCAAGGGCCAGGGCCTGGCCCGGATGCTGGGCGTGCTGCCTTCGGCGCACGCGGCCACCGTGATCGCCGTCAACCTGGCGCTGACCAACCGCACCCAACTCGCACTGCTCTCGCAGCAGAGCGGTGGCCCGGTGCTCGACGCCATCGAGTCCTGGCAGCCGCAGAGCGTCCTCGGCTTCGCCACCACCTGGTCGGAGCTGGCCGGCGCCGACTTCTCGCAGCGCGACCTGTCCTCCATCCGCACCTGGTGGAACACCGGCGACTGTGCGCACGAGGCGCACATCCGCAAGTTGGTCGCCGCCGGTATGCGGGAGGCCGTCACCTCCGAGGGCCGCGTCCGCAAGCCCGGCTCCTTCTTCGTGGACGGCCTTGGCTCGTCCGAGATGGGCCACTCCCAGTTCTTCATCACCCACACCCCCGACACCAGCCGGTACGGGCGGTGCATCGGCAAGCCGCACGCCTTCTCCGACGTGGCGATCGTGGACGACGACGGCACCAAGCTCGGCCCCGGCGAGGTGGGGCAGCTCGCGATCAACGCGCCGACCCTCTCGCTCGGCTACTGGAACGACTCGGTCACCACCTACCGCACCCGCAGGGACGGCTACTTCCTCACCGGCGACCTCGTCTTCCGGGACGAAGAGGGCTACTACTACCACGTCGACCGGGCGGTGGACGCGGTCGACCTCGACGAGGGCAAGAAGCTCTACACGATGCTCTGCGAGGAGCGCGTCCTGGCGGAGTGCGCCGACGTGCTGGAGTGCACGGTGGTCGCCGTGCCGAGCGAGGGCAAGGTCGCCACGACGGTCCTGCTGATGCTCGACCCGCAGGCGGACCAGGAGGCCGACCGCACGGCCGAGGTGCTGGCGGCGTTGGAGTCCCACGTGGCCGCCACCGTCGAGCGCGTCGTGGTGGTGAGCCAGGACCGCATCCCGCTCGGTGCGACCGGCAAGGTCCGCAAGTTCCTGCTCCGTCAGCGGTTCCTCGACGGCGAACTGCTCGGTCAGACCGAGGGTGCGGGGGTGTCGGCATGAGCGACCAGCAGGCACTGCCGCGGCCCGTCGTCACCGGTCTCGGCGCCTTCACCCCGCTCGGCCGCGGTGCGGCCGACCTGTTCGAGGCCGTGTGCCACAGCAAGTCGGGGCTGCGCAAGCCGCCGGCGGGGCACCTCCTGGACGGCACCGTGGGCTCGGCCGGCATCGCCCCGGAGATCTCGGCGCGCGACGTGCTGCCGCCCAGCGAGGGCCGGCTGGTGGACCGGTACGTCCTGATGGCCATGGCCGCCGCCGATGACGCGCTCGCAGACGCCGGCATCGAGGTCGGCCGCGACGTGGACCCGCACCGGGTGGCCGTGGTCGTCTCCAGCGGCGCCGGCGGGCTGACCACGTACGAGGAGCAGACCCAGGCCAGGGCGGAGCGCGGCCCGACCGCGGTCAGCCCGTACCTGCTGCCCGGCATGTTGCCCAACATGGCCGCGGCCCGGATCGCCATCAAGCACGGTGCGCGCGGCTGGAGTTCGGCCATCGCCACCGCCTGCTCGGCCGGCGCGCACGCGGTGGCCGAGGCCGCCCGGCTGATCCGGTACGGCGAGGCCGACGTGGTGATCTGCGGCGGCGCCGAGGCGCCCCTCAACCCGACCTCGGCACTGGCGTTCTCCCACGCCAGGGCGCTGGCCAGCGGCTGGGACGACCCGGAGCAGGCCAGCCGCCCCTTCGACCGCCGGCGCAACGGGTTCGTGCTGGCCGAGGGCGCCGGCGTGCTGGTCGTCGAGCGCGCCGAGCACGCGGATGCGCGCGGCGCCGCCGGCTACGCCGACCTGCTGGGCTGGGGCGCGACCACCGACGCGTACCGGCCCACCGCTCCCCGGCCGGACGGCGAGGGCGCGGCGTACGCCATGCGCAGGGCGCTGGCGACCGCCGGGCTCGCCCCGAGCGACATCGGGTACGTCAACGCGCACGGCACCGCGACCAAGCTGGGTGACATCGCCGAGACCAAGGCCGTGCACGCCGTCTTCGGCGACCACGCGCCTGCGGTCAGCAGCACCAAGTCGATGACCGGTCACCTGCTGGGTGGTTCGGGGGCGGTGGAGGCGGCGATCTGTGCCATGGCCCTGACCCGCGGCGCGCTGCCTCCCACCCACAACCTGGACGAGGTGGGCCCGGGCTGCGAACTCGACCACATCCGGGGCGAGGCGCGGCAGCAACGGGTCGAGGCCGTCATCTCCAACTCGTTCGCCTTCGGCGGCCACAACGTCAGTCTGCTCCTCGGTACGGCAAGCACGCGCAAGAAACAGTAGAGACGACCAAGAAGGGCACATTCGCGTGAATATCGGAGCTGTCGACCACGTCGAGTTCTACGTCGGTGACGCACAACAGGCGGCCTTCTACCTCTGCACGGCGTTCGGCTTCCGGGTGTGCGGCCAGGCGGGGCCCGAGACGGGCCAGCCCGACCAGCGTTCGCTCCTGCTGCGCCAGGGTGGCATCACCCTCGTCCTCACCTCCGCACTCACCCCCAAGCACCCCGTGGCCGAGTACGTGGCCCGGCACGGCGACGGGGTGGCCAACATCGCCTTCGAGGTGAGCGACACGGCCGAGGCGTTCGCCACCGCCGTCGAGCGCAAGGCCATCGTCGTCGAAGAGCCCGTCACCCACCGGCAGGGCGGGAACGAGGTCGTCACCGCCTCCGTGCTCGGCTTCGGGGACGTGGCGCACCGGTTCGTCCAACGCACCGGGGACCGGGCCGACTTCCTGCCCGGCACGATGGACGTCACCGACGTCGAACCGGCCCCGGACCAGCCGCTGCTGAGCACCGTGGACCACGCCGCGATCTGCGTGCCGGCCGGCCAACTGCGCCCCACCGTCGAGTTCTACGAGCGGGTCTTCGGCTTCCGGCAGATCTTCGAGGAGTTCATCGAGGTCGGCGAGCAGGCCATGGACTCCAAGGTGGTGCAGAGCCCGTCGGGCCACGTGACCTTCACCCTGATCGAGCCGGTGACCGGTCGCCGCCCCGGGCAGATCGACACCTTTCTGGCCAGCCACGGCGGCGCCGGCGTCCAGCACCTGGCGCTGCTCACCGACGACATCGTGGCCACCGTGCCGGCCTTGGAGGCCCGCGGTGTGAAGTTCCTGAACACCCCCGACGCGTACTACGACGAGCTCACCGCGCGCCTGGGCGAGCCGGAGTTGCGGGTGGCCGACCTGCGGCGGACCAACGTGCTGGTCGACCAGGACCACTGGGGCCAGGTCTTCCAGCTCTTCACCCAGTCCCCGCACGTGCGGAAGACCTTCTTCTGGGAGGTCATCGACCGGCACGGCGCCCGCACCTTCGGCAGCGGCAACATCAAGGCCCTCTACGAGGCGGTGGCCAGGGACGAGACGACGGCCTGAGCCGGCCGCGCCCGTACGCCCCGGCCCCACCCTCCCCACGCACCTGCACCGTCGTACCTAAGGAAACACCGTGACCGTTCAAGACTCAGCCGCGTTCACCCTGACCGACGCGGAGCGCGAACTGCTGCCGTCGGACGAGGACGTCGCCTTCTACGCCGAGCACGGCTGGTACCTGTCGAAGAAGATCTTCACCGACGAGGAGACGGAGCTCCTGGAGAAGTCCAGCGAGCGCTTCTACGGCGGCCAGCGCGACCGTACGCTGCCCGTCCGCCCGCCCAAGCTCGCCTACTGGGAGCCGGCCAAGGGCGATGTGCAACGGCACAACGACTACATCCACTACGAGGACGACACGATCGGCCGCATCCTGCGCAAGCCGCTGCTCGGTGCGGTGGCCGCCAGGCTCGCCGAGGCCGACGTCATCCGCGTCTTCCAGTCCACCTTGATCTACAAGCCGCCGGTCGCCGGCGAGCCGTCGAACCTGGTGCCCTGGCACTTCGACCGGCACTACTGGGCCACCTCCACCTCCGAGCGGATGCTGACCGCCTTCATCCCCTTCCACGACTGTGGCGAGGAAATGGGCACCATCACCATGGTCGACGGCAGCCACCGCTGGAAGGAGACCGCCGCCAACGACGCGACCTCGCTGCACTTCGCCGAGCGGGACCGCAGCGAGTTGGACGAGATGCTGGAGCAGAACGCCCGGTACAACGGCGTCGAGGTGCGCAAGATTCCGATCCACATCCCCCGGGGGCACGTCAACTTCCACCACTGCCGCACCTACCACGGCAGCGGTGCGAACGTCAGCGACCGGCCGCGGCGCGCCATCTCCCTGCACCTCCAGGACGGGGGCAACCGCTACCGCGAGTTCTTCCGCACCGACGGCACCAAGGTCTCGTACAACCACGACGTGGTCGTGCGCAAGAACGCCGACGGCACGCCCGACTACACCGACCCGGAGTTCCTGCCGGTGCTGTGGAGCACGAGCTGACCGCACCACCCCGGGCCCCTGCTTCGGCCGGCCCGGTTCGGCGCCCGGTGGCGCCACCGCAGCACACCCCGGCGGG
>NZ_JBLIWA010000052.1:0-38929 GCF_047525675.1 Streptomyces sp. 796.1 | reverse complement strand
AGGTCGGCGCTGGCCAGCGCCTGCCGGATCACCCGCTGCTGCGACGGCCCGTTGGGCGCCGTCAGGCCGTTGCTGGCGCCGTCCTGGTTGACGGCGGAGCCGCGCACGATCGCCATGACCGGGTGGCCGTTCTTCCGCGCGTCCGACAGCCGCTCAAGGAGCAGCACGCCGACGCCCTCGCCCCAGCCCGTACCGTCGGCCGATGCCGCAAACGCCTTGCAGCGCCCGTCCGACGACAGTCCCTTCTGGCGGCTGAAGTCCACGAACGAGCCCGGGGTGGACATGATCGTGACACCGCCGGCCAGCGCCATGGAGCACTCCCCCTGGCGCAGCGACTGCACGGCCATGTGCAGGGCCACCAGGGACGAGGAACACGCCGTGTCCACCGTGACGGCCGGCCCTTCGAGGCCGAAGGTGTAGGAGACGCGGCCCGATACGACGCTGCCCGCGTTACCGGTTCCCAGGTAGCCGTCGGGGCCGCCCGGGGCGGTCAGCAGCAGGCCGATGTAGTCCTGGCCGTTGCTTCCCGCGAAGACGCCGGTCCGGCTTCCCTTGAGCGACGTGGGGTCGATGCCCGCCCGCTCGATCGCCTCCCAGGACGTCTCCAGGAGCAGCCGCTGCTGCGGGTCGATGGTCAGCGCCTCGCGGGGGGCGATCCCGAAGAACGCCGGGTCGAACTCGTCGGCGTCGTAGACGAAGGCGCCACCGCTGGCGTCGCTGGTGCCCATGCCCTCCAAGTCCGAGCCGTACAGGTCGTCCAGGTCCCAGCCACGGTTGGTCGGGTAGGCGCTGATCACGTCGCTGCCCTCGGAGACCAGTCGCCACAGGTCCTCCGGAGTGCGCACCCCGCCGGGGAAGCGGCAGCTCATCGACACGATCGCGATCGGGTCGTCGTCCACGACCGTGCCGCTCACCACCGGCGTCTCATCGGCCGGCGCGGGCGCGGTGCCCAGCACCTCGCCGAGGATGAACCGGGCGAGCACCGTGGGCGTCGGGTAGTCGAAGGCCATGGTGACCGGAAGGTTCACACCGGCCGCCGCGCCGAGCACGTTGCGCAGCTCCACGGCGGTCAGCGAGTCGAACCCGATGTCCCTGAAGGCCCGCTCCGGCTCCACCGCGTCGGCGCTCGGGTATCCGATCACCTCGGCGGCGTGGGTCCTGACGAGGTCGAGGACCTCCGCCTCGCGTTCGAGGTCCGACAGCCCTTCCAGGCGTACGGCCAGCCCGGTGAGGACCGCGCCCAGCTCGGCTTCGGCCTCCTCCAGGGCCCGCTGTACCTCCGGCAGTTCGTTGAGCAGCGGGCGCGGCCGGGCCGAGGCGAACCCGGGGGCGTAACGCTCCCAGTCCACATCGGCGACGGTGATGTCCACCTCGTCGTGGTCGAGTGCCTGCTGAAGGGCCTCGACGGCCAGTTCGGGCACCAGCGGCGGCATACCGCGCCGCTTCAACTGGGCCGCGGTGGCGTCGTCGACCAGACCGCCGCCGCCCCAGGCGCCCCACGCCACGGAGGTCGCGGCAAGGCCCTGGGCCCGGCGCTGCTGCGCCAGGGCGTCGAGGAAGGCGTTCGCGGCGGCGTAGCTGCCCTGACCGGCACCACCGACGGTTCCGGCGTAGGAGGAGAAGAGGATGAACGCGGACAGGTCCAGGTCCTGGGTCAGCTCGTGGAGGTTCACCACGGCGTCCACCTTGGGCCGGAAGACCCCCTGCGTCCTGGAGACGGTGAGGGTGTCGACGAGGCCGTCGTCCAGCACACCGGCCGCGTGCACCACCCCGGTCAGCGGGTATTCCGCGGGCAGCCCGTCGAGGAGCTCCCGCAGCGCGTCACGGTCGGCGGCGTCGCAGGCGGCGACGGTGACCCGGGCGCCCAGGGCGGTCAGTTCGTCCCTCAACTCGGCCGCGCCGGGGGCGTCCGGGCCACGGCGGCTGGTGAGCACCAGGTGCTCGGCGCCGCCACGGGCCAGCCAGCGGGCGAGGCGGCCACCGAGGGCACCCGTACCACCGGTGATCAGAACGCTGCCACGGGGCTGCCAAGTGCGGGCCGGCCGGGCGTCACCCAGGGGTGCCCGGACCAGCCGCCGCGCGAAGACGCCGGAGGCGCGCACCGCCACCTGGTCCTCGTCGCCGGATCGTCCGATCAGGCCGACCAGACGGTTCAGGGCCCGCTCGTCGAGTGCGTCCGGCGAGTCGGGGAGGTCGACGAGACCGCCCCAGCGCTGTGCGTACTCCAGGCCGACCACCCGGCCCAGGCCCCACACCAGGGACTGCTTGACGCTGCCGACCCGGTCGGAGCGGCCCACGGACACGGCACCGGTGGTGGCGAGCCACAGCGGCACGTCGATGTCGATGTCGGCGAGCGCCTGGACCAGGGCCACCGTGCCGGCGAAGCCGCGCGGAACGCCCGGGTGTCCGGCGAGCGCCTCCTCGTCGAGCGCGAGCAGGGAGAGCACTCCGTCGATCGCGAGCGTCGCCTCCTGCTCGGTGCCGTCCGTGGTGGACCTGCCGGGGGCCGCGGCCCGCAGGAGTTCGGTCAGCGAGGACCGCTGCGGCTCCGTCTCGTCCAGGTCGACCCGCACGATGCGGGCACCGTGGCGCTCCACGTCCCGTGCGATGCGCTCCGCCAGGTCACGGGCGGCGTCGACCGGCGGGACGACGACCATCCAGGTACCGGTGATCGGGGCGCCCTGCTCCTGCCCGGAGCCGGACGACGGCTGGTCGATGAGGGGCTTCCAGTTGATCCGGTAGCGCCAGTTGTCGACCGTCGAGCGGTCGCGCCGGCCGCGCCGGTACGACGACAGGGCGGGCAGCACCGCGCTCAGCGGGGCCTCCCCGTCGAGCTCCAGTGTCTGCGCGAGCCCTTCGAGGTCCTCGCGTTCGACGGCCTCCCAGAACCGGGCGTCCACCGAGTCGGCCTCGGGGGCGGGGCCGTTGCCGAATGCGCCGCCCTCGCCCGGCTGCGGCCAGTACCGCTGCCGCTGGAAGGCGTACGTCGGCAGGTCGACCTGTCGGCCACCGTGTCCGGCGAACACCTTCCGCCAGTCGATGTCGGCGCCGTTGACGTGCAGTTCGGCGATCGAGGTCAGGAACCGCTCGGCCCCGCCCTCGTCCCGCCGCAGCGTGCCGACGACCACGGCCTGGGCGTCAGCGGCCTCCACCGTCTGCTGCACGGGCAGGGTGAGTACGGGATGCGGGCTCACCTCGATGAACACGCCGTGCCCGGTGCCCAGCAGGGTGCGGGTGGTGGCCTCAAGCTCCACGGTCTGGCGCAGGTTGCGGTACCAGTACTCGGCGTCCAGCCCGGCCGTGTCCACCAGCTCACCGGACACGGTCGAGTAGAACGGCACGTCGGCGGTACGCGGCTTCAGGTCCGCCAGGACCTTCAGCAGCTCCTCGCGGATCGACTCCACATGCGCGGAGTGCGAGGCGTAGTCCACCGGCACCCGGCGAACCCGCACCTCCTCACCCTCCAACTGGGTGACCATCTCATCCAACGCGCCCGGATCACCGGCCACCACGACCGAACCCGGACCATTGACCGCCGCGACCGATATCGCGCCGTCCCAGGCGGCGATGCGCTCGCGCACCTGGTCGACCGGCAGCCCGACCGACACCATTCCGCCGCGACCCGCCAAACCGGCGGCGATCGCCTGCGACCGCAGCGCCACCACCTTGGCGGCGTCCTCCAGCGACAACGCACCCGCCACACACGCGGCAGCGATCTCGCCCTGGCTGTGACCCATGACCGCGTCCGGCTCGACACCCACCGAACGCCACAACTTCGCCAGCGACACCATCACCGCGAACAACACCGGCTGAACGACATCCACCCGGTCAAAACCAGGCGCACCCTCAGCACCACGCAACACATCCGTCAACGACCAGTCCACATAAGCCGACAACGCCGACTCACACTCACCGACCGCCTCCGCGAACACCGGCGAGGAGTCCAGCAGACCCACCGCCATGCCCACCCACTGGGCACCCTGACCCGGGAACACAAACACCGAACGACCCGGTGCTTCGATGGCGTTCGCGCGGACCGCACCCGGCGCCTTCGTGCCCTCGGCCACCGCCGCCAGTCGCTCGATGAGCTCCTCACGGCCGGTCCCGGTCACCGCGCCCCGGTACTGGAACGCGGACCTGGTCGTCGCCAGGGAGAGCGCCACATCGGCTGCGCTCAGCTCGGGGCGCTCGGTCACGAACTCCCGCAGCCTGTCGGCCTGGTCGCGCAGCGCGTCGCTGCTCTTGCCGGACACGACCCACGTCACCGGGCCCTCGACGGCCCCGGCCCCGGCGGGCTCGGCCGGCTCGGTCTGCGGAGCCTGCTCCGCCTCGGGAGCCTGCTCCAGGATGGTGTGCACATTGGTGCCGCTCATGCCGAACGCCGACACACCCGCGCGCCGCGGATGTCCCGTCTCCGGCCATGGCCTGGCCTCGGCCAGCAGCTCGACGTCGCCGGCCGTCCAGTCGACCATCGGCGAAGGCTCGTCGATGTGCAGCGTCTTCGGCAGGACGCCGTGGCGCATCGCCATCACCATCTTGATGACGCCACCGACACCGGCGGCGGCCTGCGAGTGGCCGATGTTGGACTTGATGGCGCCCAGCCACAGCGGCTGGCCCTCGGGGCGCTCCTGGCCGTAGGTGGCCAGCAGCGCCTGCGCCTCGATCGGGTCACCCAGCGACGTACCCGTACCGTGCGCCTCCACCGCGTCGACCTCGGCGGCCGACAGCCGGGCGTTCGCCAGTGCCTGCCGGATGACCCGCTGCTGCGAGGGGCCGTTGGGCGCGGTCAGACCGTTGGACGCACCGTCCTGGTTCACCGCGCTGCCCCGCACCACGGCCAGCACGGGGTGGCCGTTGCGGCGGGCGTCCGAGAGTCGTTCGAGGACGAGCATGCCGACGCCCTCGGCCCAGCTAGCGCCGTCCGCGGCGGCCGAGAACGGCTTGCTGCGGCCGTCGGAGGCGAGCGCGCGCTGGCGGCTGAACTCGACCAGCGACATCGGTGTGGACATCACCGTCACACCGCCGGCGAGCGCCAGGTCGCACTCGCCCTGGCGCAGCGCCTGCCATGCGAGGTGCAGGGCGACCAGCGACGACGAGCACGCCGTGTCCACCGTCACCGCGGGCCCTTCCAGGCCCAGGGTGTAGGAGATGCGGCCGGAGAGCACGCTGGGCGAGACGCCGGTGCCGATGTAGCCCTCGACGTTGTCCTGCGATCCGGCGAGGACACCGCCGTAGTCCTGGTAGGTCACACCCGCGTAGACGCCGGTCTGGCTGCCCTTCGCGGAGACCGGGTCGATACCGGCCCGCTCCAGCGCCTCCCACGAGGTCTCAAGCAGCAGCCGGTGCTGCGGGTCCATGGAGAGCGCCTCGCGCGGCGAGATCCCGAAGAACGCCGGGTCGAACTGACTGGCGCCGTGCAGGAAGCCGCCTTCCTGCGTGTAGCACTTGCCGGGCTCGTCCGGGTCCGGGTCGTAGAGGTTCTCCACGTCCCAGCCGCGATCGGTCGGGAAGGGAGAGATGCCGTCCCGGCCTTCGGCGACCAGGTTCCACAGGTCCTCCGGGGTGGCCACCTCGCCGGGATAGCGGCAGCTCATCCCCACGATCACGATCGGCTCGTCGTTGCCGGCCACCGCGACCGGCACCGGCCGCACCGCTCCGGTCTCCGCGCCGAGCACCTCGGCACGGGTGAACTTGGCGAGTTCGGCGGGGGTCGGGTAGTCGAACACGGCCGTTGCCGGGAGCCGCAGGCCGATGGCCTTGCTCACCCGGTTGCGGAACTCGACGGCGGTCAGCGAGCTGAAGCCCAGGTCCTTGAACGCCTGCGAGCCCTGAACCGCGTCGGCCGAGGCGTGTCCGAGCACGGCCGCGACATGCGTGCGGATCACGTCGAGCAGCACCCGGTCCTGCTCGGGCTCGGCGAGCCCGGCCAGTTGCTCCCGCAGCGCGGCGAGCGGCCCGGAGTCCGGTCCGCCCCGCTTGGCGGAGCGCCGCGCGGTCTTGCGGCGGCGCGACGGCTTGGCGGCGGAGGTCTCCCCCACAGCGATCTCAGCAGGGGGTACGACGGCTGCCTCGGGCGATGCGGCGGCGGGCTCGGGCAGGGTCTCCTCAGCCGCCTCGGCCGGGTCCGCCGCCGGGGCGGGCTCCGGCTGTTCCGGGGCGACCTGGCGCAGGGTCAGCGTGTCGGCGGAGACCACGGCCTCCCCGGCTCCGTCGACCGCGGTCAGCGAGAGGGTCTCCGGACCCGTACGGGCGAGCCGGACGCGCAGCGCGGAGGCACCGGACGCGTACAGCGATATCCCGGCGAGGCTGAACAACATGCGTCCGCGCCCCACCCCGTCCAGCACGCCGAGGCCGAGCGGCTGCAACGCCGCGTCCAGGAGGGCGGGGTGCAGCCCGAACCGCTGGGCGTCCACGACGGCCTCCTCAGCGAGGCTGACCTCGGCGAACACCTCCTCGTCGCGCTGCCACACGGCGCGCAGGCCGCGGAAGGTGGGGCCGTAGACGAGGCCGTCGCCGGCGAGCAACTCGTACAGGCCGTCCACCTCGACGCGCTCGGCGCCGGGCGGGGGCCAGGCGGCGAAGCCCGCCGCCGCCTCGGCGGTCGTGGCGTCGTCCGGCTCCGGGGCGAGCACACCACTGGCATGGCAGATCCAGTCGTCCTCGTCCGCGTCCTCGCCTGCGGGCTCGGCCACTCGTGAGTAGATCTCCAGCGAACGGGTGCCGGTCTCGTCCTCCTCGCCGAGTACGAGCTGGATCTGGACGCCGCCCCCTCGGGGGAGGGCCAGCGGCGCCTGGATGACGAGCTCGTCCACGTGGCCGAGGCCGACCTCGTCACCGGCGCGAATGGCCAGTTCGACGAGGGCCGTGGTCGCCAGGACCGCCTCGCCGCGCAGGACGTGGTCCGCCAGCCAGGGCTGGGTGTGCAGCGAGAGCGTTCCGGTGAACAGCAGGCCGTCGGCGCCCGCGAGGGGGACGGCTCCACCGAGCAGCGGGTGGTCGGCGGGGTCGAGGCCGAAGGCCGCGGCGTCGCCCGCCGAGGTACCGGCCTCCAGCCAGTAGCGCTGGTGCTGGAAGGCGTAGGTGGGAAGGTCCACGCGGCGGGCGCCGCGTCCGGCGAAGAAGGCCCGCCAGTCGACGGTTTCGCCGTGGACGTGGATCTGGGCGAGGGCCGCGACGAGTGCTTGCGCCTCGGGGCGGTCCTTGCGCAGCACCGGCACCAACAGGGGGGCCGGTGTGCCCTCGGCCGCGATGTCGTCGGCCGGTTGGGTCAGGCAGTCCTGGGCCATGGCCGTCAGCACGCCGTCGGGACCCACCTCGATGTACGCGGTGACGCCCTGCGCTTCGAGGGCCCGCACCCCGTCGCGGAAGCGGACGGTCTGCCGCACGTGCCGCACCCAGTACTCGGGCGAGCACACCTCGTCGGCACGGGTCTGCTCACCCGTGACATTCGAGATGAACGCGACGGACGGGCTGTGGTAGGCGAGCGTCCGCGCGACCGCACGGAAGTCGTCGAGCATGGCGTCCATGCGGGGCGAGTGGAAGGCGTGGCTGACCCGCAGGCGGCGGGTCTTGCGACCCTGCTGCTCCCACTGGCCGGCGATCTCCTCCGCGGCGGCCTCGTCACCGGCGACGACCACGGCAGTCGGGCCGTTGACGGCCGCGATGCTCACCTCGGCCTCACGACCGGCCAGCGACGCCGCGATCTCCTCTTCGGACGCCTCGATGGCGACCATCGCCCCACCGTCCGGCAGGGCCTGCATCAGACCACCACGGGCGGCGACCAGCGTGCACGCGTCCTGAAGCGAGAACACCCCCGCCACGTGCGCGGCAGCGATCTCACCCACCGAGTGGCCGATCACCACGTCCGGGGTGACGCCCCAGTGCTCCAGCAGCCGGAACAACGCCACCTCGACGGCGAACAGCGCGGGCTGCGTGAACGCGGTCCCGTCCAGCAGTTCGGCATCGGCGCTGTCCTCGGCCGCGAACATCACGTCCTTCAGCGGACGGTCAAGCACGACGTCCAGGTGCGCGCACACCTCGTCCAAGGCGCGGGCGAACACCGGGAACGCCTCGTACAACTCCCGCCCCATGCCCAGGCGTTGCGCGCCCTGGCCGGTGAACAGGAACGCGGTCTTGCCACCGCCGGCGGCCTGCCCCTGGACGATGCCGGGGGCGTCGTCGCCCGCGGCGAGGGTCTCCAGGCCACGCAGCAACGTCTCGCGTTCGGTGCCCAGCAGCACCGCGCGGTGCTCGAACACCGATCGCGTGGCAACCAGCGATTCGGCGATGTCCACGACGCCGTGCTCGGCCCCGTCGACCAGGTGGGTCCGCAGCCGCTCGGCCTGGGCGCGCAGGGCTTCCGGGCTCCGGGCGGAGAGCGTCCAGGGGGCCAGGCCGTGGTCGTCGGCGGGGGCCGAGCTCTCCTCGGCCTCGTCCTTCTCGACCGGCGGGGCCTGCTCGATGATGGTGTGCGCGTTGGTGCCACTCACACCGAAGGCAGAAACACCAGCCCGCCGCGGACGACCGGTCTCGGGCCACTCAGCGGCCTCCGTCAGCAGCCGCACCTCACCCGCCGACCAGTCCACCTGGCTTGACGGCTCATCCACGTGCAGCGTCTGCGGCAACACACCGTGCCGCATCGCCATCACCATCTTGATGACACCGGCCACACCTGCGGCGGCCTGCGTGTGACCGAGGTTCGACTTCAGCGAACCCAGCCACAACGGCTGGCCCTCGGGCCGCTCCTGGCCGTACGTGGCCAGCAGCGCCTGTGCCTCGATCGGGTCACCCAGCGTGGTACCCGTGCCGTGCGCCTCCACCACCTGGATGTCGGCGGCCGACACTCCGGCGTTGGCGAGGGCCTGCCGGATCACCTGCTGCTGCGACGGCCCGTTCGGCGCCGTCAGACCGTTCGACGCACCGTCCTGGTTGACAGCCGAGCCGCGCACGATCGCCAGCACCTCGTGGCCGTTGCGCCGGGCGTCCGACAGCCGCTCCACGAGCAGCATGCCCACACCCTCGGACCAACCCGTACCGTCCGCCGCGTCCGCGAACGGCTTGCACCGGCCGTCGGGGGCCAGGCCACGCTGGCGGCTGAACTCGACGAAGGCGGCGGGGCTGGTCATCACGGTCACGCCACCGGCGAGCGCCATGTCGCACTCGCCCTGACGCAGCGCCTGCGCCGCCTGATGCAGGGCGACCAGCGACGACGAACACGCCGTGTCCACCGTCAGCGCCGGACCCTCAAGACCCAGCGTGTAGGAGATACGACCGGAGACGACCGAGGTGGCGCTGCCGGTCAGCAACTGCCCTTCGAGCCCCTCGGGGATCTCGTGCAGTCCCGTTCCGTAGCCGGAGGTCGCAGCGCCGACGTAGACGCCGATCTGGTTGCCGCGTACGGACGCCGGGTCGATGCCGGCGCGCTCGAACGCCTCCCAGGACGTCTCAAGGAGCAGCCGCTGCTGCGGGTCCATGGCGAGCGCCTCACGCGGCGAGATCCCGAAGAACGCGGCGTCGAACTCGGCCGCCCCGTCGAGGAACCCGCCCTCGCGGGCGTAGAACGTGCCCAGCCGCTCCGGGTCGGGGTCGTACATCCCGTCGACGTCCCAGCCCCGGTCGGAGGGGAAGTCCGTGATGGCGTCCGTGCCGGTCGCGACGAGGTTCCACAGGTCCTCGGGGCTTCCGACGCCGCCCGGGAAACGGCAGCTCATCCCGACGATCGCGATCGGGTCCTCATCGACCGGAACAGCCACCGCCGAAGACACCGCCACCACACCCCGCGCACCCAACACCTCAGCACGCAGATGAGCAGCCAACACCGCAGCACTCGGATAGTCGAACACCAACGTGGCCGGCAACACCAACCCCGTCTCCGCATTCAACCGGTTACGGAACTCCACCGCCGTGAGCGAGTCAAAACCCAACTCCTTGAACGCCCGCCCCGGCTCAACCACCTCCGCACCCGCAAAACCAAGCACCGCGGCGGCGTGAGCACGCACCAGGTCGAGCAGGGTCCGGTCGATCTCGGCCTCGGTCAGCCCTGCCAGGCGCTCCCGCAGGGCCGATCCGCCTTCGGCGCGGCTCTCCTCGGCGGCACGGGCCTCCTCCAACGCCGATACGACCTCGGGCAGTTCACCGAGGAGCGGGCTGGGCCGCCCGATCGTGAACGCGGGCGCGAACCGCTCCCAGTCCACATCGGCAACCGTCACCACACCCTCATCACCCGCGACCGCCCCCTGCAACGCCGCAAGAGCCAGACCTGGCGCCATCGCGGGCAGACCGCGACGGGCCAACTGGTCCCCACCGTCACCGGCCGCCATGCCACCTTCGGCCCACGGCCCCCAGGCCACAGCCGTACCAGCAAGACCCCGACCCCGACGATCCTCCACCAACGCATCCAGGTAAGCGTTCGCCGCACCGTAAGCAGCCTGACCACCACTGCCCCACACACCCGCGATCGACGAGAACACCACGAAGGCATCCAGCTCACGATCGCCCAGCAACGCGTCCAGGTTCACGGCACCGGCCACCTTGCCGGAGATCACGTCGGCGGCGTCGGCCACCGTAGTCTCGGCCAGCGGTCCCGCCGCGTTGGCACCGGCCGCGTGCACAACCGCAGTCAGCGGATACTCTGCGGGCACCGCATTAAGCACCGCGGCCAACTGCTCGCGGTCAGCCACATCACAGGCCGCTACGGTCACCCGGGCCCCCAGGGCTTCGAGTTCCTCGCGCAGCTCGGGCGCACCTGGTGCCTCAAGGCCGCGACGGCTGGTCAACACCAGGTGCTCGGCGCCATTGCTCACCAGCCAGCGAGCCACCTGGCCGCCGAGCGCGCCCGTGCCACCGGTGACCAGCACCGTGCCGCGCACCCGCCACGACGCCACGTCCGCGGCGGGCGCCGCCGACCGGGTCAGGCGACGGACGAACACTCCGGAGCCGCGCACCGCAAGCTGGTCCTCGCCGGTCCCGCCGGACAGCACACCCACCAGCCGCGCGACCGCACGCTCGTCCAGCGCCTCGGGCAGGTCGATCAGACCGCCCCACAGTTCCGGCAGCTCCAGCGCGGCCACCCGGCCCAGCGCCCACACCATCGCCTGCGCCGGACGGCTGAGCCGCTCGGAACGGCCCACCGACACCGCACCCCGCGTACCGCACCACAGCGAAGCCTCGATGCCCGTGTCCGCCATGGCCCGCACCAGGGTCAGCGTCAGGGCGAGACCGCCGGGCAGCTCGGGGTGTCCGGAGCAGGGCTCCTCGTCCAGGGCGAGCAGCGACAACACGCCACCCACAGCGGGTGCGTCGGCGACCGCGGCGCGCAGCCGCTCCCCCAGCGCCCCGGCGTCGAGGTCACGCTCGTCCGCCGTCACCGGCACCACATCGGCGCCGTGGCGCCGGAGCCCGGCGACGGTCTCCGTCACCCACGCGTCCTCGGCGTGCGACGCCGGAACCACCACCAGCCACGTCCCCGACAGCGACCCACCGGCCACGTCCGATACGGGCTTCCACGCGACGCGGTAGCGCCAGTTGTCGATCGTGGACCGGTCGCGCCTGTTGCGGTGGTACGTGGACAGCGCGGGCAGCACCGCACTCAGCGGCGCCTCGCCGTCGACGTCGAGCGCCTCGGTGAGCGCTTCGAGGTCCTCGCGCTCGACCGCTTCCCAGAACCGCGTGTCCACCGAGTCGGCGGCACCCTGGGCGCCCAAGCCGCTCAGGGAGAGGGACACCTCGGGCCAGTAGCGCTCACGCTGGAAGGCGTACGTCGGCAGTTCGACCATCCGCGCACCGCGCCCGGCGAAGACGGACTCCCACTCCACCGAGGCCCCGTGGACGTGGAGTTCGGCCAGCGCCGTGGTCAGCGCCCGGGCCTCCGGGCGGTCCTTGCGCAGCACCGGCACCACGGCCGAGGCCGCTGCCTCGTCCGGCGTCAAGCAGTCCCGCGCCATCGCGGACAGCACACCGTCGGGGCCGACCTCCAGGAACCTGGTGACGCCCTGGGCGCTGAGCGCCCGCATACCGTCCGCGAACCGCACCGCCTCCCGGACGTGGCGCACCCAGTACTCCGGCGCGCACACCTCGTCGGCGCCCGCCGCCTCACCCGTCACATTCGAGACCAGGGCGATGGCCGGTACCTGGAAGGACAGACCGGTGACGACGTCACGGAAGTCGTCCAGCATCGCGTCCATGCGCGGCGAGTGGAAGGCATGGCTGACCCGCAGCCGGCTCGTCTTACGCCCCTGCTCCGACCATTGGCCGGCGATCTCCAGCACCGCGGCCTCGTCACCCGCGATCACCACGGCCGTCGGACCGTTGACCGCCGCGATGCTCACCTCAGCCTCACGACCGGCGAGCGACTCCGCGATCTCCTCTTCGGACGCCTGGATGGCGACCATCGCGCCACCCTCGGGCAAGGCTTGCATCAGCCGGCCACGGGCGGCGATCAGCGTGCACGCATCCTCAAGCGAGAACACCCCCGCCACGTGCGCGGCAGCGATCTCACCCACCGAATGCCCGATGAGCACATCCGGGGTGACACCCCAGTGCTCCAACAACCGGTAGAGCGCCACCTCAACCGCGAACAACGCAGGCTGCGTGAACGCCGTCCGATCCAGCAGCTCGGCGTCCGCGCCACCCTCCGCCGCGAACACCACGTCCTTCAGCGGACGGTCAAGCACTACGTCAAGGTGCGCGCACACCTCGTCCAACGCCCGGGCGAACACCGGGAACGCCTCGTACAACTCCCGCCCCATACCGAGGCGTTGCGCACCCTGACCCGAGAACAGGAACGCCGTCCTGCCACCCGTTGCGGCCTGCCCCTGGACGACTCCCGAGGCGATGCCGCCCTCTGCGACGGCCCGCAGGCCACGCAGCAGGGTCTCCCGGTCCTCGCCGACCAGCACGGCACGGTGCTCGAACACCGACCTGGCCGCCAGCGTGTGGCCGACGTTCAGCACCTCGATGTCCTCGCGGGCCGCCACGTCCCCGTACAGTCGCTCGGCCTGCGCCCGCAGCGCCTCCCGGCTCTTGCCTGAGACCAGCCACGGCACCACGTCCGTCGACACCGGTGTCCCGGGCCCGGCCGCCGCCGAGACCGCGACCTCTTCCAGCTCGGGGGCCTGCTCGATGATGGTGTGCGCGTTGGTCCCGCTGAGCCCGAACGAGGAGATGCCCGCCCGCCGCGGATGCCCGGTCTCGGGCCACTCGGCGGCCTCCGTCAGCAGCCGCACCTCACCCGCCGACCAATCCACCTGACTCGACGGCTCATCCACATGCAGCGTCTGCGGCAACACACCGTGCCGCATCGCCATCACCATCTTGATGACACCAGCCACACCGGCCGCCGCCTGCGTGTGACCGATGTTGGACTTGATGGCGCCCAGCAGCAGCGGGCGGCCCTCGGGGCGTTCCTGGCCGTACGTGGCCAGCAACGCCTGCGCCTCGATCGGGTCACCCAGCGTCGTACCCGTGCCGTGCGCCTCGACCGCGTCGACCTCGGCGGCCGACAGTCCGGCGCTGGCCAGCGCCTGCCGGATCACCCGCTGCTGCGACGGACCGTTCGGCGCCGTCAGACCATTGCTGGCACCGTCCTGGTTGATCGCGCTGCCACGGACCACCGCCAACACCGGGTGGCCGTTCCTCCGCGCGTCCGACAGCCGCTCCACGAGCAGCATGCCCACGCCCTCGGACCAACCCGTGCCGTCCGCGCCCTCGGCGAACGGCTTGCAGCGGCCATCGGGGGCCAACCCACGCTGCCGGCTGAACTCCACGAAGGCGCCGGGCGTCGACATGACCGACACACCACCGGCGAGCGCCAGGTCGCACTCGCCCTGGCGCAGCGCCTGCGCGGCCAGATGCAACGCGACCAGCGACGACGAACACGCCGTGTCCACCGTCACCGCCGGCCCCTCAAGGCCGAAGGTGTAGGAGATGCGCCCGGACACCACGCTGGCCGCACTGCCCGTACCCACATGGCCGCCGAAGTCCTCGACGGCGTCGAGCATGATCGTGGAGTAGTCCTGGCCGTTGGTGCCGACGAACACACCGGTACGGCTGCCGCGCAGCGCGGCCGGTTTGACGCCCCCGTGTTCGAACGCCTCCCAGGACGTCTCAAGGAGCAGTCGCTGCTGCGGGTCCATGGCCAGCGCCTCGCGCGGCGAGATCCCGAAGAAGGTGGGGTCGAACTGGGGCGCGCCGTAGAGGAATCCGCCCTCGCGGGCGTAGAAGGTGCCCGGGTGCTCGGGGTCCGGGTGGTACATGCCCTCGACGTCCCAGCCGCGGTCGCCGGGGAACTCGGCGATGCCGTCGCCGCCACCGGCCAGGAGTCGCCACAGGTCCTGCGGGTTCTCCACGCCTCCGGGGAAGCGGCAGCTCATCGCCACGATCGCGATGGGGTCGTCGTCGTCCGGCCGCACGCGGTGCGAGACCGCCGAGGTGGTGGCCTCGGTGTGGGCTCCGCCCAGCTCCTGCCGTAGGTGGTCGGCGAGCACCTCGGCGGTCGGGTAGTCGAAGACAAGGGTGGCGGGCAGGCTCAGGCCGGTGGCCAGGTCGAGTCGGTTGCGCAGCTCGATGGCCGTGAGGGAGTCGAACCCGAGGTCCCGGAAGGCGCGGCCCGGCTCGACGGAGTCCGCCGACAGGTGGCCGAGTGCCGAGGCCGCGTGGGTGCGGATGAGGTCCAGCAGCAGGAGGCGCTGCTCCTCGTCCGACTGTCCGGCCAGTTGTCCGCGCAGGTCATGGCCTGGTCCTGGCTGGCCGATGGTCCCGGCCGCGGCGGTCAGGAGCTCGCGTGCCTCGGGGATGTCACTGACGAGGGCGCTGGGGCCGGCGCTCAGCAGGGAGGCCATGCCGGCCCAGTCGATGTCGGCCACGACCAGCGCGGCCTCGTCGTGGCCGGCGGCCCAGCCCAGCGCGTCCAGGGCCAGCGAGGGGGTCAGGGGAGGCAGTGGCCCACCGCGGGCCCGCTCCCCGGCTCGGCCGCTCGCGGCCATTCCGCTCTCGGCCCACGGGCCCCACGCGACCGCGGTGGCGGCCAGGCCCTGGGCCCGGCGCTGCTGTGCCAGTGCGTCGAGGTAGGCGTTGGCCGCCGCGTAGGCGGCCTGGCCGGCGCCGCCGACGGCACCGGCGAACGAGGAGAACAGCACGAACGCGTCGAGCGGGAGCTCTGCGGTCAGCTCGTGCAGGTGGTGCGCGCCCGCGGTCTTCGCGGCCAGGGTCCCGGCGAGTTGGCCGACGGTCAGGCCGTCGAGCACACCGTCGTCCAGGATGCCCGCCGCGTGCACGACGGCGGTCAGCGGATACCGCTCCGGTACGGCGGCCAGCACCTCGGCCAGGGCGTCCCGGTCGGCGGCGTCGCAGGCCACCACGGTCACTGCAGCGCCGAGTGCCTCAAGTTCCGCAGTGAGTTCGGATGCGCCGTCGGCCGACGGGCCCCGGCGGCTCGTCAGCACCAGGTGTTCCGCGCCCTCGCGTGCGGCCCAGCGCGCCACCTGGGCGCCCAGGGCGCCGGTGCCGCCGGTGATCAGCACCGAGCCGCGGGGACGCCACACGCGCTCCGTCGTCCCGTTGCCGACCGTGACGCGGGTCAGGCGCCGGGCGTACGCTCCGGATCCGCGTACCGCCACCTGGTCCTCGCCGTTCTCGGCGGACAGTGCCCAGGCCAGTCGCGCGGCGGCGCGCTCGTCCACGGTCTCGGGCAGGTCGACGAGACCGCCCCAGATCCGGGGGTGCTCCAGGGCGGCCACCCGACCGAGGCCCCAGGTCTCCGCCTGCACGGGGTTGGTGAGCTGGTCGGAGCGGCCCACCGACACGGCACCCCGGGTGGCGCACCACAGCCGGGCGCGGATGTCCGCCTCGGCCAGGGCGCGCACCAGGGTCAGGGTCAGTGCGAGGCCGCGCGAGACCACCGGGTGCTCGGTGCAGGGCCGTTCGTCCACGCCGAGCAGGGACAGCACGCCGCCGAGCCCGGACGGTTCGGTGGCCACGTCACGCAGTCGCCCGGTCAGCGCACCGGGGGCGAGATCGGCCTCGTCCGCCACCAGGCGAACGACATCGGCACCGTGCCGCTGGAGTGCGTCGGACACCGAGTCCGCGAACGTGTCGGCGACACCGGACGCGGGAACGACCACGAGCCAGGTACCCGACAGCGTGGCCGCGGGGGTCTCCGAAACCGGCTTCCACGAGATCCGGTAGCGCCAGCCGTCGACCGTGGCCCGGTCGCGCTGCTGGCGGCGGTACGAGGACAGCGCGGGCAACAACTCGCCCAGCGAGCCGCCCCCCTCGACGTCCAGCGCCTCCGCCAGCGCCTCCAGGTCCTCACGCTCCACCGCGTCCCAGAACCGCGCGTCCACCGAGTCCACTGCGGCGGAGACGCCCGAGGCTCCGCCGGTGCCCTCCAGCCAGTAGCGCTGGCGCTGGAAGGCGTACGTCGGCAACTCCACCGTCCGCGCCCCGCGCCCGGCGAAGACCTGCTCCCAGTCGACCGTCACGCCGTGGACATGGGCCTCGGCCAGCGCGGCCATCAGGGCCTGGGACTCGGGGCGTCCCTTGCGCAGCACCGGCACCACTGCCGGGGTCGAAGCCGCCTCGCCCACCAGGCAGTCCCGCGCCATCGCCGAGAGCACGCCGTCGGGGCCCACCTCGATGTACGCGGTGACGCCCTGGGCCTGGAGGGAGCGAACGCCGTCGGCGAAGCGTACGGCCGCGCGCACGTGCCGCACCCAGTACTCGGGGGAGCAGACGTCGTCGGCCCCGACCGGCTCGCCGGTGACGTTGGAGACCAGGGCCAGGGTGGGGGCCTGGAAGGTCAGGTCCCGCGCGACTCGGCGGAAGTCGTCCAGCATCGCGTCCATGCGCGGCGAGTGGAAGGCATGGCTGACCCGCAGGCGGCTCGTCTTGCGGCCCTGCTCCGACCACTGGCCGGCGACCTCCAGTACGGCAGTCTCGTCACCCGCGATCACCACAGCGGTCGGACCGTTGACGGCCGCGATGCTCACCTCGGCCTCACGGCCGGCGAGCGACTCCGCGATCTCCTCTTCGGACGCCTGGATGGCGACCATCGCGCCACCCTCGGGCAGCGCCTGCATCAACCGGCCACGCGCCGCGACCAACGTGCACGCGTCCTCAAGCGAGAACACCCCCGCCACATGCGCGGCAGCGATCTCGCCAATGGAGTGGCCCATCACCACATCCGGGGTGACACCCCAGTGCTCCAGCAACCGGTAGAGCGCCACCTCGACCGCGAACAACGCAGGCTGCGTGAACGCCGTCCGATCCAGCAGCTCGGCGTCCGCGCCACCCTCCGCCGCGAACATCACGTCCTTCAACGGACGGTCAAGCACGACATCCAGATGCGCGCACACCTCGTCCAGCGCCCGAGCGAACACCGGGAACGCCTCGTACAACTCCCGCCCCATACCGAGGCGTTGCGCACCCTGACCCGAGAACAAGAACGCCGTCTTGACGGCCGTCCCGGCCACGCCCTGGAGCGCACCGGGAGCGGCTGCTCCGGATGCGACGGCATCGAGTCCGGCGAGGAGTTCCGCACGGCTCGCGCCGGACACCACCGCACGGTGCTCGAACACCGACCGCGTCGCCACCAGCGAGTGGCCGACGTCCAGCGCGCCCAGCTCGGCCCGCTCCAGCAGGAACGCCCTGAGCCGCGCCGCCTGGGCCCGCAGCGCGTCCGCTCCACGAGCCGACAGCAGCCACGTCGCCACGCCACCGTCGACGACGGAAGCCGGGCTCTTCTCGGCCTCGTCCTTCTCGACCGGCGGGGCCTGCTCGATGATGGTGTGCGCGTTGGTGCCACTCACACCGAAGGCCGAAACACCGGCCCGGCGCGGACGACCGGTCTCGGGCCACTCGGCGGCCTCCGTCAGCAGCCGCACCTCACCCGCCGACCAGTCCACCTGGCTCGACGGCTCATCCACATGCAGCGTCTGCGGCAACACACCGTGCCGCATCGCCAGCACCATCTTGATGATTCCCGCAACACCGGCCGCCGCCTGCGTGTGACCGAGGTTCGACTTCAGCGAACCCAGCCACAACGGCTGGCCCTCGGGGCGCTCCTGACCGTACGTGGCCAGCAACGCCTGCGCCTCGATCGGATCGCCGAGGGACGTACCGGTCCCGTGGCCCTCCACCACGTCCACATCGGCGGCGGACAGCCGGGCACTTGCCAACGCGTCGCGGATGACCCGCTGCTGGGACGGGCCGTTGGGCGCCGTCAGACCGTTGGACGCACCGTCCTGGTTGACGGCGGAGCCCCGTACGACCGCCAGGACCGGGTGGCCGTTCTTCCGCGCGTCCGACAGCCGCTCCACAAGGAGCATGCCGACACCCTCGGACCAACCCGTACCATCCGCGGCGTCCGCGTACGGCTTGCACCGGCCGTCGGGGGCCAGGCCACGCTGCCGGCTGAACTCCACGAACGCACCCGGCGTGGCCATCACCGTGGCACCACCGGCAAGCGCCAGGTCACACTCACCCTGACGCAGGGCCTGGACCGCCAGGTGGAGCGCGACCAGCGACGACGAACACGCCGTGTCCACCGTCACCGCCGGCCCCTCAAGACCCAAGGTGTACGAGATACGGCCCGATACGACCGAAGTCGCCGTACCGGTCAGCAGGTGGCCTTCGATCTCCTCGGGGAAACTGACGACGTCCGCCCCGTAACCCGAGGTAGCGGCTCCCACGAACACACCACCGCGCCGGCCCTTCACCGACCCCGGAGCGATGCCCGCCCGCTCGAAGACCTCCCACGAGGTCTCCAGGAGCAGCCGCTGCTGCGGGTCCATGGCAAGGGCCTCGCGCGGCGATATCCCGAAGAATCCCGCGTCGAACTCGTCCGCGTCGTGCAGGAAGCCACCCTCGCGGGCGTAGAACGTCCCCGAACTCTCGGGATCCGGGTCGTACATCCCGTCGACGTCCCATCCGCGATTGGACGGGAAATCGGAGATGGCATCACCACCGCCGGCCACCAGCCGCCACAAATCCTCGGGGCTCCCCACACCGCCCGGGAATCGACAGCTCATCGCCACGATCGCGACAGGCTCCTGCTCCCCTGCCTCCAGCTCGCGCAGGCGTTGGCGCGCTTGGTGCAGATCAGCCGATACCCGCTTGAGGTAGTCCCGAAGCCTATCTTCGTTCACCATGAAACCCTTGCCTGTTACGAGTCAAAGAAGACTGAAGAATGAAAGGAGGCCAGAGAACTGCACCTCGGCGCTCACGTTTTAGCTGAGCTCGTTCTCGATGAAATCGAAGAGATCGTCGTCGGATGCTCCGTCAAGCCGCTGCGTAATGCTCTCAGCGTCCTTCGCGCCGCCCTCGTCGCCATTCAGTCTGGCGAGGAGTACTTGGAGTCGGGACGCGATGGCCATTCGCTCGGCATCGTCCGGCTCAGCCGTGGAAAGTGATGCCTCAAGTTTTTCCAGATCCGCGATCAGCGGAGTGGCGGATACCCCTTCGTCGGGCAGGACACCCGCCCTTACATGCTCTGCCAGAGCCTTTGCGTTGGGGTAGTCGAAGACCAGTGTTGTTGACAGCCGTAGCCCGGTGTCCGAGTTCAGCCGGTTTCGGAACTCTACTGCCGTGAGCGAGTCGAATCCCAATTCCTTGAAGGCTCGGTCGGATTCCACGCCCTCCATGCCGGAGAATCCGAGAACCGCTGCCGCGTGACCGCGCACCAGGTCGAGTACGGCGCGCTGCCGCTCGCCCGGAGCCAGCGCGAGGAGCCTTTCCCGCAGTGCCGATCCGCTCTCGGCGTCACCCTCCTCGGCGGCACGGGCCTGTTCCAGGGCCGATACGACCTCGGGCAGTTCACCCAGGAGCGGGCTGGGCCGCCCGATCGTGAACGCGGGCGCGAACCGCTCCCAGTCCACATCGGCAACCGTCACCACACCCTCATCACCCGCGACCGCCCCCTGCAACGCCGCAAGAGCCAGACCTGGCGCCATGGAGAGCAGGCCACGACGGGCCAACTGGTCCCCACCGTCACCGGCCGCCATGCCGCCTTCGGCCCACGGCCCCCAGGCCACAGCCGTACCAGCAAGACCCCGACCCCGACGATCCTCCACCAACGCATCCAGGTAAGCGTTCGCCGCACCGTACGCAGCCTGACCACCACTGCCCCACACACCCGCGATCGACGAGAACACCACGAACGCATCCAGCTCACGATCGCCCAGCAGCGCGTCCAGGTTGACGGCACCGGCCACCTTGCCCGAGATCACACCCGCAGCATCAGCCAGCCCCATCCCCGCAAGCTCCGCCGCCTGCTCCACACCCGCCGCATGGAAAACAGCCCGCAACGGAAACTCCGCCGGCACCGCCTCCAACACACCGGCCAGCGCCTCCCGGTCAGACACATCACACGCCGCCACCGTCACCCCGGCACCCAACGCTTCGAGTTCCGCAGCCAACTCCGGCGCACCCGGCGCCGCAAGACCCCGACGACTGGTCAACACCACATGCTCGGCACCCTGCCCCACAACCCAACGAGCCACCCGACCACCCAACGCACCCGTACCACCAGTCACCAACACCGTGCCACGCACCCGCCATGTCGTCGCGTCGGCAGTGGGCGCAACCGACCGCGCCAGACGACGGACGAACACCCCGGAACCACGCACCGCAACCTGATCCTCGGCAGCATCACCGCCCCCGCCAGCCAGCACACCCACCAGCCGCGCAACCGCACGCTCATCCAACACCTCAGGCAGATCAACCAGACCACCCCACAACGCCGAATGCTCCAACCCCACCACCCGGCCCAGACCCCACACCTGCGACTGCACCGCACCCGCAAGCCGATCCGAACGACCCACCGACACCGCACCCCGCGACACACACCACAGCAAACTCTCGGCATCCACCTCGACCAACGCCTGCACCAACATCAACGTCGAAGCAAACCCAACCGACAACTCCGGATACCCCGGGCACGCCCCCTCATCCAGAGCGAGCAGCGACAACACACCACCCACCTCAGGCGCAGAAGCAAGGGCCTCACGCAACCGCTCACTCAGCACCCCAGACTCAAAGTCCCCCTCACCCACCACCAGCGACACCACACCGGCACCATGCCGCTCAAGCCCCGAAACAACCCCCGCCACCAACTCGTCCCCGGCACCGGATGCCGGAACCACCACCAGCCACGTCCCCGACAACGACCCACCAGCCACATCCCCAACCGGCTTCCACGACACCCGATAGCGCCAACCATCGATCGTGGATTGCTGGCGGTTGCTCCGGTGATATGCGGACAGCGCGGGCATGACCGTGCTCAGCGGTGCGTTGCCATCGACGTCGAGCGCCTTGGCGAGCGCTTCGAGATCCTCGCGCTCGACCGCTTCCCAGAATCGCGCGTCCACCGAGTCCGCGGCCGTCGAACCCGAATTCCGGCCGCCGCCGGACGCGGAGACCTCAGGCCAGAACCGTTCACGCTGGAACGTGTATGTGGGCAGCTCCACCTTGCCGGCACCATGTCCGGCGAATATCGACTCCCAGCCCACCGTTGCACCGTGTGCATGCAGTTCGGCAAGCGCCGTCATCAAAGTCCCTGCTTCGGGTCGCTCTTTACGCAGTACGGGAACTAGAACCGCCGCCGAGACGTCCTCGGCGCTTTCCGCGAGGCAGTCCTGTGCCATGGCGGTGAGCACACCGTCCGGACCGACTTCCAAAAACCTTGTCACACCCAACGCCTTAAGCGATCGAACCCCGTCCGCGAACCGAACCGCCTCGCGAACATGCCGGACCCAGTAATCCGGAGAACACATCTCCCCTTCCGAGACCAGCCCACCGGTGACATTGGACACCAGCGCCATGGTCGGCGGTTCAAGAGAGAGCTCACGGACCACTCGCCCGAACGCGTCCAACATACTGTCCATGAGGTAAGAGTGAAACGCATGTGAGACCCGCAAACACCTAGTCTTTCGCCCCTGCGCCGCCCAGGTGTCCGCCACCCCCTGGACCGCTTGCGTGTGTCCGGCGATCACCACTGCCGTCGGTCCGTTGACCGCCGCGATGTTCACCTCGTGCTCACGGCCGGCGATTGAGGCGGCGACCTCGTCCTCAGATGCCTGGACGGCGACCATCGCGCCGCCCTCGGGCAAGGCTTGCATCAGCCGGCCACGGGCGGCGATCAGCGTGCACGCGTCCTGAAGCGAGAACACTCCCGCCACGTGCGCGGCAGCGATCTCACCCACCGAGTGGCCGATGAGCACGTGCGGGGTGACTCCCCAGTGCTCCAGCAACCGGTAGAGCGCCACCTCGACCGCGAACAACGCAGGCTGCGTGAACGCCGTCTGGTTCAGCAGCTCGGCGTCCGCGCCACCCTCCGCCGCGAACATCACGTCCTTCAGCGGACGGTCAAGCAGCACATCCAGATGCGCACACACCTCGTCCAAGGCGTGGGCGAACACCGGGAACGCCGCGTACAACTCCCGCCCCATACCAAGGCGTTGCGCACCCTGACCCGAGAACAGGAACGCCGTCTTACCGCCCGGCACCGCCTGCCCCTGGACCACACCGGAGGCGATTGCGCGCTCGGCCACGGCCTTGAGACCACTCAGCAGGGCTTCCCGGTCCGCGCCGACCAGCACGGCACGGTGCTCGAACACCGACCTGGTCGCCAGCGAATACCCCACGTCCAGCACACCGAGGTCGCCCCGGGCCGCCACGTGCGCGGCGAGCCGTCCGGCCTGTGCCCGCAACGCCTCCTGGCTCTTGGCCGAGACCAGCCACGGCACCACTGCCGCCGGCCCGACGGCCGCGGGAGCGGAATCCGGAGTGGCAGGGGAAGCCACAGCGTCCGAAGCCGCGGGCTGCCCGGCCTCGGGTGCCTGCTCGATGATGGTGTGCGCGTTGGTCCCGCTGAGCCCGAACGAGGAGATGCCCGCCCGCCGCGGACGACCCGTCTCAGGCCAAGCGGTCGCCTCCGTCAGCAACCGCACCTCACCCGCCGACCAATCCACCTGACTCGACGGCTCATCCACATGCAGAATCTTCGGCAAGGTGCCATGCCGCATGGCCATCACCATCTTGATGATGCCGGCGACACCAGCCGCGGCCTGGGTGTGCCCGATGTTCGACTTGATGGCCCCCAGCCACAACGGCTGCCCCTCGGACCGCCCCTGCCCATAGGTGGCCAGCAGTGCCTGCGCCTCGATCGGGTCACCCAACGTCGTACCCGTACCGTGCGCCTCCACCGCATCCACCTCGGCGGCCGACAGGCCCGCACTGGCCAACGCCTGCCGGATCACCCGCTGCTGCGACGGACCATTCGGCGCCGTCAGACCATTGCTGGCACCGTCCTGGTTGACCGCCGAACCACGCACGATCGCCAGCACCGGATGACCGTTCTTCCGCGCATCCGACAACCGCTCCACAAGGAGCAGGCCCACACCCTCGGACCAACCCGTACCATCCGCGGCGTCCGCGAACGGCTTGCACCGGCCGTCGACCGCCAGCCCACGCTGCCGGCTGAATTCCACGAAGCCGCTGGGTGTGGACATCACCGACACACCGCCGGCCAGGGCCAGGTCGCACTCACCTTGGCGCAGCGCCTGTATGGCCATGTGGAGCGCCACCAAGGACGACGAACACGCCGTGTCCACCGTCACCGCCGGCCCTTCGAGACCGAAGGTGTAGGAGATGCGCCCCGACACCACACTGGCCGCACTGCCCGTGCCCAGGTGGCCTTCGAGGTCGCCCTGCGAGTCCACCCACAATCCGGCGTAGTCCTGGCCGTTCGTCCCGACGAACACACCCGCCCGGGCGCCCCTCAGCGACTCGGGGGCGATACCGGCGCGCTCGAACGCCTCCCACGAGGTCTCAAGGAGCAACCGCTGCTGCGGGTCCATGGCCAGTGCCTCACGCGGCGAGATCCCGAAGAACCCGGCGTCGAATTGCGGGGCGCCGTAGAGGAAGCCGCCCTCGCGGGCGTAGGACGTGCCGAGCCGCTCCGGGTCGGGGTCGTACAGCCCGTCGAGGTCCCAGCCGCGGTCGGCGGGGAATGCGGAGATGGCGTCGGTGCCTTCGGCCACCAGCCGCCACAGGTCCTCCGGCGTGTCGACGTCTCCGGGGAAGTGGCAGCTCATCGCCACGATCGCGATGGGGTCGTGGTCCACGGCCACCGCGTTCGGCTGAGCGGTGTCGAGCGCCTGCTGGGCCGAGCCGAACGCCTCGGCGTCCAGGTAGTCGGCGAGTTCGGCGGCGGTCGGGTAGTCGAAGACGAGCGTCGCCGGGAGGCGCAGGCCGGTCGCGAGGTCCAGCCGGTTGCGCAGCTCGACCGCCGTGAGGGAGTCGAACCCGAGGTCGCGGAAGGCGCGGCCGGGCTCGATCGAGTCAGCCGAGGTGTGGCCGAGCACCGAGGCCGCTTGGCCGCGGACCAGCTCCAGCACGGCCGCGTTGCGTTCGGCCGCCGACAGTCCGGCGAGCTTCCCGGCGAAGGTGGCCGCCTCCGTGCCGGCGCCGCCGTCGTCCGTGGCCAGGTGCTTGTGTGCCTCGGGGATGTCGCTGACGAGGGTGCCGCCCTGCGCGGCGGCCAGCGACGGGGCCAGCCGCTCCCAGTCGACGTCCGCGACGACGAGCGACGTCTCCTCTTGGCCGACGGCCCAGCTCAACGCCTCGACCGCCAGGGCCGGGGCCATCGCGGACACCGCGCCACCGCGCACCCGGTCCCCGGCGCGGCCGGTCGCGGCCATACCGGATTCGGCCCAAGGTCCCCAGGCCACCGCCGTACCGGCAAGACCGGCACCACGGCGCTCCACGGCCAGCGCGTCCAGGTACGCGTTCGCCGCCGCGTACGCACCCTGTCCGGCGCCGCCCACCACACCGGCGAACGACGAGAACAGCACGAACGCATCCAGTTCGAGGTCGGCCGTCAGCTCATGCAGCAGCCGCGCGCCCTCGACCTTCGCCCCCAGCACCCCGGCGAGCTGATCGACGGTGAGGCCGTCCAGGACGCCGTCATCCAGCACACCGGCCGCGTGCACCACGCCACGCAGCGGGAAGCGCTCGGGAATTCCCGCCAGCACCTCGGCCAACGCCTCCCGGTCAGAGGCGTCACAGGCCACCACCGACACGGCGGCGCCGAGCCCTTCCAGCTCCGCCCTCAGCTCGGGGGCACCCTCCGCCGCGAGCCCACGACGACTGGTCAGCACCACATGCTCGGCACCCTCACGCACCGCCCAGCGCGCCACGTGCGCACCCAGTGCACCCGTGCCACCGGTGATCAGCACCGAGCCACTCGGCCGCCATGCCTCGCCGCCCGTCGACGCCGTACGCACCAGCCGCCGGCCGAACACACCGGAGCCCCGGACCGCCGCCTCGTCCTCGCCGCCCTCCGCGGACAGCACCCCGGCCAGCCGCGACACGGCACGCTCGTCCAACACCTCGGGCAGATCGACGAGCCCGCCCCAGATCTGCGGATGCTCCAGCGCCGCCACCCGGCCAAGGCCCCACACCTGCGCCTGCACGGCGCTCGCGAGCCGGTCGGAACGACCCACCGACACCGCACCCCGCGAGGCACACCACAGCCGAAGGCCCACGGGCAACCCTGCCGCGGCCTGCACCAGCCGCAGCGTCAGCGCGAGCCCGGCAGCGACCACCGGCTGCCCGGCCATCGACTCCTCGTCCAACGCGAGCAACGACAACACCCTCGCGTCGGACTCATCGCCGAGCGCGCCGAGCAGCACCTCGGCGAGCCCATCACGGTCCGTGTCGCCGTCGACCGCGACCGGTACGACGCGAGCGCCGGACTTCTCCAACCCCTGCGTGATCGTGACGGTGAGCTCGCTGTCCGCGAGCCCGGCGGGCACCACCAACAGCCAGGTACCCGACAGCGTCCCCGCCGCGACCTCAGGAACCGGCTTCCACGACACCCGGTAACGCCAACCGTCAACCGTGGCCCGCTCCCGCTGCTGACGGCGGTACGAGGACAACGCAGGCAGCAACTCACCCAGCGAGCCACCCTCCTCGACGTCCAACGCCTGAGCCAGCGTCTCCAGGTCCTCGCGCTCCACCGCATCCCAGAACCGTGCGTCCACCGAGTCCACGGCAGGGCCGCTCGAAGCCTGCGCACGGTCCTCCAGCCAGTAGCGCTGACGCTGGAAGGCGTACGTCGGCAACTCCACCGTCCGCGCACCGCGCCCAGCGAAGACCTGCTCCCAACCCACCTCGACACCGTGCACATGCAGTTCGGCCAGCGCCGCCACCAGCGCCTGAACCTCCGAACGGTCCTTGCGCAGAACAGGCGCCACGACCGGGGCCGCGACCTCGTCCGGCGTCAGGCAGTCCCGCGCCATCGCGGACAGCACTCCGTCGGGGCCGACCTCGACGAACCGGGTCACGCCCAGCTTCTCCAGGGCCCGTACCCCGTCCGCGAACCGCACCGCCTGCCGCACATGTCGCACCCAGTAATCCGCCGAGCACACCTCGTCCGCACCGGCCGGATCTCCCGTCACGTTGGAGACGAGGGTGATGGTCGGTTGGGCGAACGACAGCCCTTCGACGACCTTGCGGAAGTCGGCGAGCATCGCGTCCATACGGGGCGAGTGGAAAGCGTGGCTGACACGGAGGCGGCTCGTCTTGCGGCCCTGCTCCGACCACTGGCCGGCGATCTCCAGTACGGCGGCCTCGTCGCCCGCGATCACCACGGCCGTCGGACCGTTGACCGCCGCGATGTCCACCTCGGCCTCACGACCGGCCAGCGATCCGGCGACCTCCTCCTCGGACGCCTGGACGGCCACCATCGCGCCGCCCTCGGGCAGCGCCTGCATCAGCCGGCCACGGGCGGCGATCAGCGTGCACGCGTCCTGAAGCGAGAACACCCCCGCCACGTGCGCGGCAGCGATCTCACCCACCGAATGCCCGATGAGCACGTGCGGAGTGACACCCCACTGCTCCAGCAGCCGGAACAACGCCACCTCGACCGCGAACAACGCAGGCTGCGTGAACGCCGTCCGGTTCAGCAACTCGGCGTCGGCACTGCCCTCCGCCGCGAACACCACGTCCTTCAGCGGACGGTCAAGCAGCACATCCAGATGCGCACACACCTCATCCAAGGCCCGGGCGAACACCGGAAACGCCTCATACAACTCCCGCCCCATGCCAAGGCGTTGCGCACCCTGACCCGAGAACAAGAAGGCCGTCGCACCCGACGCGTTCGCGACGCCCTGAACCGTTCCGGGAGCCGCTTCGCCGGTGGCGACAGCCTCGACGCCGCGCAGCAACTCCGCACGGTCGGCACCCATGACCACCGCGCGGTGTTCATGCACCGCGCGGGTCGCCACCAGGGAGTGGCCCACGTCCAGCGCGCCCAGCTCGGCACGCTCGGCCAGATACGACCGCAACCGCTCGGCCTGCGCACGCAGAGCCTCCGCACTCCGAGCAGAAAGCGCCCACGGCACGACGCCATGCTCCTCGACCGGGGCCGCCGGCACGGACTGCGCCTCATCCTCCACCACCGGGGCCTGCTCGATGATGGTGTGCGCGTTGGTACCACTCACACCGAAGGCAGAAACACCGGCCCGGCGCGGATGCCCGGTCTCGGGCCACTCGGCGGCCTCCGTCAGCAGCCGCACCTCACCCGCCGACCAGTCCACCTGGCTCGACGGCTCATCCACATGCAGCGTCTGCGGCAGCACTCCATGCCGCATCGCCATCACCATCTTGATGATTCCGCCCACACCTGCGGCGGCCTGCGTGTGGCCGAGGTTCGACTTCAGCGAACCCAGCCACAACGGGTGACCCTCGGGGCGTTCCTGGCCGTACGTGGCCAGGAGCGCCTGTGCCTCGATCGGGTCACCCAGCGTCGTACCGGTCCCGTGCGCCTCCACCACGTCCACCTCGGCGGCCGACACTCCGGCGTTGGCGAGGGCCTGCCGGATCACCCGCTGCTGCGACGGACCGTTCGGCGCCGTCAGACCATTCGACGCACCGTCCTGGTTGACAGCCGAGCCCCGCACGATCGCCAGCACCTCGTGGCCGTTGCGCCGGGCGTCCGACAGCCGCTCCACGAGCAGCATGCCCACACCCTCGGACCAACCCGTACCGTCCGCCGCGTCCGCGAACGGCTTGCACCGGCCATCGGGGGCCAGCCCACGCTGCCGGCTGAACTCCACGAACGCACCCGGCGTGGCCATCACGGTCACGCCACCGGCGAGCGCCATGTCGCACTCGCCCTGACGCAGCGCCTGCGCCGCCTGATGCAGGGCGACCAGCGACGACGAACACGCGGTGTCCACCGTCAGCGCCGGACCCTCAAGACCCAGCGTGTAGGAGATACGACCGGAGACGATCGAGGTCGCGTTTCCGGTCAGGATCTGCCCTTCCAGCTCTTCGGCCGCACCGTCGTGCCCGACTCCGTAGCCGGAGGTCGCAGCGCCGACGAACACGCCGATCTGGCGTCCGCGTACGGAGGTCGGAGCGATGCCGGCGCGCTCGAAGACCTCCCAGGACGTCTCAAGGAGCAGTCGCTGCTGCGGGTCCATGGCGAGCGCCTCACGCGGCGAGATCCCGAAGAAGTCCGCGTCGAACTCGCCCCCGTCGTGCAGGAAGCCACCTTCACGGGCGTAGAACGTGCCCAGGCGCTCCGGGTCGGGGTCGTACATCCCCTCCACGTCCCACCCACGGTTGGACGGGAAGTCCGTGATGGCGTCCGTGCCGGTCGCGACGAGGTTCCACAGGTCCTCGGGGCTTCCGACGCCGCCCGGGAAGCGGCAGCTCATCCCGACGATCGCGATCGGGTCGTCATCGACCGGAACAGCCACCGCCGAAGACACCGCCACCACACCCCGCGCACCCAACACCTCAGCACGCAGATGAGCAGCCAACACCGCAGCACTCGGATAGTCGAACACCAACGTGGCCGGCAACACCAACCCCGTCTCCGCATTCAACCGGTTACGGAACTCCACCGCCGTGAGCGAGTCAAAACCCAACTCCTTGAACGCCCGCCCCGGCTCAACCACCTCCGCACCCGCAAAACCAAGCACCGCAGCAGCCTGAGCACGCACCAGATCCAACAAGGCCCGATCGATCTCGGCCTCGGTCAACCCGGCCAGACGCCTCCGCAGACCCGTCGAAGTGTCGGCTGTCTGGCCGGACGAGCTCGCGGTGTCGAGTGCCTTCCGAACCTCGGGAAGGTCAGCGAGCAACGGGCTCGGGCGCTCCAGAGTGAACAAGGGGGCGAACCGCTCCCAGTCCACATCGGCAACCGTCACCACACCCTCGTCACCCGCGACCGCCCCCTGCAACGCCGCAAGGGCCAGCGTCGGAGGCATGACCGCCAGGCCACGCCGGACAAGCTCCCCTTCCATCCCCTCCGAGGTGGCCATGCCGCCTTCGGCCCACGGCCCCCAGGCCACAGCCGTACCAGCAAGACCCCGACCCCGACGATCCTCCACCAACGCATCCAGATAGGCGTTCGCCGCACCGTAAGCAGCCTGACCACCACTGCCCCACACACCCGCGATCGACGAGAACACCACGAACGCATCCAGCTCACGATCACCCAGCAACGCATCCAGGTTCACGGCGCCGGCCACCTTGCCCGAGATCACACCCGCAGCATCAGCCAGCCCCATCCCCGCAAGCTCCGCCGCCTGCTCCACACCCGCCGCATGGAAAACAGCCCGCAACGGCAACTCCGCCGGCACCGCCTCCAGCACACCGGCCAGCGCCTCCCGGTCAGACACATCACACGCCGCCACCGTCACCCCGGCACCCAGCGCCACCAGCTCATCCCGCAACGCCTCAGCACCCGGCGCCGCAAGACCCCGACGACTGGTCAACACCACATGCTCGGCACCCTGCCCCACAACCCAACGAGCCACCCGACCACCCAACGCACCCGTACCACCAGTCACCAACACCGTGCCACGCACCCGCCATGTCGTCGCGTCGGCAGTGGGCGCCGCCGACCGCGCCAGACGACGGACGAACACACCGGAACCACGCACCGCAAGCTGGTCCTCGCCAGCCCCACCGGCCAGCACACCCACCAGCCGCGCAACCGCACGCTCATCCAGCACCTCAGGCAGATCAACCAGACCACCCCACAACGCCGAGTGCTCCAACCCCACCACCCGGCCCAGACCCCACACCTGCGACTGCACCGCACCCGCAAGCCGATCCGAACGACCCACCGACACCGCACCCCGCGACACACACCACAACAAACCCTCGGCATCCACCTCGACCAACGCCTGCACCAACACCAACGTCGAAGCAAACCCAACCGACAACGCCGGATACCCCGAGCACGCCCCCTCATCCAGAGCAAGCAGCGACAACACACCACCCACCTCAGGCACAGAAGCAAGCGCTCCACGCAGCCGCTCACTCAGCACCCCAGACTCAAAGTCCCCCTCACCCACCACCAGCGACACCACACCCGCACCATGCCGCTCAAGCCCAGAAACAACCCCCGCCACCAACTCGTCCCCGGCACCAGACGCCGGAACCACCACCAGCCACGTCCCCGACAACGACCCACCAGCCACATCCCCAACCGGCTTCCACGACACCCGATAGCGCCAACTGTCAATGGTCGACTGGTCACGGCTGCTGCGGCGGTACGCCGACAGCGCGGGCAGAACAGCGCCCAGCGTGGCCTCGTCATCGAAGTCGAGCGTCTTGGCGAGCGCTTCGAGGTCCTCGCGCTCCACGGCCTGCCAGAACCACGCATCCACCTCGTCCCGGATGCCGGCGTCAACGCCGGATGATCCGTCGGCGGACTTCTCGATCCAGTAGCGCTGACGCTGGAAGGGGTACGTCGGCAGGTCGACCCTGCGGGGTTCGAGACCGTCGAACGCCCGCCGCCAGTCGACAACGGAGCCATGGACATGCAGCCGCGCCAGCGCCGTGGTCAGGGCGGCGGCCTCCGAGCGGTCCTTGCGCAGCACCGGCACGACCACGGGTGCCGAGCCGGTCTCGGCCCGCTCTCCCAGGCAGTCCTGCACCATCGCCGAGAGCACACCGTCGGGGCCCACCTCCAGGAAGGTGGTCACGCCCTGCGCGTCGAGCGCCCGCACACCGTCCGCGAACCGCACCGCCTCCCGGACATGGCGCACCCAGTACTCCGGCGAGCACACCTCCGCGTCCGCCACCTTGCCGGTGACGTTGGAGACGAGATCGATGGAGGGGGAGGCGAACGACAGGGCTTCCACAACACGGCGGAAGTCGTCCAGCATCGCGTCCATGCGGGGCGAGTGGAAGGCATGGCTGACCCGCAGACGCTTGGTCTTGCGGCCCTTCTGCTCCCACTGGCCGGCGATCTCCAGTACGGCGGCCTCGTCACCGGCGATCACCACGGCCGTCGGACCGTTGACCGCCGCGATGCTCACCTCAGCCTCACGGCCAGCGAGCGATCCGGAGACCTCCTCCTCGGACGCCTGGATGGCGACCATCGCGCCACCCTCGGGCAGCGCCTGCATCAACCGGCCACGCGCCGCGACCAGCGTGCACGCGTCCTCCAACGAGAACACCCCTGCCACATGCGCGGCAGCGATCTCACCGATGGAGTGACCCATCACCACGTCCGGGGTGACACCCCAGTGCTCCAGCAACCGGTAGAGCGACACCTCGATCGCGAACAACGCAGGCTGCGTGAACGCCGTCTGGTTCAGCAGCTCGGCGTCCGGGCTGCCCTCTGCCGCGAACATCACGTCCTTGAGCGGACGGTCAAGCGCAACATCCAGATGCGCACACACCTCGTCCAAGGCGCGGGCGAACACCGGGAACGCCGCGTACAACCCCCGCCCCATACCAAGGCGCTGCGCACCCTGACCCGAGAACAGGAACGCGAGGGTGTCCTCGATCCGTGCCACACCCTGGACGACCTGAGCCGCGTTCTCGCTATTGGCCAGAGCCTCCAGATCGCGGAGGAGCCCATCACGGTCATCGGCGACCACGGCCGCGCGGTGCTCGAAGAGCGAACGGGTCGTGGCCAGGGAAAAGGCCACATCGGCCGGCGACAACTCCGGATGCGCACTCATGTGGGCATGGAGCTGGCTTGCCTGGGCCCTGAGCCCCTCCGCACTCCTACCGGACACCAGCCACGGCAGGGCGGCGGGCCGCTTCGCCGCGTCGGCTTGCTCGTCGGCCTGGGGGTCGCTCGCCTCCTTTGGTTCATCGAGGTCAGCCTCGGGTGCCTGCTCGATGATGGTGTGCGCGTTGGTCCCACTGAGCCCGAACGAGGAGATGCCCGCCCGCCGCGGTCGACCCGTCTCAGGCCAAGCGGTCGCCTCCGTCAGCAACCGCACCTCACCCGCCGACCAGTCCACCTGACTCGACGGCTCATCCACATGCAGAATCTTCGGCAAGGTGCCATGCCGCATGGCCATCACCATCTTGATGATGCCGGCGACACCGGCCGCGGCCTGGGTGTGCCCGATGTTCGACTTAATGGCCCCCAACCACAACGGCTGCCCCTCGGACCGCCCCTGGCCGTAGGCAGCCAGCAGGGCCTGCGCCTCGATCGGGTCACCCAGCGTCGTACCCGTACCGTGCGCCTCCACCGCATCCACCTCGGCGGCCGACAGGCCCGCACTGGCCAACGCCTGCCGGATCACCCGCTGCTGCGACGGACCATTCGGCGCCGTCAGACCATTGCTGGCACCGTCCTGGTTGACCGCCGAACCACGCACGATCGCCAACACCGGATGACCGTTCTTCCGCGCATCCGACAACCGCTCCACAAGCAGCAGGCCCACACCCTCGGACCAACCCGTACCATCCGCCGCATCCGCGAACGGCTTGCACCGGCCGTCGACCGCCAACCCACGCTGACGGCTGAACTCGATGAACGAGCCCGGCGACGACATGACCGACACACCGCCGGCCAGGGCCAGTTCACACTCGCCCTGGCGCAGCGCCTGTATGGCCATGTGGAGCGCCACCAACGACGACGAACACGCCGTATCAACCGTCACCGCCGGCCCCTCAAGACCGAAGGTGTAGGAGATGCGCCCCGACACCACACTGGCCGCACTGCCCGTCAGATAGCCCTCAAGTTCGCCTCCCACCTCATAGAGATGGGTCGCGTAGTCCAGGCCGCTCGTGCCGACGAAGACCCCGACCGGCCTGCTGCGCAGGGAGACGGGGTCGATGCCGGTCCGCTCGAACGCCTCCCACGCGGCTTCAAGGAGCAGCCGCTGCTGCGGGTCGGTCGCCAGCGCCTCACGCGGAGACATCCCGAAGAACTGCGGGTCGAACTCGTCGGCGTCGTAGAGGAAGCCGCCCTCACGGGTGTAGCTCGTCCCCGGGTTGTCCGGGTCGGGGTGGTACAGCGTCTCGTTCTCCCAACCGCGATCGGTCGGGAACTCGGAGATGGCATCGACGCCATCCACAACGAGTTGCCAGAGCTGCTCGGGGGTGCGCACACCGCCGGGGAAGCGACAGCTCATACCGACGATGGCAATGGGCTCTTTCGAGGCCGCGACCAGACGCTGGTTCTGTAGCTTGAGGCGGTCGTTTTCCCGCAGAGAGGCGCGCAGCGCTTCGACAACTTTTTCGGCGGACGTAGCCATCAGTAGCTCCACACTTCCAACAACATCAAAGGTCAGCGCCGCCCAGAGCCCTCTGGACGAGGTCATCGACATCCATCGTGTCGACCGCGCTACTCAGTTCTTCTTCTTGCGGCGCCGAATCAGAACCGCTCTCCGATATCTGAGCGAGTTCGAGCAGGGCGTCCATGAGTCCGGCTTCACGGAAACGCGCGAGCGGAATGGAAACCAACGCCTCGCGTATCCGGTCCTCTTCCGAGTCGTTCTGCTCAGCCCCACCACCTTGCGGGAACATGCCCGCTTCCAGGTGCTCGGCCAGGGCGATGAGGTTCGGGTAGTCGAATGCCAACGTGGTCGGCAGCTCCAGGCCGGTGATCGCACCCAGCCGGTTGCGTAGCTGAACAGCCGTCAGTGAGTCGAACCCGAGCTCTGTGAAAGACCGATCGTTTTCGATGGCCTCCGGGGCCGTGTGTGCCAGGACCGCGGCGACGTGTTGGCGCACCAGCTTGCGTAGCTGACGCTGGCGCTTCGCCGAGGGCAGCGACTCCAGGCTTGTGCGCAGCTCGACCACCGCCGATTCGGTCGCCGCAGGGTCGGAAGGTGTCAGTGCTGCCGCCGGCCGCTGCTCCAGCAGCTCGCTCAGCAACGCTGTCGTACGGTCCGCTCCCAGCTCGCCCGCGAGCCGCTCCCATGCGGCATCGGCCACGAGGAGGAAGGCTTCGTCCAGGTCCAGCGCACGCTGAAGCGCGGAGATGGCGAGATCCGGGTTCATCGGGGCCATGCCGCCCCGCCTCATCTGCTCTTCGAGCTCCCCGTCAACCGCCATGCCGCTGCCGGCCCAGGCGCCCCAGGCGATGGAGGTCGCGGGAAGACCGTCCGCGCGCCGCTGCAACGCCAACGCGTCCAGATACGCATTACCCGCCGCGTAACTCCCCTGACCCGGACCACCCAACGTGCCCGCCGCCGAAGAGAACAACACGAACGCCGACAGATCCAACCCGGCGGTCAGTTCGTGCAGGTTCCGCGCCGCATCCACCTTCGGACGCAACACACCGGCTGCCCGCTCCACCGTCAGGGCGTCCACGACGCCGTCGTCCAGCACACCCGCCGTATGCACCACGGCAGTCAACGGCAACTCGCCCGGAATCGCGTCCAGCACCGCCGCCAATGCCGCACGATCCGCCGCGTCACACGCCGCCACCGTCACCCGCGCACCCAGACCCTCAAGCTCCGCCTTCAACTCGGCGGCACCCTCGGCCTCCAACCCACGACGGCTGGTCAACACCAGATGCTCAGCACCCGTACGCGCCAGCCACCGGGCCACATGACCACCCAGCGCACCCGTACCACCGGTCACCAACACCGAACCCGAGCTCTGCCAAGACCGACGGCCCTCCGCGTCCTCGGCCACCGCGGCCCGCACCAGCCGCCGGCCGAACACGCCAGAGCCCCGGATCGCCGTCTCGTCCTCGCCGCTCTCCGCGGACACCACCCCGACCAGCCGTGACACGGCACGCTCGTCCAGCGTCTCGGGCAGATCGACGAGCCCACCCCAGATCTGCGGATGCTCCAGCGCCGCCACCCGGCCAAGGCCCCACACCTGCGCCTGCACGGCGCTCGCGAGCCGGTCGGAACGGCCCACCGACACCGCACCCCGCGAGGCACACCACAGCCGAGCGCGCACGCCCAGCACCGTTACGGCCTGCACCAGCCGCAGCGTCAGCGCGAGTCCGGCAGCAACCACCGACTCCGCGGCACACGGCTCCTCGTCCAACGCGAGCAACGACAACACCCGGACATCGGATTCGCCGTCAACCGCGGCCAGCAGTGCCCGGGCGAGCCCATCGCGGTCCGTTCCTGCGTCCACTGCCACCGGTACGACACGGGCACCGGACTTCTCCAGCCCTTGGGAAATCGTCTCGGTCAGCTCGTCGTCCGCAAGCCCGGTGGGCACCACCAGCAGCCAGGTGCCCGACAGCGTCCCCGCCGCCACCTCCGGAACCGGCTTCCACGAGATCCGGTAGCGCCAGCCGTCGACCGTGGCCTGGTCACGCTGCTGACGGCGGTACGAGGACAGCGCGGGCAGCAGTTCACCCAGCGAACCACTCCCGTCGACATCCAGCGCCTTGGCCAGGGTCTCCAGGTCCTCGCGCTCCACCGCGTCCCAGAACCGCGCATCCACCGAGTCCGCGGCGGCGGGGGCGCCCGAGGCTCCGCCCGAGCCCTCCAGCCAGAAGCGCTGACGCTGGAAGGCGTACGTCGGCAACTCCACCGTCCGCGCCCCGCGCCCGGCGAAGACCTGCTCCCAACCCACCTCGACACCGTGCACATGCAGTTCGGCCAGCGCCGCCACCAGCGCCTGGACCTCCGGGCGATCCTTACGCAGCACGGGTGCCGCGACCGAGACCGATGCCCCGCCCGCGACCAGGCAGTCCTGTGCCATCGCGGTGAGCACACCGTCCGGGCCCACCTCCAGGAACGAGGTCACCCCGAGCTTCTCCAGGGCCCGCACCCCGTCCGCGAACCGCACCGCCTGCCGTACATGCCGCACCCAGTAATCCGCCGAGCACACCTCATCCGCGCCCGCCGGCTCACCGGTCACATTGGAGACCAGCGCGATCGACGGCGGCGCGAACGACAGCCCCTCGACGACCTTACGGAAGTCGCCCAGCATCGCGTCCATGCGCGGCGAGTGGAAGGCGTGGCTGACCCGCAGCCGGCTCGTCTTACGCCCCTGCTCCGACCACCGGCCGGCGATCTCCAGTACGGCGGCCTCATCACCCGCAATCACCACCGCCGTCGGACCGTTGACCGCCGCGATGTCCACCTCAGCCTCACGACCGGCCAGCGATCCAGCGATCTCCTCCTCGGACGCCTGCACCGCCACCATCGCGCCACCCTCAGGCAGCGCCTGCATCAACCGGCCACGCGCCGCGATCAGCGCACACGCGTCCTCAAGCGAGAACACCCCCGCCACATGCGCGGCGGTGACCTCACCCACCGAGTGGCCAATGAGCACGTCCGGGGTGACACCCCACTGCTCCAGCAGCCGGAACAACGCCACCTCGACCGCGAACAACGCAGGCTGCGTGAACGCCGTCTGGTTCAGCAACTCGGCGTCGGCACTGCCCTCCGCCGCGAACACCACGTCCTTCAGCGGACGGTCAAGCAGCACATCCAGATGCGCACACACCTCATCCAAGGCGCGGGCGAACACCGGGAAGGCGTCGTACAACTCCCGCCCCATGCCAAGGCGTTGCGCGCCCTGACCCGAGAACAGGAACGCCCGTAGGCCGGACGCGTTCGCGACGCCCTGAACCAGTCCCGGGGCGACCTCTCCGGATGCGACGGCAGCGAGTCCGGCGAGGAGTTCCGTACGACTCGCGCCAGATACCACCGCGCGGTGCTCGAACACCGACCGCGTCGCCACCAGCGAGTGGCCCACGTCCAGCGCGCCCAGCTCGGCACGCTCGACCAGATACGACCGCAACCGCTCGGCCTGCGCACGCAGAGCCTCCGCACTCCGAGCAGAAAGCGCCCACGGCACGACGCCATGCTCCTCAACCGGGGCCGCCGGCACGGACTGCGCCTCGCCCTCCACCACCGGGGCCTGCTCGATGATGGTGTGCGCGTTAGTACCACTCACACCGAAAGCGGAAACGCCAGCCCGCCGTGGATGCCCCGTCTCCGGCCACTCGGCGGCCTCCGTCAGCAGCCGCACCTCACCCGCCGACCAATCCACCTGGCTCGACAGCTCATCCACATGCAGCGTCTGCGGCAGCACACCGTGCCGCATCGCCATCACCATCTTGATGACACCAGCCACACCTGCGGCAGCCTGGGTGTGACCGATGTTCGACTTCAACGCGCCCAGCAGCAACGGCTGGCCTTCCGGCCGCTCCCGGCCGTACGTGGCCAGCAACGCCTGCGCCTCGATCGGGTCACCCAGCGTCGTACCCGTGCCGTGCGCCTCGACCGCGTCGACCTCCGCGGCCGACAGGCCCGCACTGGCCAGCGCCTGCCGGATCACCCGCTGCTGCGACGGACCGTTCGGCGCCGTCAGACCATTGCTGGCACCGTCCTGGTTGATCGCGCTGCCACGGACCACCGCCAACACCGGGTGGCCGTTCCGACGCGCGTCCGACAGCCGCTCCACAAGGAGCATGCCCACACCCTCGGACCAACCCGTACCGTCCGCGCCCTCCGCGAACGGCTTGCACCTGCCATCGGGGGCCAACCCACGCTGCCGGCTGAACTCCACGAACGTACCCGGCGTCGCCATCACCGAGACGCCACCGGCGAGCGCCAGATCGCACTCGCCCTGCCGCAGCGCCTGCGCGGCCAGATGCAGCGCGACCAGCGACGACGAACAGGCCGTGTCCACCGTCACCGCCGGCCCCTCAAGACCCAAGGTGTACGAGATGCGACCTGATGCCACGCTCCCAGCGCTTCCGCTGCCGAGAGACCCCTCGAAGCCCTCGGGAACCTCCGACAGCCGGGTGCCGTAGTCGTTGTACATCACGCCCACGAACACACCGGACCGGCTGCCCCGCTGGGTCGTGGGGTCGATACCGGCCCGCTCGAACGCCTCCCACGCGGTCTCAAGGAGCAGCCGCTGCTGCGGG
Organism: Streptomyces sp. 796.1; assembly: GCF_047525675.1. NCBI lineage: Bacteria > Bacillati > Actinomycetota > Actinomycetes > Kitasatosporales > Streptomycetaceae > Streptomyces > Streptomyces sp. 796.1. Next base: position 804 of record NZ_JBLIWA010000052.1, on the reverse strand, counting down.
TCGGTCGCCAGCGCCTCACGCGGACTCATGTCGAAGAAGGCGGGGTCGAACTGGTGCGCGTCGTAGAGGAAACCACCGTTCTCGGCGTAGTACGTGCCCTCCCGGTCGGGGTCCGGGTCGTACAGGCGCTCAAGGTCCCACCCGCGGTCGGCCGGGAACTCGGACATCGCATCCGTGCCCGCCATGACCAACTGCCACAGCTCTTCGGGGGTCCGCACCCCGCCCGGGAAGCGGCAGCTCATGCCCACGATCACGATGGGGTCGCTGTCCACCGGCGCGCCCGGCACGGCCACCGCCGCCGCGCTCGCCGACGAGGCAGCGCCGTCTCCGCCCAGGATTTCGTCACGGATGTGGCCGACGAGTGCCATCGGGGTCGGATAGTCGAAGACCAGCGTGGCGGGCAGCCGCAGACCGGTCTCCGCGGTGAGCCGATTCCTGAGATCGACCCCCATCAGCGAGTCGAAGCCGAGTTCCTTGAACGGCCGTCGTGTGTTGACGGCCTCGGCGGTGGCGTGCCCGAGGGCGCCTGCGGTCTGCACGCGGACCAGCTCCAGCAACATCTGGTCCTGCGCCGTCTGCGGCAGACCCGCGAGGCGCCGGCGCAGTTCACCGGGAAGGCTTTCGTCCTGCTCCGATCGTGCGACACGGCGCGCTGTCGCGGTGGGTACGACGCTACGGAAGAGGGCGGGGAGTTCGGCGCCCTGCGCACGCAGCGTCGGGATGTCCAGCCGCACCGGAACCGGCACGATCTCAGCCGAGATCAGAGCCGCGTCGAACAGCTCAAGCCCCTCGTCCGTGGCCAGC
>NZ_JBLIWA010000051.1:0-49887 GCF_047525675.1 Streptomyces sp. 796.1 | reverse complement strand
GCCCGCGCCCGCCGCGGTGCGCCGCACGGCGACGGCGGCCAGCGCAGCGGCCAGAGTCAGGGTCAAGGTCAGGGCGGAGGCGGCGGCCGGGGCCGCGGCTCGGGCCGCAGCGGCGGTCAGGGCCAGGGTCAGGGCCGCGGTTCGGCGGGCCGGGGCTCGGCCGCATAGCCGAGGCCGTACGGGTGACCGTGCGGTCGGCGGTGTGGCCGGGGCTGGGCGGGGTCCGTGGTCCCCACCGCACGGCCACCGCGTCGGCGCCGGGCACGTCACCGTGGTGAAGAGCCCGGGCCCCCAAGGCCCGGGCTCTTTCGCGTACCGATGTGGGTCCTCGGGCCCCGGGCCGGGGTGCTGCTGTCCGGTGGCCGCTCGGCTACGGGCCGGGGGCCGGCGGGCCCGAAGCCGAGCGGCTGGCGCCAGCCTGGCCCCTGCTCTCCGTACGGGCCAACGGCGGTTGACCGGTCCCGCGTTGGGTCAGCCGGCGACTGTGCCGAGCCGGGCGTAGAAGCGGCGGACGCGGTCCGCGGAGGCCGGCGGCGTGGTCGCCATCAGGTCGGCGAGCGTCTGCGCCGCGAGCTCGCGCCGCCAGGCGAGTTCGGCCTTGCGCATGGCGGCGGCGATGCCGCAGGGTTGCGCGAACTCCGGGGCGTCCGTGCCGAACCCGGCGCCCTGTTGGCGGATTTCCGTGCACCGAAAGGCGTCGTCCGGCCCCTCGATGGCCGCCACCACGTCCATCAGCGTGATCTGCTCGGGCGGCCGGCCGAGCCGGAAGCCGCCCCGGGCGCCGGGCGACGAGCTGAGCACGCCGGCCCGTACCAGGGCCTGGAGACGCTTGTTCAGATACGGCTGCGGCAGGTCGAAGACCGCCGCGAGCTTCGCGGTGGGCACCGGCTCGGCGTCCCCGAGCCACGCCAGGGCCAGACAACAGTGCAGCCCCCACTCCACGCCCTTGGCCAGTTGCATGATCGAGAGATTACACGTCGAGTTTCAGCCGCCTGCCGGGTTGGGGCGGGCGGCGTACGGGGCTCGGGCCGGGGCCGGTTCAGCCACTGTTGCCCGGGTTGCGGGCGCCCGGGGTGTGGCCCAGGGTGCGGCGGAAGACGTCGATGAACGCACTGGCCGACGCCCAACCGCAGCGGTGCGCCACCGCGGTGACCGGCATCCCCTCCGCGAGCAGCAACAGCGCGCGGTGCAGGCGCAGTTGGGTGCGCCACTGCGGGAACGTCATGCCGAGTTCCGCCCGGAACAGCCGGGCGAGGGTGCGCTCGCTCGCCCCCACTGCGGTGCCGAGCGCGGCCAACGTACGCCGGTCGGTGGGGTCTTCGAAGAGCAGGGCGCACACCGCGGCCAGCCGCGGATCGCGCGCCGTCGGCAGGTGGATCGGTCGCTGGGGCGAGTGCCGCAGTCGGTCGAGCAGCACCCGCAGCAGCCGCCGCCGCTCCGGGCTGGCGTCGGTCGGGTCGCGGGTGTACTCCAGGATCAGCTCGCGCAGCAGCGGTCCGACGGTCAGCACCGCCGGCCGGTCGAGCCCCAGCGGGTTCACCGTGGCCGGCAGCCCCACCGTGTGCAGGTCGGTCTCGCCCCAGGCCCGGGGCTCGTGCACGGTGCCGGCCGGAATCCACAGCGCACTGGTGGCCGGCGCGATCCAACTGCCCGCGTCCGTGGTCACCGACAGCACGCCGCGCCCGGCGTAGACGATCTGGTGGTCGTCGTGGTGGTGCGCCCCGACGCCGAAACCGGGTGGCAGCCGGCGGACCGCGGTGGAGGCGCGCGGAGTGTGGCGGATGTACGACATCGGTTGGCAATTTATCGGAAGCAGGCCAGCAGCCGCCTGCTCAATGATCGATGCATGACACGTTTCCGGCGCATCGGTCGCCGACCATCGGCCATCGGCCTGCTCGCCACGGCACATGCCTGCAACGACGTCTACCAGGGCGCGGTCCTGGCCCTGGTGCCGTTCCTGGTGGCCGAACGCGACTACAGCTACGTGGAGGTGTCGGGCATCGTGCTCGCCGCCACCCTGCTCTCCTCGGTGGTGCAACCCGCCTTCGGCGCCCTCACCGACCGCCGGCCCATGCCCTGGCTGATCTCCGGCGGCATCGCCGCGGCCGGGCTCGGCATCGCGCTGGCCGGACTCGCCCAGGGGTACGCGCTGACCTGGTGCGCGGTGGCGCTCTCCGGGCTCGGCGTCGCCGCGTACCACCCCGAGGCCGCGCGGGTGGCGCGGATCGCCACCGGCGGCAACCACATGGGCATGAGCTGGTTCTCGCTCGGCGGCAACATCGGCTGGGCGCTCGCACCCGTCATGGTCACCCCGGTGCTCGCGGTCGGCGGCCTGTCCGCGACCCCGCTGCTGATCGTGCCCGCCGCCCTCGGCGTGGCCCTGGTGCTGTGGTCGGGGGCCGCGCTCCCCGCCGCCGCGACCGGCGCCCACGGTGGCAAGGAGCGGATCGGCCCGGACGACTGGCCGCAGTTCCTACGGCTCTCCTCGATCGTCATCTGCCGCTCCATCGCCTACGTCGGGCTCAGCGCGTTCCTCTCGCTGTACGTGCGCGAGTACCTGGGCGCCGGGGACACGGCCGGCGCCGCGGCGCTGTTCCTGCTCTTCGCCGGCGGTGCCGTGGGCACCCTGCTCGGCGGCCGGCTGGCCGCGCGCTGGGGCCGGGTGCGGGCGCTGCGGGTGGCGTACGCGGTGGCCGTGCCGTCCGTCGCGGGCATCCCGCTGGCGCCGGGGCCGCTGGTGTACCTCTTCGTCGCGGCCACCTCCGTCGCCCTGTACGTCCCCTTCTCGCTGCACGTCACCCTGGGGCAGGACTACCTGCCGAACCGGGTCGGCACCGCGAGCGGCGTCACCCTCGGCCTCGCCGTGAGCATCGGCGGCATCGCCAGCCCGCTGGTCGGCGCGCTCGCCGAGGCGACCTCGCTGCGGTGGGCGCTCGCCACGCTGGTGACGATGCCGCTCGCCTGCTGGGCGCTGTCGTACACGCTGGCCGAACCGGCCGCACCGAAGACGCCGAAGCGCGGCGCCGTCGGGCCGGCCGCCCCGCAGCCACGGACCGCCGGGCGGACCGCCGAGTGAGACGGCGTCTCCCGCGATGCCTGGCGGGTGCCCCCAAGACCCGCGGCCCGGGCCGCGGGTCGGCCCCCCGTGCGGCTGCGCGCACCCGGCCGGCCACGGCCCCACTGGCGGGCTATTACCTGGTGCTATCGACAAGTGACATGCTCCACGGGTGCGGGAATCTCCCCGAGACTCAGCTCGACAACTGAGCTGAATCCGGAGCGCCTTCACCGCTATCCGAGCGGTCGGTGGGTGTTCCGGGTCGGGAATGGAGTACCCCCCATGAAGCGCTCCAAGATATTTCTGACGGCTTCGCTCGGCCTCGGTCTGGCCGCCTCGGTCGTGTCCCTGCCGTCCGCCTCCGCCACGTCGACCAAGGCCGCGGACACCCAGGTCAGCACGGCCACCAGCATCGCCGCCTACGAGGCGTCGGGCGAGAACCAGGCCGCGACCAAGGCCTTCTTCGAGGCCGTGATGAAGTCGGCCAAGGCCAAGCAGGCCAAGACCGGCTCGCTGGCCGTCACCGTGACGTACAGCGCGAGACGAGCCCCCACCTTCGCCTCCCAGATCGCCCGCAGCACCCAGATCTGGAACAGCGCGGTGCGCAACGTGCAGTTGCGCGAGGGCTCGGGAAGCTACGACTTCGAATACCGCGAGGGCAATGACTCGCGCGGCTCGTACGCCAGCACCAACGGCCACGGCCGCGGCTACATCTTCCTCGACTACCGGCAGAACCAGCAGTACGACTCGGTGCGGGTCACCGCGCACGAGACCGGTCACGTGCTCGGCCTCCCGGACCGCTACTCGGGTCCGTGCAGCGAGCTGATGTCCGGTGGCGGCCCCGGCCCGTCCTGCACCAACCCCTACCCGAACGCGCAGGAGTCCTCCCGCGTGAACCAGCTCTGGGCGAACGGTCTCACGGCGTTCGGCAAGGGCTCGTTCCTGAAGGACGCCCGCTGATCGGCCAGTTCGGCGATGGGTGAGTGATCCGCGCAGGTGATGCGCGGGTGATGCGTGTGATGCGGCGGCGGCCCGGCTCAGGACAAGGAGCCGGGCCGCCCTCGCGTCCGCTGGCAGCGGCGCCGCGCGCCAGGTCGCCGGGCGACCGTGGCGCGGCGGCGCACCGGCAGCGCGGCCACCGGCCGCTAGTCGTGCTCGGGATAGCCGAGCAGTCGCAGTGCATTGGCGACGACCAGCAGCGTGGACCCCTCGTGGACCAGCACCGCAGGCCCGATGCCGAGACCGAGCACGGTGGCCGGCACCAGCACCGCGACGATGCCCAGACTCAGCAACAGGTTCTGCTTGATCACCCTGCTGGTACGCCGGCTCAACCCGGTGACCAGCGGCAACTTGTCGAGACCCGGGGACATCAGGGCGATGTCGGCGCTCTCCAGGGCCACCGCCGAACCGGCCGCGCCCATTGCGATGCCCACCGTGGCACGCGCCATCGCCGGTGCGTCGTTGACGCCGTCGCCGACCACGGCGGTCCGGTGCCCGGCGGCGTGCAGCCGCTCGACGGCGGCCACCTTGTCGGCGGGCAGCAGGGACCCCCACGCCTGGTCCAGGCCCACCGCGTCGGCCACCGCGTCGGCGGCCCGCTGGTTGTCGCCCGAGACCATGACGGCCCGCCGCACGCCCAGTGCCCGCAGCCGGGCCACCACCGCCGCCGCCTCCGGGCGCGGGGTGTCGAGCACGCCGAGCACGCCGAGGTAGCGCTCGCCCAGTCGGACGACCATCGTGGTGCGCCCCGCCCGCTCCCACTGCTCCGCGAGGTCCCGCAGCGCGACGGGCAGCGGCGCGCCGCCAGCCGTCAACTGCCCTGACTGTGCCGGGTGTTCCGGGTCGGGGAAGAAGGCCGTACTGCCGATCGCCGCGGGCACGCCACCGACGCTGGCCCGTACGCCGCGGCCGACCGTGGTGTGCAGGTCGTCCGCGACCGGCGCGGCGGCCCCGCCCAGCCGGGCGGTCAGGTCGCGCACCACCGCCTGGGCCAGCGGATGGTCGCTGAGCCGCTCCACGGCCAGCGCCGTACCGAGCAGTTCGTCCTCGGTCACGCCCGGGGCCGGGGCCACGTCCGTCAGGCGGGGCCGGCCGTCGGTGAGCGTGCCCGTCTTGTCGAACGCCACCGCCGTCACCCGGCCCACCCGCTCCAACGGGCCGCCGCCCTTGATCAGCACTCCGCTGCGGGCCGCCCGCGCCACCGCGCTCAGCACGGCGGCGGGCGTGGCGATGGCCAGGGCGCAGGGGCTGGCCGCGACGAGGACGGCCATCGCCCGGTACAGCGAGGCGGAGAAGGCTTCGTCCACCACCAGGAAGGCGCCGAGCAGCAGGCCGACGGTGCCGATGACGGCGGGTACGAAGATGCGCTGGAGGCGGGCCGTGAACGCCTGGGCCGGCGACTGGCGGGTCTCCGCGTCCCGCACCAGGGCCACCACGCGGGCCAGCGTGTTGTCGGCGGCCCGGCTGGTGACGGTCACCTCCAGGGCGCCCGCGCCGTTGACGGTGCCGGCGAAGACCCGGCTCTCGGGCGGCACGGCCCCCGGGGCCCGCAGCGCGCCCGCCGGGTCGGCCACCGGCACCTTGTCCGCGGGCAGGCTCTCGCCGGTGACCGCCGCCTGGTCGACGGCGCCGGACCCGCCGCGTACGAATCCGTCGGCCGCGACCCGGGTGTGCGGCCTGATCACCACCGTGTCGCCGGGCACCAGTTGCTCCACCGGCACCTCGGTGGTGTGCGCGCCCACGCGGAGCAGCGCGGTCCGCGGCGTGAGGTCGGCCAGCGCCTCGATGGAGCGTCTGGCCCGCCCCATCGCGTACTCCTCCAGCGCGTGCCCGAGGCTGAAGAGGAACAGCAGCACCGCGCCCTCGGCCCACTTGCCGATCGCCGCCGCGCCCACGGCGGCGGCCAGCATGAGGAAGTCGACCTCGAACCGCCCGGCCCGGATGGTGGCGATCGCCTCGCGCACCGTGAAGAACCCGCCGAAGGCGTAGGCGGCGAGGTAGCACACGAGCGGGGCGACGTCGGGCGCGCCGGTCGCGTGGTCGAGCAGCAGCCCGGCCGCGTAGCCGAGCCCGGCCAACAACGCGAAGACCAACTCGGCCCGCTCGCCGAACGGCCCGTGGTCGTGGCCGTGACCTTGGCCGTGGCTGTGCCCGTGCCCGTGGCTGTGCCCGTCGTCGTGCCCGGCCGGGTGGCGGTGGTCGTGGGCGGGCGGCTGGTCGTGCTCGCCTGGTGGGGCGTCGGCGGGGGCGGTGCCGACTTCCGGGGCGCCGGCCGGTGCCGGCAGCAGCGTCGGTACGGGTACGGGTGGAGGTGCTGGTGTGGGCGCGAGGGCGGGCGTGGGGTGGGGGACGGGGCGGTGGATGGGCGTCGGGTGTTGGTCTTCGCCGTGGGCCCTTCCGGTGCGGGCGCCGACGGCGAGCGCTTCCCTGCGCACCTGCTCGGCGCCGCAGGCCGCCGCGTCGAAGTGCACGCAGACGGCGCCGCCGGCGCCCGTGCCGTCCGGTGTCCGGTGCACGGAGCCGATGGCCTTGCGCCGCCCGAGTGAGATGACGACGCGTTCGACGCACGGCTCACAGCGTGCGTGCGGCCCGGGGAGTACATCGGTGATGTCGAGGCGCAACGCGTCGGCGCCGGCGCAATCTTCCCGCGAGATCATGAGCTCAAAATATCATGACTTCGTGATGTGTTAGTGGGGATTCGGCCAGCTCCGGCCCCGGGCCAGTCACATGATTACCGGTACCATTTGCGTTATGGGAGCAGGGAAAGCGGGCGAATTGATCTCTCGGGAGCGGGCGTTTGCCGTGGCCGAGGTCATGCAGGCACTCGCCTCGCCCGCACGCGTACAGATCCTGGACCGGCTGCTGCGATCGCCCTGCCCGGTCGGTGAGCTCGCCGCCGAGGTGGGCATGGAGCAGAACACGGTCTCCAACCACCTGCGGATGCTGCGTCACCTCGGCCTGGTGGCCGGGCACCGGGACGGCCGCCGGGTGCTCTACTCGCTCCACGACGACCACGTGGCCACCCTCATCGAGCAGGCCCTCAGCCACGTCGACCACCACCGCCCGAGCGGCGCCGGCGGCACCGTCACCCGCCGCGCCGGCTAGCGACCCGGCCCTTCCCCTCCCCACCTCGCCCCACCGTCTCGCCGCCGCTGGGCTTTCCCTGCTCTTCCGTCGGCCCGACGCGTACTCGCTCGGGGCGCGCCCCCGCCTCCGACGCCCGCTCCGCGCGCCCGTGCGCCCTGCCGCGGGTGACCACGGCCGTGTCGTGCGCAACGGCCGGCGCCTTCGGCGCACTCGGCGCCCCGCGCAGCAATCAGCGCGATGACCAGCTCCGCCGCGGCCGTGCGGGCACACCCGGCAGCGCCGTTACCGCGCGAGCCCGAATTCGGCGTGAAATCCGCACGGTTGAGTGGCTGCGAGTCAGTAGTGGTCCGGCGAAATGCGGGCAGTCCTGTGGGGGCGGGGTCCCGTTCGGGACCCGGACGGCCTCCGCGGCGCGCGCCCGAGCGCACCCGGCGGAGGGCGGCACCGCACCCGCGCCAACTCCGGCGCACCCGCACCCGGTCGCCCCCGGCGGCCGTCCCGTGCGGTACCGGAGCGCCGGCGGGTGACGCACCGCGTACGGCGTACGTCCAGGTACTTCCGTGGCTCGACCCGTGGCATTCCTCCGTCGAGAGCGAGCGGTATGGGCAAGGACAAGGAGAGGGGTAGCGGCGCGCCGGGCCGGGCGCGTCGTGGGGCGGCGCTCCCGGCTTCGGCGGCGGGCGGTTCGGCGCGGCTGGCCGGCCGGGTCGCGGCCTGCCGGTGCGCCCGGGCCCCACCGGTCCCGAGCGGCCCGTGGGCACCGCCCGTACCTCCGCGGCCCACGGGGCGAAGAGCACCCCGCACAAACCCCCGTCGTCAGCACCGACCAACTCCAACCCGGGTGAGGTCACCATGGCTCTACGGCACGTACGTCAGCTCCGATCGGCGCGTTCGGCGCGCCCCGTACCCGCCGGTGGTGGGGGCGAGAACCGCGGCGGGCGCCGCGCGCGGCTCCTGCGCCGGCCGCGCCCCGCGCGGGCCGCGCGGCGGTTGCGCCCGGTCCGGCGGCTCGGGCTCGCCGTCGCCGGTGCGCTGACCGCGACCTGTGCACTGGTCGCGGCGCCCGGTGTCGCCACCGCGGCCCCGGACGGGCCGACCGCACCGACGTCCGGCGACCGCGAGGCGCGCTACGGCAGTTACGTCGCGCTCGGCGACTCCTACGTCTCCGGGCCGCTGATCCCGCTGATGCGCCTGGACCCGGCCGGTTGCTTCCGGTCCACCGCCAACTACCCGGCCCTGCTCGCCCGGGCCCTCCGCATCCCCTCCTACACCGACATGAGCTGCGGCGGCGCCGACACCACGCACATGACCCGGCCGCAGTCCGTACCGCTGGGCAGCAACCGGCCACAGCTCGATCCGCTGACCCGACAGACCGATCTGGTCACGCTCAGCATCGGGGGGAACGACTTCGGCATCTTCGGCGAGTTGACCGAGGTCTGCCCGGGGCTGCGGCCCGGCGACCCCACCGGCAACCCGTGCCAGCGGCGGTACACGGTGGACGGCGTGGACACCCTCATCGACCACGCGCAGCAGGTCTCCGCGCGGGTCTCGACGATCCTGCGCACCATCCACGAACGCGCCCCGCGGGCGCACGTCGTGCTCGTCGGCTACCCGCGCATCGCACCGCCGCAGGGCTCCTGCCCCGACGTGCTGCCGTTCGCCGACGGGGACCTGCGCTGGCTCGACGCCGTCGAACGGGCCCTCAACACCTCGATGGCCGAGGCGGCCGAACGGGACGGCGACACCCAGTACGTCGACACCTACGGCGTCTCGCTCGGCCACGACGCCTGCGCACCCGGCAGCCGGGCCTGGATCCAGGGCAAGGACATCGACCCGCTCGCCGCCGCCCACTACCACCCGCGCCGCAGCGCGATGGAGGGCGTGGCCGGGCAGGTGTTCAACGCGCTGACGGCAGCCGCGCGGAGCGGTGCGGAATGAGGCTGGGCGGGGTGGAGTGAGGCGGGATGGGGGGAGGCGCCGGGCCCGGCCCGGCGCCTTTGCCACGGGTGGCCCCGGGCGGCCCTGGGCGAGTCTTGACGGTGGGGCATTCGCCGTCCCGTACCGCCGTACGGGCCGCTCCGCGCCACCCCCGCCGTAACGCAATGATCATCGCCAAGATATTCTGCAAGGAATCGCCACCCCATGAATAAGGGGAGTGCGGACAGGGAAGCGGCGACATTTCCGCGGCAATCGGGAGTTCGGCCACGAATGCCACTGCCGGCCCGGCGGAGAGGTTCTTCCCCTTCTTGCCCGGCACCGTTCCGGCGCCACGTGTGACCGGTGCGGACGGGACGTGAAGCGACCCATCCCCGGGTGGGCCGTGCCTCGTCAGGGGCGAGGCGCGGTCTGCCGCGTCCCGTCTTCGTCATCCCTTGGCAGCATATGAATAACCGTACGGACACTGCGACTTTCGCAGCCGTCGGAATACTTCACAGCGCCAGCGAAATGCTTGCCCAAGGCCGCTTCTCGGCTCTTCGAAGAGCGGGCATTCTACCGACGCGCGAAAGAACCATGCATAGCCGGGCAGCAAACGATTGCCGACCGGGACCGATGACGCTGCTGAATTCCCCCTGAACGGAGACCAGAATGCCTACGCTCTCGACGTCCACCGTAACGGCGGCCACCGACTCCTACATCACCGCCATAGCGGACACGCGGCAGCAGATCGAGGCCGCGCAGCGGCTGCGCTACCAGGTCTTCGGTGAGGAGCAGGGGGCCAAGTTGCCCTCCACCACGGCCGGGCTCGACGTGGACGAGTTCGACGACGTCATGGACCACCTGATCGTCAGCGACAAGCACACCGGCGAGGTCGTCGGCACCTACCGGCTGCTTCCCCCCGGGCGCGGCGAACGGCTCTTCTCGGAGGGCGAGTTCGACCTGCGCGGGCTGCCGCTCGACGTGCGCTCATCGATGGTCGAGGCCGGGCGCGCCTGCGTGCACCCCGACCACCGCTCCGGCGCCGTGATCAACCTGATGTGGGCCGGCCTGGCCCGCTACGTCCTGCTCTCCGGGCACCGCTACCTCGCCGGCTGCGCCTCCGTCTCGCTGGCCGACGGCGGACAGGCGGCCAGCAACGCGTGGCTGCTGGGCACCACCCGGCACGCTGCCCCGCCGGAGCTGCGGGTGCAGCCGCGCGACCCGTGGACGCCGCACCAGCCGCTGGACGCCAAGCCCACCTACTCCGACCTGCCCCCGCTGCTCCGCGGCTACCTGCGGGTCGGTGCCTGGATGTGCGGCGCCCCGCACCACGAGCGCGACTTCGACGACGCCGACTTCTTCGTCGTCCTCGACACCGAGCAGATGAACGACCGCTACCGGCGCTACTTCCTCGGCGACGCGCAGTGAACGCCTGGGCCCCCGCGTCGCCGTGCGACCAGCGCTGCGTGGCGCACGCCGTCGACAAGGTGGCGAAGGCGCGTGCCGCGCGCCGGTCGGTGGCCTTCGTCCGTCGCGTACTGCGCGCGATGGCCGCGGGCGACGCGCTGGCCGACCCGGCCGTCGTGCGCGGGCACGCGCAGGGCCTGCTGGCCGCGCTCGGTGTTCGACTCGAACACGCCGGCGGGCCGCTGAGCGTCGCGGGCACCGAGCCCGCCGTACCCGCAACACCCCCGCCCGGGCTGCTCGCCGGGGCGCCGGACACCGCCCCGGTGGGGGTCGGCACGCTGGTGGTCGCCAACCACGTCTCCTGGCTGGATGTGATCGCCCTGCTCGCCGTCGAGCCGGTGACGATGCTGGCCAAGCGCGAGGTGGGGGAGTGGCCGGTGGTCGGGCAACTCGTCCAGCGCGCCGGCACCCGCTTCATCGACCGCGACAGCGTGCGCGGCCTGCCCCGTACCGTCGACGAGATCGCCGAACTGCTGCGCGGCGGGCGGTCGGTGATGGTCTTCCCGCAGGGCGCCACCTGGTGCGCCGGCACCACGGGCGAGTTCCGGCGGGCGACCTTCCAGGCGGCGATCGACGCGGGGGCCCCGGTCCGCCCGGTGACCCTGGGCTACTTCCAGCACCACGCCCTGAGCACGGTGGCGGCCTTCGTCGGCGACGACGACTTCGGCAGCTCGCTGCGCCGGATCATGAGCGCGGACGGGCTGACCGTACGCGTCCAGGTGCAGCAGGCGATCCAGCCGACCAGCGGCGACCGGCGGGAACTCGCCGCCCGGGCGCGCGACGCGGTGCGCGACACCGCCCCCGCCGTCGACCCGGCCAGCGGCGTCGGGGCACGGGTGGACGCGGACGCCACGGGGGTACGGGGCGCCGCCTGCGGGCGCAGCCTCCAGGTCCCCGCCGACGCGATCTGCGGCACCGACTTCCTGTGCGACGCGGACCTGACCGGCGGGTCCGGTACGCGGCCGGCGGCCCGGCACCGGCGGGCCACCCCGGTCGCCGAGCGCCGCGCCTCCACGGCACGCGGCGGCGGGGCGCGCAGCCGCTGACGCCGCAACCGCCGCACGCGACGGTGGCCGTGCCGGTGGTGGCACGGCCGCCGTCGCGTGTCGGGCCGTGCGGCCCGTGGGGCTAGCGGGGCCGGTGGGGCTGCCGGGCGTGCTGTGCGTGGGGCCGTGCCGCTCGCCCGCCGTGCGGTCTTGCGCCGCCGGCCTGGGCTCCCGATCCGGCCGTGCCTGATCCGACCTTCCGGCCCGGCCCCGGGGTCGTGTCCCTCCGGGACCGGCCCGTTGCAGACCCAGACCCAGGTCAGGCGTGGGCGGCAGCCCGAAACGTACGGCGGTAGGTCTGCGGGGACACCCCGATCGCGGCGTGCAGGTGGTGCCGGAGCGAGGTGGCGGTCGCGAAGCCCACCCGGCCGGCGATCTGTTCCACCGACAGGTCGCTGTTCTCCAGCAGGCCACGGGCCCGGTTGACCCGCTGCTGGATCAGCCACCGGCCCGGACTCATCCCCACCTCGTCCTGGAACCTCCGGGCGAAGGTGCGCAGGCTCATCCGGGCGTGCCCGGCCAGGTCGGCGAGGACCAGCGGCTCCGCCAGCCGGCCGAGCGCCCACTCGCGGGTCGCCGCCGTACCGGCCGCGGACGGCTCGGGGACCGGCATCTCGACGTACTGCGCCTGGCCCCCCTCGCGCCACGGCGGCACCACGCACAGCCGCGCCACCCCGCTGGCGACCGTGCTGCCGTGGTCCTTGCGCACCAGATGCAGACAGGCGTCGACGCCGGAGGCGGCACCGGCCGAGGTGAGGATGTCGCCGTCGTCGATGAACAGCACGCTCGCATCCAGCTCCACCTGCGGATACGTGGCCCGGAAGCGGGCGGCGAGCCCCCAGTGCGTGGTGGCCGGCCGGCCGTCGAGCAGCCCGGCCTCGGCGAGGGCGAAGGCCGCGGTGCAGATGGAGACGGTACGCGCGCCGGCCGGGATCAGCGCGAGGGCCCGCGCCGCCGGCGCCGACAGCGGCTCGTCCGACATGGCCGCCTCGTACGGCGGGATCACCACCGTGTCGGCGGTGGCCAGCGCCTCCACGCCGTGCGTCGCGGTCAGCACGAAGTCCGCCGATGTGCGGACGGAACGCTCGCCAGGGCCGTCACCGACCGCGCAGGTGATCACCTCGTACCGGTCGCCGGCGGAACCGAAGACGCGCTGCGGGATGCCGAGTTCGAACGGGTAGACGCCGTCCAGCGCCAATACGACCACACGATGCATGGCATGATCCTATCGGTGAATGACCTTCGTGCCACTGCCTGTCGGGGGCGGCGACGGCGCAGGCTGGGGCCATGAACGACACCATCACCATGCGGGCCGTCAGCCAGGACGCCATCGGCGGCCCCGAGGTACTCAAGGAGGTCCGGCTGCCGCGCCCGAAGCCGGGACTCGGCGAAGTCCTGGTGCGCGTACGCGCCGCCGGCCTCAACCCCACCGACTGGAAGCACCGCGGCCTGCCCGGGCTCTTCCTGGGCGAGCCGCCGTTCGTGCTCGGCTGGGACGCCTCGGGAGTGGTCGAGGCGGTCGGCCTCGGGGTGACGCTGTTCGCGCCGGGCGACGAGGTGTTCGGCATGGTGCCGTACCCGTACGGGGTGGGCACGCACGCCGAGTACGTCACGGGCCCGGCCCGCGCGTTCGCCGCCAAGCCGGCGAGCATCGACCACGTACAGGCCGGGGCGCTGCCGCTGGCCGCCCTCACCGCCTGGCAGGCCCTGGTCGACACGGCGCGGGTGACGGCCGGGCAGCGGGTGCTGGTGCACGCCGCGGCGGGCGGCGTCGGCCACCTCGCCGTGCAGATCGCCAAGGCCCACGGGGCCGAGGTGATCGCCACTGCCAGCGCGCCCAAGCACGACTTCCTGCGGTCGCTCGGCGCCGACGAGGTGCACGACTACCGGACCACCGACCTGGCCGAGGCCGTCCGCGGCGTCGACGTCGTCCTTGACTCCCGCGGAAGTGAACAGGCGCTGCCCGGGCTGCGCAGCCTGCGCCGCGGCGGCACGCTGGTCTCGCTCCGTATCGACCCGGGCAACCCGGCGCTCCTCGCGGAGGCCGACCGGCTCGGGGTGCGGGCCACGGTCATGGTGGTGGAGGACGACCACGCGGGCATGGCGGGCATCGCCGCGCTCGCGGCGGACGGGCGGTTGCGCGCCGAGATCGCCGGCACGTTCGACCTCGCGGACGCGGCCCGGGCGCACGCCCTGGGCGAGACGGGCCACACCACCGGGAAGCTGGTGCTGACGGTGGACTGAGCCGGGCGTGATCGGTCCCGGTCGCGCGAGGACCGGTCAGGCGCCGGGCGCCGTGGCACCCCGGGCGGGCGGGGGCTGCGGCGCCTCCTGCTGTGCTGCGGCGCCGGTCCAGACGTCGGCCAGGGCCACCAGGTCGTCCACGGCGGCCTGCACCCGTGCGTGGTCGCCGGTGGTGAGGTAGTCGAGTTGGAGGCCCGCGTAGGCGGAGTTGAGCAGGGTGGCCCGGCGTTCGGCGACGTCGTCGGGGACGCCGTGCACCCGTAGCGCCTCGGCGACGAACAGCGCCCGCTGCCGCAACATGCCGGGCACGTGCGTGCCCGGCAGTCGCCCGCCGGCCGCCAGCCCCTCGATCTCGTGGAGCAGCCGGACCACCGGCAGGTACTCGTCCGTCAAGTGCCAGTCCCACGAGGCCCGGATCACCGAACCGAGACTGCGGCCCTCGGCCCACCCGGGGAGCGCGCTGAGCCGGTCCCGCTGGCGATCGTCGAGCCGTACCAGGATGGCGTCGATCAGCTCGTTCTTGTCCCGGAAGTGGTGGGTGAGGACCCGGGTGCTGTGCCCGAGCGCCTGCGCCAGCGGGCGCATGGAAAGGCCCGCGAGACCGTGCTCGGCCAGGTACTCGATGATCGAGTCCAGCAGCTCGGTACGGCGCTGTGGGTCGCGCGGCCTGGCCATGCGCGGTGCTCCTCGGGGTGGGACGGTGCGGGGCGCGCGGGAGCGTGTGATCCGCGGGCCGGGCGCCGGCGCGCCCGGGTCAGCCTAGCCCTCCGTCCGGCGGGACGACCCCGCTGGTCACGGGCGGGTACGGGGAGGAGGCGGCCCCGGCGTGGCCATCCGATGGCCCGGCGTCGCCCGGCCGCGGGCCGGGCGGCCCGCCCTGGCCCGGGGGCGAGCCGCCGGACCTTGCCGAGCGGCTCGCCGGGTCGTTCGCGCTCGCGCCGCGCCCGCCCCGCCCACTCCGACGCGGCGCAGACGCCGGCCGTCACGCTGCGGTCGACGCGCAGTCGACCGCTGAGCACCTGCTTGCCGTGAACTGCCGCTTGGAGCTGGCGAGTTGGGGCTGCGCGGCCAGCGGCTGGTGCGAGTGGTGTGATGTGGGCCCCGCGTTGTGCGGGGACGTCGTGCCGCGCTCGGGCGGCCTCGCGCGTCGGCCGGGGGTACCCCTGCGGATGCCGGGAACCTCTTCCTGGTCTGCGATGTTACGGCCTGCGCCGCTGTTTCCTGGTCCTTCCCGTGATGCAGTCTGAGTGCCTCGGGGAACGCGCCGCTCTGTTTCCACGCCGCGGCCTGGAGCCCTGTCCAGGGCACGGGCAAAGCCCCCACGCCGTACTCGGAGTGGCCGGGCCGGTGGGCTGCTTCGCGCGCGGGACGCGTTTGCGCGGATGGCCGCGCATCCCCCCGATCGTGCGTCACCGCGCACCGCACCGCACCACCTCACTCCGCAGCAATGCCGACAGGCATGCGCCAGGCCCCGCGCAACGCTGTTGCACGTTAAGGAAACGATCGTTACGTTAATGGTCGGCGGGCACGCCATGCCACCCGATCCCCACCCCACCCCACCCCACCCCACCCCGCACCCGCCTCGCCGCACCGCGCGTCCCACGCCCCGCCCCCGTCGCGTACGGACGCACCCCGGTCGGCCCGCGTGCGGCAGGGCCACGCGCAAGGAATCCCGCATGCTCACCGAATCCACCGCCGTCGTACGGGGGCGCCCGCTGCGCTACCTCGATCCGGGTGGCCCCGGCCGGCCCGTGCTCGCGCTGCACGGGCACTTCGGGCGGGCCAGGGCGTTCGCGGGGCTGGCCGTGGCGCTCGCCCCGCGGTACCGGGTCATCGCCCTGGAACAGCGCGGGCACGGTCGCAGCGCCGATCCGGTGGCCGACGCGGGCGACTTCGGGCGGGCCGCGTACGTCGCCGACGCGGCGGACTTCGTCGGGGTGCTGCGGCTGGGCCCCGTTCCGGTCGTCGGACATTCGGTCGGTGGCCTCACGGCCTTCCAACTCGCCGCGTGGCGACCTGAGTTGGTGAGCGCTCTGGTCGTGGAGGAAGGGGGTGCCGAGAACCGCAGGCCGCGGGTGGCGCACCCGGTGCTCGACGTCGGCGACTGGCCCCGCCGGGCCCCCACGCTGGCCGGATTGCGCAGCCTCGTGGAGGCGCGCGGCATACCCGATGCGGGGTACTTCCTGGAGAGCGCGGTCGAGCGCGCGGACGGCTGGGGCTTCCTCTTCGACCCGGACGCCATGATGGCTTCCCAGCGGGCGGCGGTCGGCGACTGGTGGGCGGACTGGCTCGGTTCCACCTGCCCCGCCCTGCTGGTCCACGGCGCCGCGAGCACCGTCCTGCCGACCCCGCTCGCGACCGAGATGGTGGACCGGCGGCCCGGGTCCGTGCTGCGGACCTTCCCCGGCTGCGGACACTGGGTGCACGACGACGATCCGGCCGGATTCGCACGGGCCGTACGCGCCTTCCTCGACGCGCTGCCGGCCGCCGACCCGACCGGCTGAACGGGCATTGTCACACCCCCGTCCTACGCTGGAAGCATGTGCCGAAGCATCAAGACGCTCCGCCCCCCGGCCACGCCCGAGGTGAGCGACGACGACATCCGTGCAGCAGCGTTGCAGTACGTGCGCAAGGTCTCGGGCTTCCGGGCGCCGGCCGCGCACAACCGCGTCGCCTTCGACGAGGCGGTCGAAGCGGTGGCCGGGGCCACCCAGCGGCTGCTCGACAGCCTGGAGATACGGGGTGGCGGAGGTCGCCGCGCGGACAGCGCGGCGGGCTGAGCGGCGCGCCCCCACCCGCGTGGGGTCGTGCCGCGTGGTGACGTGCCGTACGGGACGTGGAGGGCGTACGGTGCGGGGACGTGCCGTGCGGGGGAGCGGCCGGTCACGGCCCGGCCGCCCCTTCTCGGTCCTCCGGCAGGCCGCCCCGCCGGGCCTCCCCGGCTCCCGCCGGCCCCCACCGGAGCCCTCGCCCGGTCGCTGTCGTTACGCGATGGACCGGATGCCGCGGCCGGCCCAGCGCGGGGCCGGTTCGACGTGCGGCAGCAGGCGGGCCAGGACCGGCTGCGGAAGCGGGGTGGTGCGCCCGGTGTGCTGGTCGACGTGGAGGGCGAACAGCTCCTCGGTCGCGACGAGTTCACCGGGCGGCACCGCCTGGTCGCCGCCCCCGACGCCGCCGCCAACACCGCCGCCCGCTGGGGCGTCGCCCGCCCCGGCCGCGCCCCGGGCCGCGTCCGCGGTGGACGGGCCGGGCGCCGCGTACATCTCGTGCGTGAAGTGGGCCTTGCCGCCCGCCACGCCGAGCAGCCGGGTACGCACGGTGAGCGCGCTGCCCTGCGGCACCTCGCGCAGGTAGCGCACGTGCGCCTCGACCGTGTACAGCGAGCAGCCCGTGCGCCGCCGGTAGTCGGCGTCCAACCCGGCGTGGTCCATCAGGGCGTCCGTCGCGTGTCCGAAGACCAGGACGTAGTACGCCTCGCTGAGATGGCCGTTGTAGTCGATCCACTCCGGCCGCACCGGCTCCGCGTGGACCGGGAGTGGGAGCAGGTCAGGGCCCGTCATGCCCGGTCACCGCCCTGCTGGGGGAGCCGGCCGGTGGCCCGCAGCACATTGATGACGCCCCGGTCGCGCTCGGCCACCAGCGCCGCGTGGTCCCGGTCGCCGGCGGCTTCGGCGCAGCCGTCCACCATCGCCGTACGCAGCGCCGCATCGAGTTCGGGCGCCTCCAGCCGGGTCCACGGCGCCTTCAGCGAAGGGCCGAAGTGGTCGAGCATATGGGCCATGCCGCCCTCGCCACCCGCGAGCGCGAAGGTCAGGCACGGGCCCATGAACGCCCAGCGCAGCCCCGGGCCCTCGGTGATGGAGGCGTCGATGTCCGCCACGGTCGCCTCGCCGGCCGCCACCATGTGCAGGGCCTCGCGCCACAGTGCCTCCTGGAGCCGGTTGGCGATGAAGCCGGGCAGCTCCCGCTCCATGGTGATCACGGACTTGCCCGCCGCCCGGTAGAACGCGGACGCCCACTCCACCGCCCAGGGCTCGGTCGCCTCCCCGCCGACGACCTCCACCAGCGGGATCAGATAGGGCGGGTTGAACGGGTGCCCCACCACCAGCCGCCCCGGGCGCGCCGCTGCGGTCTGCATGTCGGTCATCGGATAGCCCGAGGTGGAGGAGGCGATCACCACATCGGCCGGGGTGGCCGCGTCCAGATCGGCCAGGAGCGACTGCTTGAGTTCCAGCTTCTCCGGCGCGCTCTCCTGGACGAACTGCGCCTCGGAAACGGCCTCTTCGAGCGTGCCGGTGACGGTCAGCCGGTCCGGGGACGCGCCGTCGGCCAGGCCGAGTTCCCGTACGGCGGGCCAGGCCGCGTCGATCAGCCGCCGCAGCCGGGCTTCGGCGTCCGGGGCCGGGTCCCAGGCGGTGACGTCGTAGCCGCGGGCCAGGAAGTGGGCGGCCCAGCCGCCGCCGATGACTCCGGCGCCGACGCAGGCGACGCGGCGGACGTGGTCGGGTGCGATGGGGGACATGGCAGGCTCCTCACGAGGGGTGGGGCGGTGCGGGGTGGGTGCGGTGCGGGTCAGACACGCGGGGCGAGGCCGAGCCGGGCCCTGGCCTGGGCGGGCGTGGCCACTCGGGCGCCGAGCAACTCGGTGATCTGCACGGCCCGTTCGACCAACTGGCCGTTGGTCGCCTTGACGCCCTTGCTCAGGTAGAGGTTGTCCTCAAGGCCCACCCGTACGTTGCCGCCGAGCAGGATCGCCTGGGCCACCCAGGGCATCTGCATCCGGCCCAGCGCGAAGCTGGCCCACTGGGCGCCGGCGGGCAACTGGTTGACCATGGCGGCGAGCACGGCGGTGTCGGCCGGGGCGCCCCAGGGGATGCCCATGCACAGTTGGAACACCGTCGGGTCGTCGAGCAGCCCCTCGGCGTGCAGTTGCTTGGCGAACCACAGTTGCCCGGTGTCGAAGATCTCCAACTCCGGCCGCACGCCGAGCTCTTGAATGCGCTTGGCGCCGGTGCGCAGCATGTCGGGGGTGGAGACGTAGAGGTTGCTGCCGTCGCCGAAGTTGAGTGAGCCGCAGTCGAGCGTGCAGATGTCGGGCAGTAGCTCCGCGACGTGCGGCAGTCGCTCCAACCCCCCGACCAGATCGGTCCCGGGCAGGTGGCGCAACGGCTGCTCCGGGTCGATGACCAGGTCACCGCCCATGCCGGCGGTCAGGTTGATGATGACGTCGGTGCCGGTCTCCTTGATGCGCTCGACCACCTCGGCGTACAGCCGGGGGTCGCGCGAGGGGGCGCCGCTCTCCGGATCGCGGACGTGCACGTGGACCACGGCGGCCCCGGCCCCGGCCGCTTCGACCGCCGATGCGGCGATCTGTCGCGGTGTGACCGGCACGTGCGGGCTGCGGCCCACCGTGTCGCCCGCGCCGGTGAGCGCGCAGGTGATGATGACCTCGTCGTTCATGGGGGTCCCTTCGAGGACGGGGCGCCGTGCGCGGGCAGGGCGCCGGGGGTGTTCGGTGTGTGCGGTAACCGGCAGGTGGGGTGCCTGCCGGTCGGCCGGTTGGTCGGGCGTCAGCTAGCCGGTCGGCCGGGCGCCGTCCAACGCGTCGGCCGGGCGGCAGGTCGTCAGCCAGCCGGTGGCCGGTCGGTCTGCCAGCCGGTCCGCCCGTCGGGGCGTGACCGGTGGGCGTGGGCGTGGCGTGGGGGCAAGCCGCGGGTCGCGGGTCGGTGCGTACACGGGGTCTTTGGTCCGTACGGGCCGGGTCCCGTGCGCAAGCCAGACGCCAGCCAGAGGGTGTCCCAAGGCCGGTCAGCGGGCAGTCGGAAACCGGCCCGAACCAAGCCGGAAGCCAGTCGGAGCTCAGTCGGTGGTCAGTCAGTGGTCAGTTCGTCCGTGACGAAGGCCGTGAGAATGGCGTGCATGTCGTCCGGCGTGGTGCTGCCGGGGGCGGTCGCCAGGACCTGGGTGGCGAGTCCGTCGATCAGCGCGGCCAGCCGAAGCGCGGCGCTCTCCGGATCCAGGTCGGCCCGGAAGACCCCCTGGTCACGGCCGCGGCGCAGCACGTCGGCGAGGGTGGCCCGCCACTGCCGGTAGAAGTGCCCGTGCAGTTTGCCGACGGCCGTTGACCGCGCCGCCTCCGCCCACAGGTCGAGCCAGACCAACCACTGGCGGCGCTGCTGCGCGGTGCGCGGCGTCTGGAGTTCGATCAGCCGCAGCAACTCGGACCGCGCATCGGTACTGGCCAGCCCGTCGGCGGCGCGCCGAGCGGTGTCCTCGTCCATGCACCACCGCACGGCCGCTTCCAACAGCTCGTCGCGCCCGGGAAAGTGGTAGTGGATGGCCGCGGTGCTGGTGCCGCAGGCGGCGGCGATGTCACTGACGCGTACGGCGTGGAAGCCGTGCTCGGCGATGAGCCGCACTGTCTCCCGCACGATCTGGAGCGGCCGGCCCTCGGTCGGCGCGGCGGCGCCGGACGGCTGTCCGGGGCCGGGCGGCGCCGCAGCCGCCTCGGGCAGCGGGCCGAGCCCGGGGCCGCCCAGCAGCCAGCCGCAGTCGACGCCGCCCGCGTCCGCGATGCGTACGACCTCCGCGATGGTGAAGCGGCGGGTGCCGCCGAGCGAGCGGGAGAGCTTCGACGGGTCCATGACGATCCGCCGCGCGAACTCCCGCCGGCTGCACCCGAGGCTGTCGATCACCTCGGTGACCCGCGTCCGCACGGTGTGCCCGTCCGGTTCACCGCCACCCACCGGCACGGCCTGCGCGGTGCGGTCACCCTGCTGCACTGGCTGTTCCTCCATGGCTGGGGACCGTAGCAGCGTGTTGAGATCACCACAACATTGACCCTCTGAGCCTTGCCGTAATGACCAGGAAATACGGCGTACTAAGCCGCTGTCATGTGCTGATTCACTAGTCAGGATGGTGAGTGGTGCGGGGGGAGCACAGGGCGCATCCGCCCGCCACCTCGGGCGCGGGCCGGCGGGCGCCCCGGGGCGAGAGGGGCGGGGGCGGCGCCGGGCGCCGGCGTGCGCCCGGGAGCGGCCCGTGCCCCCGGTCGTGGCGGGGTCTCACCCGACCCGGGCGGCGTGTCCGGCCGTCGCGGGGCCGCGGGGGAGCGCCGTTGGGGTCCTTCGGGGCGCGGGCGCGGGTGCGTACTCCCCAGCGGTGCGCGGCGTGGGTTACCTTGCGGGTGAAAGCGCTTTCTCCAGCCGGCTGCCGGGCCGGGCGCCCGGGACGTACCGCACCCGCACCCGAACCACGTCCGTGCCCGTACCGCACCCGCGGCGGAGCCCGGTCGAGCAGCGGCGAGCAGAGGTGCGCGAGGCGCGTGCGGCCGTCGGGCGTGCCCCGGTCCGCCCGGTGGCGCCGCGCGGACGGAAGGAGGACCGATGACCGGTGAGCGACCCGGGCCGGCGAACACCGCAGGACGCCGTACGGTGCGCATCGCCCTGAACGGGGTGACCGGACGGATGGGCTACCGGCAGCACCTGGTGCGTTCGCTGCTCGCCATCCGCGCGCAGGGCGGGTTGGAGGTGGGCGACGGAATGGTGCTGTGGCCCGAACCGATCCTGGTCGGGCGGCGCGCGGACGCGCTGCGGGCCATCGCCGAACGGCACGGGCTGCGCCACTGGTCAACCGACGTCGACCGGGTGCTGGCCGACCCGAGCGTGGACGTCTACTTCGACGCCCAACTCACCTCGGCCCGCGAGGAGTCCGTGCGCCGGGCCATCGCCGCCGGCAAGCACGTCTACTGCGAGAAGCCCACCGCCTGCGACCTGGCCGGCGCGCTCGCACTGGCCCGGCTGGCCGCCGACGCGGGCGTCAAGCACGGCGTGGTGCAGGACAAGCTGTTCCTGCCCGGCCTGCGCAAGCTGCGCCGGCTGCTGGACGGCGGGTTCTTCGGGCGGGTGCTGTCGGTGCGCGGCGAGTTCGGCTACTGGGTCTTCGAGGGCGACTGGCAGACGGCCCAACGCCCGTCGTGGAACTACCGGGCCGAGGACGGCGGCGGCATCGTCCGCGACATGTTCCCGCACTGGGAGTACGTGCTGCGCGAGCTCTTCGGCCAGATCCGCACCGTACAGGCGCAGACCGCCACCCACCTCCCGCAGCGCCACGACGAACGGGGCCGGCCCTACCGCGCGACGGCGGACGACGCCGCGTACGGGACCTTCCAGCTCGCGGGCGGCGTCGTGGCCCAGCTCAACTCCTCGTGGGCGGTGCGCGTGGACCGTGCGGAGCTGGTGGAGTTCCAGGTCGACGGGGTCGAGGGGTCGGCCGTCGCCGGGCTGCGCGGCTGCCGCGTCCAGCACCGGTCGATGACCCCGAAACCGGTGTGGAACCCGGACCTGCCGGCCGGTCACGCCTTCCGCGAGCAGTGGCAGGAGGTGCCGGACAACGAGGAGTTCGACAACGGCTTCAAGGCGCAGTGGGAACTGTTCCTGCGCCATGTGGTGCTCGACGAGCCCTGGCGGTTCGACCTGCTGGCGGGCGCGCGCGGAGTGCAACTCGCGGAACTCGGGCTGCGCTCGTCCGCAGAGGGCCGCCGCCTGCCGGTCCCGGAGCTGACGCTGTGACCGGCGTTCCGGCCCGGGAAGCCGGTGGGGGACGCGGGGTTCGCAGGTCCGGTGGGGCTCGCGTGCCCCAGCCCACCGCCCACCGGCGAGGTGCGCCGTGATCCGGCTGCCCGGTGCGGACGGGCAACTGCACGCCTACGAGCCGCGCCCCGAGCCCGCGCCGCCCGTCGCCCGGGGCCCGGGCCGGCCGGACCCCGGCCGGCAGCCGGCCCGTACGGTCTTCGCCGCCGCCCACGTGGTCGCCGCGCCGCAGGCCGCCGGCGAGGGCGCGCCGGCGGCCGTCGACTGGGACGCCACCTTGGCCTTCCGGCACCACCTGTGGGCGCACGGGCTGCGGGTGGCCGAGGCCATGGACACCGCACAGCGCGGCGCCGGGCTCACCTGGCCGGCCGCCGCCGCCCTCATCCGCCGCTCGGCGGCCGAGGCCCGGACCGTCGGCGGCGGCCTGGTCTGCGGCGTGGGCACCGACCACCTCACCGGGCCCGCCCGCACGCTGCACGAGGTGGTCGCCGCGTACGAGCAGCAACTCGCCGTGGTCGAAGGGGCCGGCGCGGACGCCGTGCTGCTGGCCTCGCGCGCGCTGGCTGCGCTGGCCCGCGGCGCCGACGACTACCTGTGGGTCTACGAACGGGTGGTGCGCCAGGCCGCACGGCCGGTCGTCCTGCACTGGCTCGGCCCGATGTTCGACCCCGCGCTGCACGGCTACTGGGGCAGTGCCGACCTCGACCTGGCCGGCGAGACGCTGCTCGCCGTCGTCGCCGCCCACCCCGGCCGCATCGACGGCATCAAGGTCTCGCTGCTCGACGCCGACCGGGAGGTGGCGCTCCGCCGCCGGCTGCCGGCCGGCGTGCGCTGCTACACCGGCGACGACTTCCACTACCCCCAGTTGATCGCCGGCGACGGGCGAGGGCACAGCGACGCGCTGCTCGGCGTCTTCGACCCGCTCGCCCCGCTGGCCGCCGACGCCGTACGCGCCCTCGGCGACGGGCCCGCCGGGCGGCGCCGCTTCCACGCGCTCCTCGAACCGACCGTGCCGCTCGCCCGCCACCTCTTCGCCGCCCCCACCCAGCACTACAAGACCGGCGTGGTCCTGCTGGCCTGGCTCGCCGGGCACCAGCGCGACTTCGTGATGCTCGGCGGCCAGCACACCGCCCGCTCGCTCCCGCACCTCGCCCGGGCCTACCAACTCGCCGACACCATCGGCCTGTTCCCCGATCCGACGCTCGCCGAGGCCCGCATGCGACACCTGCTCACCAGCCATGGAGTGCCCGCATGAGCACCACGGGGAGCGCCGAGCACGGCAACGCCGCGGGCGGGACGAGCGCGCGCCCGGCACCCCCGCCCGACCCGGCTGACCCGGTCGGCCCGCCCCCGGGTGGCCTGCGCAGGTTCAGCCTCAACCAGCAGACGGTGCGGCAGTGGTCGCTGCCCGAACTGGTCGACGGCTGCGCTTCGGCGGGCGTGCCCGGCGTCGGCCTGTGGCGCGAACCGGTGCAGGCGTACGGAGCGGCCCGCGCGGCCCGCCTGGTGCGCGCCGCCGGGCTCACCGTGAGCAGCCTGTGCCGCGGCGGGTTCCTCACCGCCGTCGACCCCGGCGCCCGCACGGCCGCGCTCGCCGACAACCGGCGCGCCATCGACGAGGCCGCCACGCTCGGCACCGCGACCCTGGTGCTGGTGTCGGGCGGCCTGCCGGCCGGCAGCCGTGACCTGTTCGGCGCCCGCGCACGGATCGCCGACGCGCTGGCCGAACTCGCCCCGTACGCCGCCGAGCGCGCGGTACGGCTGGCGATCGAACCGCTGCACCCGATGTACGCGGCCGACCGCTGTGTGGTCTCCACCCTCGCGCAGGCGCTCGACCTCGCCGAACTCTTCCCCGCCGACCAGGTCGCGGTGGTCGCCGACGCGTACCACCTGTGGTGGGACGACACGCTCGCCAGCCAACTGGCCCGGGCCGGAAGCGGCGGGCGCATCGCGGCCTGCCAACTCGCGGACTGGATCACACCGCTGCCCGCCGGGGTGCTGCTCGGCCGCGGCCAACTCGGCGACGGCAGCATCCCGTTGCGCGCCTTCCGCGACCTGGTGGACGCGGCCGGCTACCGCGGCCCGATCGAGGTGGAGATCTTCAACGAGGAGCTGTGGGCCCGCGAGGGCGCGGAGGTCCTGGCGGAGACGGTGCGGCGCTATCTGACCCACGTGGCGTGAGGACGGGGCGCCGGTCCCGGCCCGCCAAGCCTCGGCCCACTAAGCCGCGGCTCGCGAGGGTCCCGGCCCGCCAAGCCCCCGGCCGGCGCGCAGCCCACCCGCTCAGCAACATCACTCCCACCTCCCTCCCACCCCACCAACGCGATGTCCGATTCCCGCCAGCCCGATGGCTGGGCGGCGCGCATAGTGGAGGGTGTGATGAACGAGGACAGCAGGTACGAGGCGGTGTGCAGCCGGGACGCCAGGTTCGACGGGCAGTTCTTCTTCGCCGTGACCACCACCGGCATCTACTGCCGGCCGAGCTGCCCCGCGGTCACGCCCAAGCGCAAGAACGTGCGCTTCTTCCGTACGGCAGCCGCCGCCCAGGGCTCGGGGTTCCGGGCCTGCCGGCGCTGCCGCCCGGACGCGGTGCCGGGCTCGGCCGAGTGGAACGCCCGCGCCGACGTCGTCGGTCGCGCCATGCGGCTGATCGGCGACGGGGTCGTGGATCGGGAGGGCGTCGCCGGGCTCGCCGTACGGCTCGGCTACAGCGCCCGCCAGGTACAGCGCCAGCTCACCGCCGAACTGGGCGCCGGACCGGTCGCACTCGCCCGCGCCCAGCGCGCCCACACGGCCAGGGTGCTGCTCCAGACCACCCACATGCAGGCGGCTGACGTCGCCTTCGCGGCCGGCTTCGCGAGCGTGCGCCAGTTCAACGACACCATGCGTGAGATCTACGCCAGCACGCCGACCGCCCTGCGGCAGGCCAGGCCGGGGGCCGCGGCGCAGTACGGGCCGGGCGCTCGCGGCGGCGCGGGCCAGCACGGGCCGGGCGACACGCCCGGGCGGCTGCCCGTGACCGCCGCCGACCCGCAGGGCGCCGAACCGGTGGCCGGCGTGCCGCACGGCATCCCGCTGCGGCTGGCCTACCGGGGCGCGTTCGCCGGCCGGGAACTCTTCGACCACCTCCAGCAGCGGCACGTCGCCGGCGTGGAGGAAGTGACCGGCGAGCCAGGCAGCCGGCTGTACCGCAGGACGCTGCGGCTGCCGGGCGGCGGCGGCATCGTGGAGGTGCACGAGCCCGCCGCCGACCAGGGCTGGCTCGCCTGCCGGCTGCACCTGTGCGAGCTGCGTGACCTGACCACGGCCGGCCAGCGGATGCGCAGGCTGTTCGACCTGGACGCCGACCCGTACGCGGTGGCCGAGCGGCTGGGCGGCTGCCCGTACCTGGGCCCGCTGGTCGCGGCCCGCCCGGGGCTGCGGGTGCCGGGCGCGGCCGATCCGCACGAGCTCGCCCTGCGCGCCGTGCTCGGCCAGGGCGTGTCGCTGCACGAGGCGCGCCGCCGGGGCGCGGCGCTGGTCGGCGCGTACGGCGCGGTGCTCGCGACCGCGAACGGGGAGCTGACACACCTGTTCCCGAGCGCGGCCGAACTGGCCGAAGCACCGCTGGACGCGCTCGACCTGCCGCCCGCAGGGCGCACCACGCTGCGCGCCCTGGCCACCGCGCTCGCCGACGGCAGCCTGAGCCTGGACCCCGGCGCCGACCGGGCCGAGGCCGAACGCCGGCTGCGCGACCTGCCAGGGCTCGCAGGACGGACCGCCCGCTCCATCCGGATGCGGGCGCTGGGCGACCCGGACGTGCTGCTGCTCGGCGACGAGCACGGCCAGCAGGACCCGCCCCCGCGGGACGGCAGAGAGCGGCCGGAGCGGGATGCGACTGGCGAGCCGGAAGGGCCGGTCCAGGAGCGCTGGCGCCCGTGGCGCTCGTACGCCACCCACCACCTGTGGGCTGCGGCCCGGCAGTCGGCCGCGCCCGGGGCGCCCGCAGCCGCCCACGCCTGACCACCGACCGTACGCACGGCGGCCCGCCCACGCCGCCCGCTGACCCGCCGCGTACCGCCCCGGGCGTGGCGCCTCGCCCGAGCCCGCCCCCCCCCGCACGTCCGTGGAGCCACCGATGACCAGCGCCCGCCCCACCCCGCTCACCCGCATCCGCGACATCGACTGGCAGGCGCTCGCCGACGAGGTCGACGCGCACGGCTGCGCACTCACCCCGCGGCTGCTCGACCCCGAGCAGTGCCGGGAGATCACGCGGCTGTACGACGAACCCCAGCACTTCCGGTCGACGGTCGACATGGGGCGCCACCGGTTCGGCTCCGGCCAGTACCGGTACTTCGACCACCCGATCCCGCCGACCGTCGCCGCGCTCCGGGCGGCGTTCTACCCGCGGCTGCTGCCCATCGCCCGCGACTGGGCGGCCAGGCTGCGCCGCCCCGCGCCCTGGCCCGACACGCTGGAGGAGTGGCTCGCTCAGTGCCACGCCGCAGGGCAGACCAGGCCGACGCCCATCCTGCTGCGGTACGGCGCCGGCGACTGGAACGCCCTGCACCGCGACCTCTACGGCGACCTGGTCTTCCCGCTCCAGGTGGTCATCGGGCTCGACGCGCCGGGCACCGACCACACCGGAGGCGAGTTCCTCCTGGTGGAGCAGCGCCCGCGGGCCCAGTCGCGCGGCACCGCGATGGCGCTGCCACAGGGCCACGGGCTGGTCTTCACCACGCGCGAGCGTCCCGTGCGCAGCGCCCGCGGCTGGTCGGCCGCCCCGGTACGCCACGGGGTGAGCGTGCTGCGAACGGGGCAGCGGCACACCCTCGGGCTGGTCTTCCACGACGCCGCCTGATGGGATGGCCGGGATGAACACCCCAGGACGTGCGGGCGGGCCGGCGGGCCAGGGCCCCGATGAGCCGGCCGCGACCCGGGCAGCGGCGCCACCAGCCGCATCCGGCCGGCTGTGGTACGTGGCCTACGGCTCCAACCTGCACGCCGCCCGCCTCGCCTGCTACCTGACCGGCGGCGCCCCCGCGGGCGGCGCCATGGTGCACCCCGGCTGCCGCGACCCGAGCCCGCCCGAGCGCAACCTGCCGGTGGTCATCCCCGGGCGGCTGTACTTCGCCACCCACTCGCCCCGCTGGGGCGGCGGCCGGGCCTTCTACGACCCGGCCGCCCCCGGCGAGACCGCGGCCCGCGCCTATCTGCTCAGCCGCGCCCAGTTCTCCGACATCGCGGCCCAGGAGATGTACCGCGAACCGGGCCGCGACCTCGACCTGACCGAGGTGCTGACCGCGGGGCGGGCCGCACTCGGGCCCGGCCGGTACGACACGTTGGTGCGCGTGGGCACCCTGGCCGGCCTGCCCATGGTCACCTGCACCGCGCCGTGGCACCTGCACGAGGTGGCGCCCTGCGCGCCCTCGGCGGCGTACCTGTACCACCTGGCCACAGGGCTGATGGACGCCCACCGCTGGGACGCGGCCCGGGCCGCCCGCTACCTGGCGAGCGCCCCCGGCGCGGCGGGCCACTGGACGGAGCCGGGCATCGCCGCGCTGGTCAGTGCGGAGTAGCCCCACCACCCCTCGCTCACTCGCCGCCCTGGGCCGCCGCCAGTACCCGGCGGGCCGCGGCCACCGAGTCCACCAGCGGGTGCAGGGCGATGGCGCGCAGCGCCGCCCGGTGGGAGCCGCTGGCCGCGGCCTCGATCGCGGACCGCTCCACCTCCTTGAGGCTGAGCATCAGCCCCAGTTGGCCGGGCTGCACCGCGCCGACGGCGAGCGGCCTCGCGCCGCCCGCGTCCACCGTGCAGGGCACCTCCACCACGGCGTCCGCGTCCAGGCCGGGCACGGCCGAGCGGTTGCGGACGTTGAGGATGAGCGTGCTGCGCTCGCCCCGGGAGATGGCCCGCATCACCGCGAGGGCGACCCGGTCGTAGCCGCCGCCCTCCAGGTCGCAGGAGTCGCGCTCCCAGCCGCCGGTGGCCTCCCGGCTCTCCGCCATGTACGTCTCCTCGCGCTCCAGCCGGGTGCGCTCCCACGCGGCGAGGGCCTGCTCGGGCCTGGCGGTGGCCGCGTCGTAGAACGCCGCCTGCTGGTCGCGGAGGAACTCGCCGCGCGTCTGCGTGGCGTCCCGGATCGCGGCGAGCGCGTCCCGGTGGAAGTAGTAGTAGTGCAGGTACTCGTTGGGCAGCGCGCCGAGCGTCTGGAGCCAGTCGGCCCCGAACAGCTTGCCCTCCTCGAACGAGGTCAACGCCGCCTCATCGGCAAGGAGTTGGGGCAACCGGTCCCGGCCGTCGACGGTGATGCCGCGCAGCCAGCCGAGGTGGTTGAGGCCCACGTAGTCGAAGCTCGCCCGGTCCGGGTCGACGCCGGCGGCGCGGGCCGCGCGCCGGCACAGGCCGATCGGCGAGTCACAGATGCCGATCACCCGGTCGCCCAGGACGCGCTGCATGGCCTCGGTGACCATGCCGGCCGGGTTGGTGAAGTTGATGACCCAGGCGTCGGGCGCGAGCGCCGCGACGCGCTCGGCGATGTGCACCGCCACCGGCAGCGTGCGCAGCCCGTACAGCACGCCGCCCGCGCCCACCGTCTCCTGCCCGAGCAACCCCTCGGCCAGCGGCAACCGCTCGTCCCTGGCCCGGCCGGCGAGGCCGCCGACCCGGATCGCGGAGAAGACGAAGTCGGCGCCGCGCAGCGCCTCGTCCAGATCGGTGGTGGCCCGCACGGCGGGGGCGCCCGGCCGGCCGGCGGCCAACTCGGCGAGGACCGCGCCGATCGCGTCCAGCCGTTGCTGGTCGGTGTCGTGCAGGACGACCTCCGTACAGCGCCCGGCGGCGTCCCCCGGGTCGTTCAGCAGCGACCGGTAGACCAGCGGCATGCGGAATCCGCCGCCGCCCAGAACGGTCAGCCTCATATGGTCAGTACCTCCACATCGGCCTCACGGAACACGGCGAGCGTCGCCGGGTCCGAGGTGTCGTTGGTGATCAGGGTGTCGATGTCGCGCGGGCCGCAGACCCGGGCCAGGCCGGTCGCCCCGGGGAACTTGCCGGCCGTGGCCAGCAGCACCACCTGGTGGGCGGCGGCCAGCATGGCCCGCTTGACGGGCACCTCCACCTCGGTGCTGTCGAGCACGCCGCCGTCCGGCAGTACGCCGCTGGCGCCCAGGAAGAGGCGGCCCACGTGGAGTTGGCGCAGGCTGGTCTCGGTGAGGAAGCCGACCAACGACTGGTAGTTGCGGCGCACCCGGCCGCCGAGCAGCAGCAGCGTCACGGCCGGGTCGTCGCGCAGTTCGTCGAAGACCGCCAGGCTGCTGGTGACCACCGTGACCTCGCGGCCCCGCAGCAACTTGGCGAGCTGGAGCGTGGTGGTGCCGATGTCGAGCAGCAACACATCGCCGTCCGCGACCAGTTGGGCGGCCCGGCCGGCGACCGCCGCCTTGTCCGCCAGGTCGTCGACGGCCACCGCGGCGAACGGCCGCTCGTCGCCCGCCCGGCCGGTGGCCAGCGCGCCGCCGTAGATCCGGGTCAGCCGGCCGGCGCGGCCGAGCGCGTCCAGGTCCCGCCGGGCGGTCGCCTCGCTGACCGCGAGTCGGCGGGCGATCTCCCGGATCGGCAGCACGCCTTCCGCGCCGAGCAGACTCAGCAGCTTCTCGTGGCGGGCCTTGGGCAGCATGTTCGCAACGTACTGCACACGAGCGAGTCTGCGCGACTGTGACGGAACCCTTGCACAACGCAGCCGTGGCCATGCAAGGTTTCCGTCACATGAAGCGAAGGACGCTGCAAGCTGACGCGTTGGACCGGCCTCCGCACCGGTGCTCCCTGCACCGGCGCTCCGCGCATCGGTTCTCCTCGGGCGGCGCCGCCCCCGCCGGGCCGGGGCGTGCGTTACGGCGGTCGGGCTCCGGGGCCACGGTCACCCCGCAGACCCACGGGATGCGGGGCGGCGCACCCGCCCCGTCGGGACCCGTCGCCTGGACGCGCCCGGTAGGACGGGCCAGATGAGCGGCGACCCGCACGGCGCCGAACGCCCGGCCGGCGCCGAACCTCCGCACCCTGCCGAGGCCGCGCGAGCCCCCGGGCTGCCGCGCCCCGTCGGGCCCGCGCACTCCGCCGGGCACCCCCGAACCGCCGGGCCCGCCGAACCCCCCTGCCCCGCCAGGCGCTCCGGCCCACGCCAGGCCGCTCCGGCCGACCAGCGTGCCGCCGCGTTCGACCCGCTCGCCGCGGTGCGTCGCCCCGGCGACCCCGCCTTCGACGTCCATCTGACCGGCACCGTCTTCCTCGACATCGTCTTCACCGGCCTGGATCACGCGCCGGCGTGCGGCACCGAGACCTGGGCACGCGGCATGGGGCAGAGCCCCGGCGGCATCGCCAACATGGCCACCGCCCTGGCCAGGCTCGGCCTGCGCACCAGTCTGGCCGCCGCCTTCGGCGCCGACGTCTACGGCGACTACTGCTGGGACGGCCTCGCCGACGGTGAGGGCGTGGACCTCACGGCCTCCCGCCGGGTGCCGGGCTGGCACTCGCCGCTCACCGTCTCCATGGCGTACGACGGTGAGCGCACCATGGTCACCCACGAGCACCCGGCCCCGCCCGTCGCCAGCCGTCCGCCCCGCGCCCGCGGCTGCGTCACCGTCCTGGAACCCGGCAGGCACCACGGCTGGCTGCGGCAGGCCCACGCGGACGGGGCGCTCGTCTTCGCCGACGTGGGCTGGGACGGGAGCGGGCGCTGGCCGACGGCGGCCCTGCCCGACCTGCCGTACTGCCACGCGCTGTTGCCCAACGCCGCCGAGGCCCAGCACTACACCCGCACCACATCGCCGGAGCGCGCCGTGCGCGCCATCGCCGACCTGGTGCCGATCGCCGTGGTCACGGACGGGGCCGCCGGCGCGCTCGCGGTGGACTCGCTGACCGGTGAGTACGCGCAGGTCCCCGGGCTCGCCGTGGAGGTGCTCGACCCGACGGGCGCCGGCGACGTGTTCACCGCCGGCTTCATGACCGGCACCCTGGCCGGCTGGCCGCTCGCCGACCGGCTGGCCTTCGGCAACCTCACCGCGGCGCTGTCGGTGCAACACTTCGGCGGCTCGCTCGCCGCCCCCGGCTGGCCGGAGGTCGCCACCTGGTGGGAGCGGGCCAGCGGCCGGACGGACGGCCCGGCCGCCGACGCCGAAGTCCAACGGCGCTACCGCTTCCTCGACCACCTGCTGCCGGCCGAGGTGCGCGCGGGGCTCACCGGATCGAGCCGGCGCGCCCTGCCGACCCTCGGCTTCCGCGGCGCATGAACCGGCCGCGCCCCCCGGCGGGCACACCCCGGCCCGGCGACACCCGCGAGCCGGCCGCCCGCTTCGGCGAAGGAACCCGCAAGCCGGCCGCCCGCTGCGACGGCGACACCCACAAGCCGACCGCCCGCTTCGACGAAGGAGATCCGATGCGCACACGAGCGGCCCGGGCGCCCCGCCCGCGCGGCACGGTCCACGCCCTGGTCATCGGCTGCCTGGCGCTGCTCGCCACGGCCTGCGTGCCCGGCACCGACGGGTCGGCGGCCCGCGGCGGCACCACGGGCGCGGCCACCGCCATCCCCGACCCGGCGCGGGCCGGGAAGGTCACCCTCACCGTCTGGGACCAGGAGATCCGCGGCGGCACCAACGCCGAGGTGGAACAGCTCAACGCCGAGTTCCAGCGCACCTACCCCAACGTGCGCATCAAACGGGTCGCCCGCAGCTTCGCCGACCTGAAGACCACCCTCAAGCTCGCCGTCACCGGCAACAACCCACCCGACGTCATCCAGGCCAACCAGGGCTACCCCGACATGGTCGCCTTCGTCCGCGCCGGCCTGCTCACCCCGCTCGACACCTACGCCGGCATCTACGACTGGAACACCCGCTACCCGGCCACCCTGCTCGACCTCAACCGGGTCTCGGCCGACGGCCGCGACTTCGGCCGGGGGCGGCTGTACGGCATCTCGCAGACAGGCGAGTTCGTCGGCCTCTACTACAACAAGGACCTGCTGGCCAAGAGCGGCCTGCGCGCGCCGCGGACCTGGGCCGAGTTCACCGGCGGCCTCCAGCGACTCAAGGACGACGGCCGACTCCCCATCCAGTTCGGCAACCTGGACAAGTACCCGGCCATCCACACCTTCGGCGTGCTCCAGAACCAGTCCGCAGCCACCGCCGTACGCGACGCCGTCTTCGGCCGCGCCGGGCGCTTCGACGACGAGCGGACCCGGCAGGCGGCGGCCACCCTCGCCGACTGGCACCGCCGCGGCTACCTCCCCGAAGGGGCCAACGGACTCGGCTACGACGACGCGGCCAAGAAGTTCGCCGCCGGCGACGGCGCGTACCTGCTCACCGGCACCTGGCAGTTGGCCGACCTGAAGAAGGCGATGGGCGACAGGCTCGGACTGGTCCCACCGCCACCCGCCACTGCCGGCGCCGACCCGGTCTCCACCGGCGGCCAGGGCCTGGCCTGGTCGATCACCTCGCGCAGCAAGCACCCCGAGGTCGCCGCCGCCTACCTGGACTTCCTCACCAGCGAACAC
This sequence comes from Streptomyces sp. 796.1, assembly GCF_047525675.1. Taxonomy (NCBI): domain Bacteria; kingdom Bacillati; phylum Actinomycetota; class Actinomycetes; order Kitasatosporales; family Streptomycetaceae; genus Streptomyces; species Streptomyces sp. 796.1. Next base: position 16,958 of record NZ_JBLIWA010000051.1, on the reverse strand, counting down.
GCCGCCAACGTGATGACCCGGCACGGCGTCCTGCCGGCCGTGCCCGGCTCGGCAGCAGCCGCGGTGCCGGCCGAGAGCGTCGACGGCCAGATGCTCGACGGCTGGCGCCGACTGAACGAGGCCGACGGCCTGGTGCCCTACCTGGACTACACCACGCCCACCTTCTACGACACCCTCTCCGAACAGCTCCAGGGCGTCATCGCCGGCACCGTCTCGCCCGGGCGCTTCACCGCCGCGGCCCAGCGCGACTACGCGACCTTCCTGGCCGAACAGCGACGCCAGGCACGCAGCGGAGCGCGCGGCGACCGCGGCCCCGGGCAGGCCGGCCGATGACCGCCGCCCACGGGCCGGCCACCGGCGGGGGAGCCACCTCGGGCCGCCGCGACCCGGGCCCGGCCGGCCCGCCGACCACACCGGGGCCCCACCCACCGGGGCCCGCGACCCCGACCGCCCAGCCCCTCGGCGGTGAGCGCAAGACCGCGCCACCTGCCGCCCGCCGGCGCGCCCTGACCAGCCGCTACCGGCGCCGCGCGCCCGGCGAACCGCGCGCCGTCGGCTATCTGTACGTACTGCCCGCTCTCGCCTTTTACGGGGCGCTGCTGCTCTTCCCCTTCGGCCAGAGCGTGTGGCTCTCCCTGCTGCACTGGGACGGGTTCACCGCGGCCACCTGGGCCGGCGGCGCCAACTACCACGACCTGCTGACCGACCCCGAACTGCGCGCCCCGTTCGCCCACGCGCTGCTCCTGCTCGTCTTCTACTCGGCGCTGCCGGTGGCCATCGGGCTGCTCCTTGCCGCCCTGCTGTCCCGGGCCCGGGTGCGCGGCATGACCTTCTTCCGTACGGTCCTCTTCCTGCCCCAGGTCCTCGCGCTGATCGTGGTCGGCGTGGCCTGGCGGTCGATCCTGGCGCCCGACGGGCTCCTCAACGACGTGCTGCGGGCCGTCGGCCTCGGCGCCGCGGCCCGGCCCTGGCTCGGCGACTACGACTGGGCGCTGCCCGCCGTCGGCATCGTCGGCACCTGGGTCGGCACCGGCCTGTGCATGGTGCTCTTCCTGGCCGGCGCCCAGCGCATCCCGCGCGAGCTGTACGAGGCGGCGCGGCTGGACGGCGCCGGCCCGCTGCGCGAGTTCCTCGCCGTGACGCTGCCCGGCCTACGGCCACAGATCGCGGTCGCGCTCACCCTGACCATCGTGGCCGGGCTGCGGAACTTCGACCTGATCTACATCACCACCAGCGGCGGCCCGGGCAACGCCACCTCCGTACCGGCGTACGAGGTCTACCACCGGGCGTTCGAGACCAACCAGGTCGGTTCGGCCGCCGCCATCGGAGTGACGCTGACGGTGTTGATCTTCGTGCTGACCGTCTGCGTCTCCCGGCTCGTCGAAGGGCGAAGGACATGATCTCGCGCACCGAACGGACCCTGACCTACGCGCTCCTCGCCCTGTTCACCGTCGTCTCGCTCACCCCCGTACTCGGCATCCTCGCCACCGCACTGGACTCCAGGTCCTCGCTCAGCACCGGCTTCACGCTGCCCACCGACGGGCTGCACTGGGGCAACTTCGCGGACGCCTGGACCCGTGGCCACTTCGGCAACTACCTGCGCAACTCGGTGCTGGTGGCGCTGACGGTGGTCGCCCTGACCACGGTGCTCTCGGTGGCCGCCGGCTACGCCTTCGGGGTGCTGCGCTTCCCCGGCTCGACGGCGCTGTTCTACCTGTTCGTGCTGGGCCTCGCGGTGCCCCAGGAGGCGCTGGTCGTACCGCTCTACTTCGACCTGCGGCACCTCGAACTCACCGACACCTACTGGGGGCTGATCCTGCCGCAGACCGCCCAGTCACTGGCGTTCGGCGTGTTCTGGATGCGGACGTACTTCCGGGGCAGTACCCGCGCGGTCATCGAGGCGGCGCGCATCGACGGCGCGAACAGTTGGACCACGCTGTGGCGGGTGCTGGTGCCGATGGCCAGGCCCGCCATCTCCACCATGGTCGTCATCGTCTTCATGTGGACCTGGAACGAGTTCCTGATGGCACTGGTCATGGTGAGCGACGAGGCACACCGCACGGTCCCGCTCGGTCTCGCCTTCTTCCAGGGCCAGCACGGCTCCGAGACGTCCCTGCTCGCGGCTGCCGCCGTGCTGATCGCCCTGCCCGTGGTGATCGTGTACGTGGCGCTGCAACGCCGCTTCATCGAGGGGATGCTCAGCGGCGCCGTCAAGGAGTAGCCGCCAGGCAGCGGGCCCGCCTGCCACCGGGCGGCAGGCGGGCCCGCCGTTACGGCCGAACGGGGCCAATCTCGGTGCACCGCGCGGCGTCGCCACTCAGATGGGTGCGCGCGAGTGATCATCTGACTCATCGCATGGTGCTATGGGGGGACGGAGGTGCATGACGCGGACGTCCGCGCAGCCGGTCGCGGCCCGGTGGGGCCGTCGAGCGGCGCGTGAGCGTCCATGGACCCGCCCACGGCCTTGCGCGAGTGCGCGCAGTGCCGGGCCGGGTCGCCGCGACACCCTGGAGAAGGCGAGGCGTGACATGACACCCATCGACCTTGGACGGCGCGCCCTCATCAAGCAGGCCACCGCCGCCGGAATCCTCGCCCTTCCCGCCGCCACGGCCCTCAGCGGCTGTGCGACGAGCGGCGGCAACAACACCCAGCAGGTCGCCCGGGGAGAGAAATCGGCGAAGAATCCGCTGGCGGTCAACGAGGGTGCGGGGCTTGACGTCGTCATTTTCGACGGTGGCTTCGGTGATGAGTACGCGAAGGCCGCTGAGGCGCAGTATGTGGCGGCTTATCCGAAGACGGACGGGAAGATCAAGCACACGGCGACGCAGAAGATCCAGGCGCGGTTGGCGCCGCGGTTCAACGGGGGTACGCCGCCGGACCTGATCGACAACTCGGGTGCGGAACAGATGGATTTCGGGACGCTGGTCGCCAAGGAGCAGTTGACGGACCTGCGGGCGCTTTTGGACGCGCCGTCCCTGGACGATCCGAAGAAGAAGGTGCGGGACACGCTGCGGCCCGGCGTGGTGGAGATGGGGCAGTTCGACGGGGACGAGGTCTGGGTCCTGTACTACGCCTACACGATCTACGGGGTGTGGTATTCGAAGTCGCTGTTGGCGAAGCACGGTTGGGAGTACCCGCAGGACTGGGACGCGATGCTCAAGCTGTGTGAGGACGCGAAGAAGCAGGGGATCGCGGGGTGGACGTATCCGGGGAAGTACCCGTACTACCTGCCGTTCAGCCTGTATCCGTTCATCGCGAAGATCGGCGGTCGCGAGGTGTTGGACGCGATCGACAACCTGGAGCCGAACGCCTGGAAGCACGATGCGGTGAAGTCGGCGTTCGAGGCGTACCACGAATTGCAGGCCAAGGGGTACATCCTCAAGGGCACCCCCGGTCTCGACCATGTTCAATCGCAGGTGGCGTGGAACGAGGGCAAGGCGCTCTTCATCCCGAACGGTTCGTGGGTGGAGAACGAGACGAAGAAGACGACGCCGAGGAACTTCGACATGGCGGTGGGTGCGCCGTCCTCGCTGGATGCGAGTGACAAGCTGCCGTTCGGGACGATCTGGGCCTCCGGTGGTGAGCCGTTCATCGTGCCGAAGAACGCGAAGAACCCGCAGGGGGGCATGGAGTTGCTGCGGATCATGCTGGGCGAGAAGTCGACGCAGACGTTCATCAAACGGGTGTCGTCGCTCTCCTCGCTGAACGGTGGCACCGAGGGGCTGACGCTCGCGCCGGGGCTGGCGTCGGCGCAGGAGTTGTGGGCGAAGGCGGGGGAGAACGTGGTGAACCCGCGGCTCCAGGACTGGTACGTGCGCTTGCAGAAGGAAAAGATCGGCACGGCCGCACTGGGCGAGATGATGGCGGGTCGCCTGTCGCCCAAGGAGTGCATGGACAAGTGCCAGAAGTTCGCTGACGAGACCGCTCGGGACGATGCGGTGCGGAAGTACCGGCACCGCTAGGTGCAAGGACACCCGCACCGGTCGCCGGGGCGGGTGCGGGTCAGGTCGTGTCTCGCGGGCGGGAAGTGGGGTCGGTAGCAGTGCGGCACGGTAAGTACGGCTTTATCGTGGGGTTCTTGGCCCTGCCTCTGGCGATCTATACGGTGTTCGTTCTCTCGCCGTTCGTCCAGGCCATCTACTATTCGTTCACGAACTGGAGCGGTTTGAGCTCGGACCTCAAGGTGGTGGGGTTCGACAATTACCGCAAGATGTGGGACGACGACGTCTTCTGGCATGCCTTGCGGAACAATTTGGTGCTGTTGCTCGTGTTGCCGCTCGTGACGCTCGGCATGGGGCTGTTCTTCGCCTTCATGCTGAATGTGGGTGGACGGCGCAAGGGTGCGGTGGTCTCGGGCGTGCAGGGATCTTCCGTGTACAAGGTGGTGTACTTCTTTCCGCAGGTGCTGTCGATCGCGATCGTGGCGCTGATCTTCCAGTTCGCGTACAACCCGAACAGTGGCGCGTTGAACTCGTTCCTTTCCGGCATCGGGCTGGATTCGGTGCAGCCGGACTGGTTGGGCGACCCGGAGCTGGCGCTGTGGTGTGTGATGGCGGTGATGGTGTGGAGCAACGTCGGGTTCTACGTGGTGTTGTTCTCGGCCGCGATGAGCACGATTCCGCGGGATTTCTACGAGGCGGCCCTGCTCGACGGGGCGAACCGGTTCACGACGTTCTTCCGGATCACGTTGCCGTTGTTGTGGGACACGGTGCAGACCGGTTGGGTGTACATGGGAATCCTGGCGTTGGATTCGTTCGCCGTGGTCCAGATCATGACGGTCGGCCCCGGCGGTCCTGACTATTCGACCGAGGTCCTGACGTGGTTCGTGTACACGAAGGGCATTCAGGACGGGCAGGCGGGTTACGGAACGGCGTTGGGCGTGGCCCTGTTGATCGTCACGATGATCTTCGCCGCGATCGTCATGCGGCTCGGCCGCCGCGAAAGGCTGGAGTTCTGACATGCGGGCACCGTGCGGACCCGGTGGCCGCGCCCCCTTCTGTCCGACCCGTGGTGGGGAGTGGAGTGCATGAACGGAGAACTCTCGTCCAAGGAGTTGGTCGGCATGCCAGGGCCACTGGACGCGCCGCACGACCAGCACGTACAGAAGGGACAGCCGCCCGCCGGGGCGCCGGCGGTGACCGAGGCCCCCCGACGGCGCAGGGATTACGCGGGTGGCGTGTTGAATGTGTTCTCGCACGGAATCCTGGCCGTGTGGGGTCTGTTGGTGACGATGCCGCTGTTGTGGGCGGCGATGAGTTCCTTGAAGACCGACAAGGAGATCTTCACCTCGCCCTGGTCGTTGCCGTCCTCGTTGCACTTCGGGAACTGGTCGGACGCGTGGCAGACCGCGAACATGGGCCGGTACTTCCTGAACTCGGCGGTAGTGGTGGCCGGTTCGCTCTTCGGCACGATGTTGCTGGGCGCGATGGCCGCCTACGTACTGGCCCGGTTCGAATTCCGCGGGAACCGGTTCATCTACTTCCTGTTCGTGGGCGGGATGAGCTTTCCCATCGTGCTGGCGCTGGTCCCGCTGTACTTCGTGTTGCAGAACATGGAATTGCTCAACACCAAGCACGGTCTGATCCTGGTCTACATCGCGTACTCGCTGCCGTTCACGGTGTTCTTCCTGACCTCGTTCTTCAGGACGCTGCCGACCTCCGTCGCGGAGGCCGCCATGCTGGACGGCGCCTCCCACACGCGCACGTTCTTCCAGGTCATGCTCCCGATGGCCAAGCCCGGACTGATCAGCATCGGGATCTTCAACTTCCTCGGCCAGTGGAACCAGTACATGCTGCCCTACGTACTGAACCAGGGCGACGACGAAGACAAGCTGCTACCCCAGGGGCTGGTGGAACTCGCCGTCTCCCAGGGATACAAGGGCGATTGGGCGGTGCTCTTCTCCGGCCTGCTGATCGCGATGCTGCCGGTCCTTGCGGTGTACATCATCTTCCAACGCCAGGTCCAGGCCGGCCTCACCGCCGGCGCCCTCAAATAGGTCGCCCGCCCGCCCCGCGTACGCCACCCGTCCCGCTGATCCGCCTGCCGCGACCGCTCCCGCAGCAGTGCGTGCGGGAACCGGGTAGCAACCGGTGGCGCGGCCCGTCCGTGCGCAGGACGCCCACTCGTCCGCCGGCCGCCCGACGGTCCGCGCCTGCCCGGACCACTTGCCATGGCTGGGGTATGGCTGGGGGTCGGCTCCGGTCCGGGCGGGCGTGAACTGTTCCAGAATGCGCAGTGTCAAGAACGTGCGTGAGCCACCGATCCGATGCGCCGAGTGCCACCGCGGCGCCGTCGGGGCCCACCACCCGAGCCAGCGGCCAACCCGGGGACTGTCAGGATCATGACCAACGCGCGCCACCCACTGAGCCAGGCGGTCGCCGCCGCCAGCCCCGAGCCCGACACGCCAGCCGACCCGGGCGGCGCCACCGGTGCCCGGCCGGCCGCCGGCCACGGTTCGGCGCCGATCGCGGTCGTCGGTCTCGCCTGCCGGCTGCCCGGGGCGCCGGGCCCCGCCGCCCTGTGGGAGTTGCTGGCCGACGGGCGGGAAGCGGTCGGCGAGCCGCCGGCCGACCGTTGGCACATGACGGCCGGGGCCCGGCCCGCCGGCCACCCCGAGCGCGCCGGCTACCTGGAGCGGATCGACACCTTCGACGCCCGGTTCTTCGGCATCGCCCCGCGCGAGGCCGCCGCCATGGACCCGCAACAACGGCTGCTCCTCGAACTCGCCTGGGAGGCGGCCGAGGACGCGCGCACCGACCCCACCCGACTCCGCGACCGGCCCACCGCCGTCTACGCCGCGGCCATCTGGCAGGACTACGCCGACCTCACCCACCAGGGCGGCGCGGCCCCCGGCCACCACACCTTCACCGGCCTCCAACGCAGCATCCTGGCCAACCGGATCTCCTACGCGCTCGGCCTGACCGGACCCAGCCTCACCGTGGACACCGGGCAGTCGTCCTCGCTCGTCGCCGTCCACCTGGCCTGCGAGGAGTTGCGCCGCGGCGACTCGCAGGCGGCGCTGGTCGGCGGGGTCAACCTGATCGCGGCCCCGTCCTCCACCCGCACCTCGCAGGCGCTGGGCGCCCTCTCACCGGACGGCCGCTGCCACACCTTCGACGCCCGCGCCAACGGCTACGTACGCGGCGAGGGCGGTGTCGTACTACTGCTCAAGACGGAGCAGACGGCCCGCGCCGACGGCGACCGGATCTACTGCCTGATCGAGGGCAGCGCCGTCAACAACGACGGCGGCGGCGAGAGCCTGACCACGCCGCACGGCCACGCCCAGGAAGAGGTCGTGCGCCGCGCCCACGCCCGGGCCGGCAGTGCGGCCGACCACCCGCAGTACGTCGAACTGCACGGCACCGGCACCCCGGTCGGCGACCCCGTCGAGGCCGCGGCGCTCGGCGCCGCGCTCGGCCGGCCCGGCACCGGCCGCCGCCCGCTGGCCGTCGGCTCGATCAAGACCAACATCGGGCACCTCGAAGGCGCCGCCGGCATCGCCGGCCTGCTCAAGACCGTCCTCAGCCTGCACCACCGCCAACTGCCGCCCAGCCTGCACCACCACACACCCAACCCGCGCATCCCGCTCTCCGAACTCGGCCTCGCCGTACGGACCGAGCACGGGCCCTGGCCCGAGCCGCACCGCAGGTTGGTGGCGGGCGTCAGCTCCTTCGGCGTCGGCGGCACCAACTGCCACGTCGTGGTGGGGGAGTGCCCGCCCCGTACCCCGTCCGCCCCGCCGGCCCCTCCCGGCCAGACCGCGACCGGCGCCCCGGTGCCCTGGGTGCTGTCCGGGCACGGCCCCGCCGCGCTCGCCGCCCAGGCCGACCGGCTGCGCCGGCACCTCGCAGATCACCCCGAGACCCCACTCACCGACATCGCCCACTCGCTGGCCACCACCCGCGCCGCGCTCCGCCACCGGGCCGTCCTCATCGGCCACGACCGCGCCACCCTGCTGGCCGGCCTCACCACACTGGCGGACGGGGCCGACGCGGCCACCGACCCCGAGCCGCCGGCCGGTCTGCTGCGCGGCGTGGCCCGCGCCGGTGCGCCGGGGCCGGTCCTGATCTTCCCCGGCCAGGGCGCCCAATGGGTGGGCATGGCAAGGGAGTTGACGGAACAGTCCGCGGTGTTCGCCGCGGCCATGGGACGCTGCGCCGCGGCCCTGGCACCGCTGACGGACTGGGACTTCGGCACCGAACTCGCCGGGCCGCTGGACCGGGTGGACGTCGTCCAGCCGCTGTCCTGGGCCGTGATGGTCTCGCTCGCCGAACTCTGGCGGTCCTTCGGCGTCGTCCCCGCGGCCGTCGTCGGACACTCCCAGGGCGAGATCGCCGCCGCCGTCGTCTGCGGCGCTCTCTCGCTGGCCGACGGCGCCCGCGTCGTCGCCGTACGCAGCCAGCTCATCCGGCAGCGGCTCGCCGGGCAGGGCGGCATGCTGTCCGTCAACATCGGACGCCAGGAGACGGCCGACCGCCTCGCGCCCTGGGCCGACGACCTGTGCATCGCCGCGCACAACGGCCCGTACGCCACCGTGGTCGCGGGCGAGGTGACGGCGCTCGACGCCTTCGCCGACGCCTGCGAACGGGACGCGATCCGCGCCCGGCGCGTCCCCGTCGACTACGCCTCCCACGCACCCCAGGTCGAGCCGCTGCGCGCGGACCTGTGCAGCGCCCTGGCCGCCGTCCGGCCCGGCCCGGCGCAGATCCCGTTCCACTCCACGGTGGTCGGCCACCCGGTCCCCGGCGAGACGCTGGACGCCGCGTACTGGGCGCGCAACCTCCGCAACGAAGTCCGCTTCGCGCCGGTCATCGACGCCCTGGTGGCCGCAGGACACACCCTGTTCATCGAGGCCAGCGCCCATCCGGTGGTCAGCCTGAGCGTGCAGCAGAGCGCCGAAGAAGCCGGCGCGGCCGTCGCGGCCGTCGGCTCGCTCCGCCGCGACGACGGCGGCATCGCCCGCTTCACGGCCGCGCTGGCCGAGGCGTACGCACAGGGCGCGACGGTGGACTGGACGCCGCTGCTGCCCGGTGCGCGCACCGTCGACCTGCCCGGCTACGCCTTCCAGCGGGAGAGCTACTGGCTCACGCCGGGCCCCGGCCCCGGCGATGCCGCCCCGTACACCTCGACCACGCTGGTCATCGTCCCCGAGACGGCCGACCACCACCGGGCGCGGCCGGCGGAGCCGCAACCGGCCGCGCCCGGAGGCACCCCGCTGGTGCGAGCCGTGGCGCAGCGCCCGCCCGAGGAGCGCGAACGCGCCCTCCTGGACCTGGTCGGCGACGAGATGGCGCAGGTGCTCGGGTTCCGCGGGCGGGCCGACGTCGACGTGGAGCTCACCTTCCGGGAGGCGGGCTTCGACTCGGCCAGCTCCGTCGAGTTCCGCAACCGCATCAACGCGGCGACCGGCCTCGCCCTCCCCACCACCGTCCTGTTCCGCTACCCCACACCCACCGGTCTGGTACGGCACCTGGCCGACGAGCTCTTCCCGGCCGGCACCCCGCACCCCGCACTCGCGGACGCCCTGCCCGCTCCGCTGCGACCCGCGGCGGAGCACCTGGCAGCCGCCCTCGACACGGCGCCGCTGGACGCCGCGGAACGCGCCCGGGCGGCCGACTGGCTGCGCACCCTGTTGGCGAGCGTGGAACCTGCCCAGGGCGACGGGTCCGGCCAGAGGAGCCAGCCCAGCCCGGACGGCCGGGGCACCGCGGCGGGGCCGGACGCCGCGCGCGGCGACGGCGAGGACATCGCGACGGCCACCGACAGCGAGATGTTCGCCCTCATCGAGAAGGAGCTCGGCATCGGCTGACCTGCGGCACGGTAGGGGGGGGCGGGCCCTGCCGGACCGCGGTGCGGCCCGGCGGCGGCCCCGCCGGGGCCCGTACGCTCAGTGCTGGATCAGGCCGCCGACCTGCACGGCGGCCACATGACCGGTCGGCGGCAGTGTCCGCGCCAGGGTGAGGCCCACGTCGACCAGCGAGGACCGGCGCAGGCGGGAGACGTCGGGAAGCGGTGTCCAGACCGACTCGGCGGTGGCGCCGTTCGGCTCCGGGCGGAGCTGGCCGCCGACGATGCGGACCTGGTAGAAGACGCCGACGTTCTGGTGGTCGGGGCCGCCGGGGACGGCCCGTTCGGCCGCGGGGACCACCCGGGAGTCCACGCCCAGCAGGCGTTCGACCACCCCGTCGCAGCCGGTCTCCTCAGCGACCTCGCGTACCACCGCGTCGAACGGGTCCTCCGCGTGCTCGACCCCGCCACCCGGCAGGGTCCAGGTGCTCCCACCCCGCGACGACACGTGCCGGGCGAGCAGCACCCGCCCGTCCTCGATGCACACCGCGTACGCCGCCAGCCGGAAACTCATCCCCGAGCACCCTTCGTCGTGTTCCCGCGCCAGTACCAGGGCCACCACCCCAGCGGGGCGGTGGCCCGCGTTCGCTTTCGTGCGGTGGCCGCGCGCTAGACGCGCCGGTCACCCGCAACGCCACAGCCGTGCCGAAGCAGCCGCCGCCCCCGTCCATGCGGGGTCGGTTCTGCTTCGACACGGCTGTGTCAGTTCACCGGGGGTGTGTCAACGGCGGGCCGACCCTGGAGTGTGCCCACCACACCGACCGTCCGGGCCCCGGTCCGCTGAGGACCGGGACAGCCGGGGACCGTTTAGTACTCCACCCAGTTGTGCTCCTGGGCCAGCTCGATGATGCGGCTGCGGGCCAGCATGAGCTGGGTGCCCGTCAGCGACGGCACCGCGTGCAACAGCGCCTCCGTCAGCTCCAGTTGGAACTCGGCCGAGGTCAGGACGTCACACGTGCCGTCCTCTGCCTCGGTGCGCACCCGCGGGCGCGCGAGCTCGGCGGTCACCGGTGCGGCCGGCGCGGAGCGCTCGATCAGCCGCACGTCCGAGGCCTTGAGGCCCCGCTGACCGTCCTCGACGTCGAACGCGACCCGCAGCCCCGGACGGAACAGGGACTTGTCGTTACGCAGGTCGTTCGCGTGCATGAAGACGTCCTCATCGCCGTCGTCCGGCGTGATGAACCCGTAGCCGCGAATCTCGTCAAACCGCAGAATTTTTCCCGTAGCCACCGCGAATACCCCACAAACAGTCAATCGCTACCACAACCAGTGACGCCTCTCGCCGGCGCCGCCCACAGCCTACAAGGAATCCACCGAACGGGAAGCGGTTCCCATCCGCCCGTCAGCAAGCTGCCCCGGCAGCCCCACAGCCGTCCTCCGTACCTGCCTCAGGGGGCCCCACCGCCCCGGGCGTCGAAGGCGCCGTGTCCAAGGTGGCGAAGGCGGCCCACAGCACCGGCGAGTGCTCCGTCGTACGCTCGGTCCGCCAGGCCGCGAGCCGTTCGCGCTGCCAGGCGTTGAGCGCCGTCACCGCGTCGTCCCGTTCGTGCGCCGCATCGATCGCGCACACCGCGTCGTGCAGCGGCCGGGCGGTCGGCGGCGCCCCGGCCAACGAGTGGAAGGCCAGATCGGTGGGGAGCGCCCAGCGGGTGGCGGTGACCAGTTCGGCGCCGCCGTGCACCATCGCGGTCGCCAGCCCGAGCGCCTCGCCGAACCGCAGGTCGCCCCCGCTCTCGCAGGCGATCAACGCGACCCGGCTCGGCACCGGCCAGCGCTCGGCGCCCGCCTCGGCGGGTTCGGCCAGCCCGTGCGTCCCCAGCAGCAGGTCCTTGGCCGACAGCGGGCGGTGGTCGCGCAGCGGGGCGGCGAAGCCCGCCGACTCCGCCCGACAGGCCAGGTGGAGCTGGGCGTTCTCGCTGGACCCGGTCTCCGGCGCGGCGGCCGTGACGTGGCCGACGTACAGCAGCCGGCTGGCGCCGGCGCGCAGGGTGGTGCCGAGCCAGTCGCGGTCCACGTCGGTGCGCCGGAACACCGCTGCCGGGTCGTCCCCCGGCAGCGGGCGCAGCCTGCCGGCCGCCGCGTACCCGGCGACCTGCCGGGCCAGCGGGGACCGGGCATCGGGCCGGCCGAGGACCGAGCCGAGCGCGGAGTCGGCACGGAAGCCGGGCACCCGAGGATCGAGGACGGCGACCACCGGGAGCCGCCGGGTGGCGGGCCACGACCGGGCGGTGCGGCCGGCCGCGTGCACGACGCTGGCCGGGGCCAACAGACCGAGGTCGGCGATGTCCAGCAGCCGCAGCTCCGGGTCGGGCGCCAGCAACTCCCACGGCACCCGGGCGGTCAGCGGTGACGGCTGGATGCGCAGCAGCGGGCGGACGCCGCGCGTCCACCACTCGTGCAGTTCCTGGGCCAGCCCGTACGGCAGGAACGTCCGGGCGAGCCGTTCGGCCAGCGCGCTCTCGCTCGCGTACCGCACCAGCGCACCGTCGCCCAGCGCACGGCCGAGCCGGGTCGGGTCGGTGCCGGGCAGTGCCGCGTCCAGGGCGGCCAGTGTCGCTTCGGCCTCCGCGCGCGGCACCCGGCTCGCGCCTGGGGCGGCCAGCGCGTGCGTCCACCGCCAGGTGATGTACACATCATCCGCGTCCGCCAGCCGTACGAGCACGGTGGGCCGTGCCGCCGCGCCCGCCCGCGGCTGCGGGGTGGGGGCGGGGCCTGGTCGGTTCGTGGTCACCATGTCGGAATCACCCGGCCGTCGCGGAGCGGTGTCCCGTACCGGGCTTCGGCACGGGCGATGGCGGTGCCGAGGGCGACCTCGCCACCTTCGGTCAGGGCCAGGTGCGGCGCGGGGGCGAGCGGGATGCCGGTGCCGGCGGCGAGGTCGGCCAGCGCCGCACCGAGCGGGAACGCGGCGGCGGGCGGACCCGCCGAACCGGCGCCGCGCCGCTGCGCATCGGCCGCCACCGCATCGAGGAGGTCGGCCGCCTCCTCGCCGGCCAGGGCGTCAAGGACCGGCGCGTCCAAGCCCGGGCCGGACCCGCCCCGGGCGGTGCCCGGCGCCCCGGAGTCGAGCGCGGTGGACCCGTCGGCTGCAACGGACGCGGCGGCCAGCAGGCCCGGATCGAGCGGCGGCCCCGCGCAGCAGGTCTCGACGAGCTCGGCCACCAACGCCGCGTCACCGGCCCGGGTGGCCAGCCGAAACGCCACCGCACGGGCCGGGGCCGCGATCCGCCGGCTCCACCGCTCACGTTGGTAGCCGCTGGTGAGCGTGGTGCGGACGGCGTCCAAGGCCAGCGCCGCGGGCACCGCCAGCGCCACGGCACGGGCCAGCAGCGCGGGATCGGGCGGCTGCTCGGCCGACAGCCGGCTCTCCAGCAGCATGGCGTGCGTGAGGTCGAGTTGGGCCAGGTGCAGGCCGAGCCGGTGGGCGGTGAACACCGCGGTGGCGCGCTCAAGTTCGGCCTCGCCGGCGGCGAAGTTCCCGCAGGCGTAGGCGTCGACGGCCAGTTCGAGGCGCAGTTGCGCGGCGGCCACCGGCGATCCGCACTCATCGAAGCGGGCCAGCGCCTCCCGGTACCGCTCGCGCGCGCGTGCCCGGTCGCCGCGCTGGGCCGCCACCATGCCCAACAGCCGCAGTGCCGTCGCCTGCCGGCCGACCATGCCAGCCTGGACGAAGAACCGCTGGCTCTCGATGAGCAACGGCTCGGCCCGGTCGGGCCGGCGCGCCCGGACATGCCCGCCGGCGAGGTTGAGGCGCGTCTCGGCGGCCCCCACCGGATCGCCCGCGGCCTCGAAGGCGGCGAGCGCCTGCCGCCCGTAGTCCTCGGCCAGTTCCTGGCGCCCACTCTCCATGCTGGTCACCGCCAGGTTGCCCAGGGGATGGGCGGTCAACCCGGGCGCGTACCGCGCGGTCGCGGCCAGCGTGCGCTGGGCCAACGCGTGTGCGGTGGCCCACTGTTGGCGGTGGATGGCGAGCGAGGTGAGCCCCTGGAGGCACGGCGCCAGCAGGCTGGTGCCCTCCGGCCTGGGCTGGGGCTCCGCGCCGTCCGCGGCCGGGGCCAGGAGCAGCGCGTGAGCCTGCTCCAACGCCGCCTGCGCGGCATCGAGGTCGCCGGTCTCCTGCAACGGGCTGGCCAGGTTGATCAAGGTGGTGGCCCGCAGCGTCCAGATCGGTTCGTCGGCCAGCAGGTCGAGCGCATCGCATGCGTCGAGCGCGGCGCGGTGGGAGGCGATGGCAGCCCGGTGGTCGCCGAGCGCGTTCGCCACCGAGGCCCGGTTGCCAAGCGCCTGCACCCGTAGGTGGTGGAGCTGCGCGGTGAGCTGCGTCGTTGCCTGCACCGCCTGGTCGAACGCGCCGTGCGCGCCGGGCAGTTCACCGCGCCCGTACGCGGCCACGCCGTCCGCGAGCAGGGCCATGACGCCGGCCAGCGGATCGGGCTCGGGGTCGGCCCCGGCCCCGGCTCCAGATCCGGGCTCGGGGTCGGCCGCGGCAGGTTCGGCGGCTGCCGGTGCGACCGCAGCGGGTTCCGGGGCCGGCCCGGGCGTGGCGGGTTCGGAGGTGACGGGTTCCGTGGTGGGTTCGGGCGTCGGGGCCGGAGGCGTGGGGTCGGGCATGTCAGTAGTCGTCGTCCTGTTCCGCCGCTGCGGCGCGTTCGGCCGCCAACAAGTCGCCCAGCGAGCCCGGGTCGCCCAGTCCGCCCGGCTCGTCCGCCGCGGCCCGCGCCAGCCGCTCGCGTACCAGGCTCCTGATCTTCTCGCGCACCACCCGATGGGCGGCCGGCGCCCCGTCGTGGCCCGGCGGACGCGGGTCCTGCGCGGCGTCAGCCGCCGCCGTGGTGCCGCCCGACGCCGCGGCGGCGCCGGCGCGCGGCGGTACCGGGTCGAAGCCGGGCAGGTACACCCCGACCGCCAGCGCGGACACCGGTTGCCCCTCGGGCACCGTCAGCCGCCCCGTCCAGGCGTCGCCGGCCAGTGTGAGCGCCGTGGTGACGGGCGGGCCGCCGATCTCCGCCCAGGGCACCAGGTGCGGCGGCAGGGCGCGCGGCGCGTCCGGCGCAAGCCGTTCCGGGGCCGCGGCCACGCTGACCGCGATGACGGTGTGCCCCGCCGTCCTGACGGCCCGCCAGGACACGGCCCGCTCCGAGGCGTCCACCAGGCCCGGCGGGTAGCGGCGCCAGTCCGTGCCGCCGCTGCCGTGCGCGATGAGCAGCCCGTCGGGCACCGGCTCGGGCGCCACGGCCCCGGCGGCCAGCGCATAGCGGTCGTATGCGGTCGGGGCGCCGGGCGCGGGATCGTCCCCCGCCGTGCGGTCCGACCGGCCGCCCGCCACCGTGTCGCCGAGCCGGGCCGCGCGGCCCGCCGCCGGACCCCCGCGCTCCGGCTCCGGCGCTCCGGGCCACGGCGGCACGTCGGCGAGCAAGTACGCCGCCGGCTCCAGCGCGCCGGGGTCGGGCGGCCCGTACCCGGTCGGCCGGTACGGCTCCCGCGGCGCGCCGAGCAGGTCGCAGCGGACCGCGAGCCGCTCCAGGTCGTCCGCGAGGGCCCGGGCGTCGAGGGCCGGTACGGCGTCCAGCGAGGAGGCCGGCCACCACCGTGCCGCCCACTGCGCGTACGCCCAACTGCGGGCGTCGGCGGCCAGTTCGGGCAGCCCGGGGCGGACGGGCACTTCGACCGGCGGCCCGGGCGCCGCCTTGGCCGCGGCGGCCAGCGCCAGCGCCGCCGGCTCCCCGTACAGCGCCCACACCCAGCCCTGCGCCGCGGCGGCCTCGTCGAGCACCGCGACCGGTTCCCGGTGCGCGTCCAGCACGCTCCAGGTGAGGTGGCCGCCGGCGACCTCAAGGAGAGCGACGTCAACGCCGGGCTCGGGATCGAGCACGCTGGGCGTACGGGCGGGGCGCCCGGGGAGCGGGGTCAGGACGCACAGGCCATCGGCCCTCTGCTCGATCCGCACGGCACTGCTCACCGGCTGGCCCCCAGGTCGGCGAGGCCGGCGGCTGGGCCCGGCACGGCGGCGTAGCCCGCGGTGGCCGGCGCCAGCGCCTGGCGGACCTGTGCCCGGTGGTCGAGCATGACGGAGCGGGCCACGCCGTCCAGGACGTCCCACACCTCGTGCACGGTGAGTGGGGCGGTGCGGACGTCCCGCCCGTGCAGCCGCACCCACAGCCGCCGCACGTACGCCCGCCAGGGCGTGTGCAACTCGGCCGCGACCTTGGCCAGTGGCCCCGCCGTCACGGCATCGGCACCGGCATCGGCGCGGGCGTGGGGGGCGGTGCGAGTGCCGGTGCAGGGGTTGGTGCCGGCGTTGGCATCGTTTTCAGGGTGCCCGGGGTGCCCGGGGGTGAGGGTCAGCCGGCGGGTGCGCAGGACGTACGCCTCGCGCTGCCAACGGGCGTTGACCGCGCGGTGGGCCGCGGTCGGCGTGCCGCCCGGGAACCGGCCGCCCCGGGCCGAACCGTGCGCCTCGCCGTCGGCGGCGACCGCACGCGCTGCCGACGCGCCCGGGCCGTGCGCGTCACCGGTGCCATCCACGTCACCGTCGTCACCCGCGTCGTGGCCGTCGCCACCGGTGGGCCCGGGCGCCCATCCGGCGCCCAGCGGGCGCAGGCCGAGAGCGAGTTCCACGCCGACCGTCGCGGCCACCCGCAGCGACTCCTCGTGCAGCGCCCACGGCGCACAGCCGCGGGTGATCTCGTCGGCCACCAGCTCGGGCACCGGGGGCAGGTCGGCCCGTTCGGGTGTGGTGCGCAGCGTGGTCGCCACCCGTTCGTACACGCTCCGGTCGAAGGGCGGCCGGGGCCCTGCGGTGACCGGCCCGAGTTCGGGGCGGACCGGCAGCGGATGCGAGGTGAGCCCGAGCGGGCGGGCGGCGCCGTGCGCGTACGGCGGGAGCGGGGCGCGCAGGGCGGCGGGCCCGGCCGGCGAAGGGCGCGGCCCGGGCGTCGCCGGCAGCCGATCGGGATCGGACGTCGTTGCTGGTGCCGGGCCGGGATCGGGCGCGGCGGTCCACAGCCACTGGCCGGCCGCCGTGCCCGCGTGCCCGGCCAGCAGCCGCTGCCAGGCTTCGGCCGCCGCCCGGGCCTGCGGCGTCGGATGCGGGCGCCCGCCGGGGGCCGCGC
>NZ_JBLIWA010000050.1:0-50127 GCF_047525675.1 Streptomyces sp. 796.1 | reverse complement strand
GCCGGGCCGGCCGCTCCGCCGGCTGAGCGGCGCGGGGCCCGGCGGATGGCCGAGGCACCCGCCGCCGCGGGCGGCCGGGGGCGGCTGACGGTCGGTCTGGCCTGGGCGTTGGTGCTGGTGGCGCTCTGGCTGTGGGGCAAGGGCAACGACCCCGGCGCCGGCGCGACACCGACCACCGGCGACGTGGCCGCGGTCGGCCGCCCCGACGCCCACGCCCTGCCCTCACCACACGGGCCCACGCCACACAGGTCCACCGCCTCGCACCGCCCCACTCCACACGGCCCCACCACCTCGCGCGGCGCCGCGCCCCGGGTGCTGGACATCGCCGGCGCGGGCGTGCGCCACGCGCCCGTCGTCGCCCGCGGCCTCGACGCGGCGGGCGCGGTCGAGCCGCCCCCGTACCGGCGGCCTGGCGACGTCGGCTGGTACCGGGCCGGCCCGCCGCCGGGCGCCGCTGGCGTCGCCGTCCTGGTCGGGCACGTCGACACGGAGTCGGGACCGGCCGTCTTCCACGACCTCGGCACCCTGCGGCCCGGCGCCGCGGTCCGGGTCACCCGGGCGGACGGCACGGTGGCCGAGTTCGCGGTGGAGGAGGTCGCCGTCGTCCCCCGCGCCCGCTTCGACGCCCACCGCGTCTACGGCCAGGCCCGCCCCGGCCGCGCCGAACTCCGCCTCATCACCTGCGGCGGCACCTTCGACCGCGCCACGCGCACGTACACCGCCAACGTCGTCGTCTTCGCCTATCTGACGGGGGTACGGGACGCGGTACGGGGGTGAGGGGCGGGCGAGCCGCCATGTCGCCGCGGGTTCGCGGGGCCCGCGCGCGGTACAACAGGGTGCCTACCTACACGTGCGCGCAGGGACGGTGTGGAAGCTGTGGATCGACCGAACGTGCCCCGTGGGGAGAGCGGCGCCGCCCCGTACGACACGCCCGACGCCGAGCCCGCAGCGGACGCCGCGGCCGATGGCACGGCCGACACCCCGGCCGACACCGCAGCCCGCCCCGCCCCCACAGCCGCCCGCCGCAGACCGCCCACCCCCGGCCAGCACCACAACGGCCCCCACCACAACGGCCCGCACCACAACAGCCCGAACCACGGCTCAAACCGCCATCCGTGCCCCGGCCGGCGCCCCGGCCCGTACCGCACCACCCCGAGACGCCAGCGCCTCGCCCGTACGGCCACCTGGGTCGGGGCAATCGCCGCGGTGGCGGTGCTGGTGCTGGCCGGGTGCGGCGGAGGGGACGAGCGGCGGGCGGAGGGCGCGCCGATGGGGCCGGTCGGGCAGCGGCCCGTGTCCACCGTCCCGTACTGGGTCAATCCGCAGACCAACGCGGCCAGGCAACTCGCCGCGTACCGGGCGGCGGGGCGCAGCACCGAAGCCGAGCTCATGGCGCAGATCGCCCGGCAGCCGATCGCGGAGTGGATCGGTGCTGACGACCCGGAGGGGCGGGCCCGCCGGTTCACCGGGGCCGCGGAGGCCGCCGGCCGGGAAGGGCTGCTGGTGCTCTACAACATTCCGCACCGGGACTGCGGCCAGTACTCCAAGGGCGGCGCGCGCGACGGTCGGGCCTACCGGCACTGGGTGGAGCAGGTCGCCGCCGGCATCGGGGACCGCCGGGCGACGGTGGTCCTGGAGCCGGACGCGCTGCCGCACGTGGAGGACGGTTGCACGCCCGAGCGGTTCCACCGGGAGCGGTTCGCGCTGCTCGCCGCGGCCGTCCACCGACTGCGCGCGCTGCCGCACACCAAGGTCTACCTGGACGCCGGCAATCCGCACTGGATCACCGACGTCGAGCGAATGGCCGACCCGCTGCGCCGCGCGGGCATCGAGGAGGCCGACGGGTTCGCACTGAACATCTCCAACTACCAGACGACGCGCGAGAACACGGCGTACGGGAAGCGGCTGTCCGACCTGCTCGGCGGCAAGCACTTCGTGATCGACACCAGCCGCAACGGGCGCGGTCCGGCGCGCGGCGGCGACGACCCTCAGGCGTGGTGCAACCCCGGCGAGCGGGCCCTCGGCGAGCCCCCCACCACGCGCACCGCCGACGAACGGGTCGACGCCTACCTGTGGATCAAGCCCCCCGGCGAGTCCGACGGCCCCTGCAAGGGCGGCCCGCAGGCCGGCGCCTGGTGGCCCGACTACGCCCTGGACCTGGCCCGCAACGCGACGGCGGACTGAACCCGTCGCACGGGTACCGCCCCTGGCGAGTACGAAACACCCCTGACGCGCCGGCCAGCCCCGAAGGGCCGGCCGGCGCTCGGTCATCCGCGACCGGAACGGAACGCGCGGAGCGAGCCGTCCCCCCGGGTCACGTCACGGCAGCGTGCGGACCGCCGCCGGCGCGCCCCAGGGCCAACCGTGCAGCGGCCGAACCCGATCCGGCGCCGGCGGCGCGAGCGGCCCGGTCGCCTTCAGGTAGCCGGTCACCGCGTCCGGCGTGGTGAAGTCGGTGCGGTGCCGGTTGCGGGTGTGGGCCAGCGGGGTGAAGCCCTCCTGGGTGCCGGTGGTGGTGAACTCGGCCGACGTGGTGTTGATGCGGTACGTGGCGTTCGGCTTGAGCGGCTTGCCGTCCACCCGGATCTGCCCGTACGGGATGCGGCTGTCGCGCGGCGCCTTCGGCTGGTACTTGTACGTGACGTTGCTGGACAGCGCCAGCGGCTGGAAGGTCTCCGGCAGCCGGGGGAAGCGCGCCTCGCACGAGCCCGTCGCGAACTGCGTGGTGTTGTCGCGGGCCAGGAGCTGACCGTCGTCGCTGAGGGTCGCGGTGGCCCCGAACACCGGGTCGGGGGCGGTGGAGAAGGTGCTGGAGTACAGCGTGCGCCCCGCGAGGTCGCGGACCGCGAGGTTGTCCACCCGCCCGCTCTCGCCGCCGCTGGTGCGCACGCCGATCCCGCCGCGGGCGAACTGCGTGTCGGTGCGCGAGTCGACCCGTACGCCGTCGACCCAGGTGGTGATCGTGCTGCCCTGGGCCCGGACCTTCACGTGGTGCCGGTCGCCCAGCTCGCCGGCCGGGATGACGGACGTGATGTCGGTCGCGGGCAGCACCTTCCACGCGCCGTTGACGTAGGCGTGCGGCCTGAGCAGGACACGGCCGGGGGTGGTCGTGCCGTTGATCTGCCACATGTAGTAGTTCTTCGCGTCCTGCTGGCGGAAGACGAGGCCGAGGGCGCCGCCGGTGTCGATGGTCAGGTCGGCTTCGACGCTGCCGTCGGACCAGGACAGGTCGGGGCGCCACTGGCACTGGAGCAGGTCGCGGACCTCGCGGCCGGTCAGTTCGCTGCTGAAGACGCCGGGGCCGAGACCGCCGCGGTCGTTGTAGATCCCCAGGTAGACGTCGCTGAACTTGACCTCGCCGGGCGCGTCGTCGGCACCGGCCGGGGCGTGGCTGATGTCGCGGAGCATCTGGTTCGGGGAGGCGATGCCGATGGCGGCGGGGGCGCGGTGGCCGGGCCGCCGCTGCCCGGCGTCGCGCTGCTCGGCGTCGCGCTGCCCGGCCCAGCGGAAGGAGTCGGCCAGCACGGTGCCCATGCTGGATTCGCCCTCGGGGTCCTTGGTCGCCCGCGTCAGGTCGCCCGTGATCTGCCCGATGGTCTCGGCCCGGCGCGCCGGGACCTTGTCCTGCCAGTACTTGGCGATCTTCTGGGCGCCCGGGTCGGGGGCGATGTCCTTGGTGTTGGGGACGTTCCTGGCCACCGTGCGGTCGCGCAGTACGTCACCGGTCGCGCGGTCGATCTGGAGGTTGATCTCGCTGATCAGCCGGCCGTGGTTGGCGGCTTCCACGATCGGGCGCGGGTTGCCGGCCGGGTCGGGGAGCGAGCAGTTGGTGGTGGCGTGCCAGTGGCCGGTGACGATGGCGTCGACGGCCGGGCTGATCTCCTTGTTCATGTCGACGACCGGCCCGGACGGGTCGGTGCACTCGTCGTAGCCACCGCGCTGGGTGAAGCCCTCGTGCATGACGGCGACGATCGAGCGGACGCCCTGCGCCTGGAGCCGGGCCGCGTACTTGTTGATCGCGGCGGTCTCCGACGTCACGCGCAACTGGTTCGGGGCGTAGTAGGAGAGCCCCTGCTCGATGGCGGTCTCGGTGGTGGTGTGGATGAACCCGACGGGGATCGTCCCACCGCGCCCGTCATCGACCTGCTCGACGTGGTACGGCTTGGAGATGAGGGCGCCGCGGCCGTCGAAGACGTTGGCGGAGTAGTGCTTGGCGTCCGAGCCGCGGAACTTCTTGCCCGTCGAGTCGGTGAAGCACAGGTCGCCGCCGAGCAGCTTGGGCGGGCAGGTGCCGTCTTCCATGTGCCGGAAGAAGTTGAGGCCGCGGTCCAGCTCGTGGTTGCCGATGGTGGAGAACTGGACGCCGAGGTAGTTCTCGAACTCGATCGTCGACTCGTTCCAGAACAGCGCGGCCTCGTTCGGCCAGCCCGAGTAGTCGTCGCCGTTGGCGAAGAGGATCGAGTTCTTCGCGGGCAGCCCGGCCTCTTCGCGCAACCGCTTGAGGTGCGCGGCGAGGTAGGCGCCGCCGCCGACCGTCTGCCCAGGCTGCCCCGCGTGGGCCCCGGGGACGGACTGCTTGTTGTCGGCGAAGTACCCGTGCAGGTCGGTGATCGAAAGAAGCTGTACGGGGACGGCGTCGCCGCCGCCCGAGGCGGCGGCCTCATCCGCGGCGGCGGGCGCGACGGCGGCGGCAGGAGCCGCGAGGGCCACGGCGACGCCGAGCGCCACCGCGATGCCGAGCGGTCGTTTTCGGCGGGATCTCAGTCGAGCAAACATGGAGTGGCCTCGGCCTTCCCTGGTCAACGGAGTGTGTCCGGGGCAGGAAAGCGGCTCCAGCGGAACCAGGCAGAACCGGTGCGTGAACACTCGATGCGGGCGCCGGTCGCGCGCTTCTGGCAGCCCCTGCGCGCCCCTTGACCCGGACCGAGCGAAGGACTGATGGTCACACGCAACTGAGCGCAACCGTCTCGACACGGGAGGCAGTCATGGCACTACTGTTCATCGGGATCGACCCCCACAGCGAAGAGGACAAGTGCCCGGCAGCTTGGGTGGACACCGAGATGAAGGGCGAGCCGGACATCATCTTCCAAGGTTGGCTGGCCGACGAGGAGACTCAGGCCGAGTGCCGGAAGAACAGCCACCACCCCGACGACGAGGCGGTCATTCGGATGCCGTACCGGATGATCGACATCATCAGGAAGGCATGCGATGCCGCAGAGCAAGCAGCAGTTGGTGACCTTTGAGGAGCTACTCGACTCGGCGACGCGCTGCGCGGCGCACCTTGAGATGCGGGACTCGTACGCGGTGGACTACGAGAAGTCCGGGTTCGCGGCTTGGAAGGACGGCCGGCGGCTCCGCCCTGAGGACCGTCAGTCCTGGTGGACTCCGTGGCTCGACCTCATCGCCCGCACCACGGCACGCGGCGTCGCGGTCCGCCGGGCTCGCGTCGTGTCCGAGCCGGTGAGTGAGTACACCCGCTTCTTGCACAGCGGCACCTTCAAGAACATCGCTGCCGGCGAAGAGGTCAAGTGGCTCCCGCGGCGGCAGGTGTCCGGCATCGCACTACCCGGAAACGACTTCTGGGTTTTCGATGACCACCTCGTGCGCTTCAACCACTTCAGTGGTGACGGGGACGACGCAGGTGTCGAGCATGTAGAAGACCCCGAGGTCATCCGGCTGTGTCGGCATGCCTTCGAAGCAGTGTGGGAGCGGGGCGTCCCCCACCAGGAGTACGAGGTCTAACCCAACCCACGGCATTACCGGGCAGCCAGATCATGTCTGTTATTCCTTCGTCCAACGCTCAAGCCGCTCGCGAAGCCTTGGCCGGCCGGCTCAAGGAGATAAGGCGGGACGCGGGGCTCACCGGGGGTGATCTGGCTGCTCGCTGTGGCTGGCACAAGGCGAAGTCATCGCGGATAGAGAACGCCAGGACGACGCCCTCGGACGCCGATATCAGCGCGTGGTGTGCCGCCTGCGGCGTACCGGACCAAGCCGCCGACCTCATCGCTGCCAACCGTGCTGTCGAGACCATGTACGTGCAGTGGAGACGGCTCCACAGAAGCAAGTCGCTTCGGCACATCCAAGAGGGCCGCGTGGCCCTGCACGAGCGCACCAGGCTGTTCCGTACGTACAGTTCCGATGTCGTCCCCGGGTTCCTTCAAACCGAGGGGTACGCGACAGCGGTCCTTCAGTCGGTCGTCTGGCTCAGAGACCTCCCGGACGACATCCCCCAGGCGGTAGCGGCCCGGCTAGCGCGGGCCCGGGTACTCCGTGAGGGCGATCACCGATTCGTCATGCTCATCGAAGAAGACGTCCTTCGACACCAGATGGGCGACGCCAACACCATGGCCCAACAGCTCAGGCACCTGTCGTCCGCGATGTCTCTGCCCTCAGTGAGCTTGGGTGTCATCCCGGTCAAGGGGCAGCGTCCCATTTGGCCCGTGGAGACGTTCAACGTCTACGACGACGAACAGGTGACCGTCGAGTTGCTCACTGCCAAGGTCACCGTGACCGCACCGAGCGAGGTCCGTGACTACCTCAAGACCTTCGCTGAGCTGCAAAGACAAGCCGTGTACGGCCGGCAGGCCCGGTCGCTGATCGCTTCCGCGATCCAAGCCCTCGGCTGAGATCTGCAACTCGCCGCAACTTTCTCGCACCGGGCATCGGCCTCTCCCTACCGTCTCCCCATGACCACGGACACCGAGGCAGCCGCACAGCAAGCCGCTGCCTCGGTGTCCGAACCAACCCATCAGGAAGGCCCACCATGTCCGACCTGTACGACCTCACTCTCGACGGTGCCCAGTTCGCCAAGGCGTGTGGCGGCAACACCCACCCCGACGGCGAATCCTGCGTGACGCTCGCCCGCATCGGCGACGGCGCCTGGGCCATGGGTGACAGCAAGCGGCCTGACGCCGAACCCTTGAGGTTCACCACGGCGGAGTTGCACGCGGCCGGTATCGACCCGACACGGTTCAACCTCGCGGCCTGACCCCCACCCCCACCAACAACGCAGGCACCGGCGGCCCTCTCCACGAAGGACGGGGCCGCCTTCCCCTTCCTCCGGACGGAAACATCAGATGCACGTCCACGGGTACCTCTGGACCGGCGAAAAGGCGACGTTCGACAAGGAAAGCGTCCGCCGCCCACCCCCCACCTTGCCCCCGACCACCACCAGCCCCGACGAGGTACAACAGCGCTACCGAGAAGCCGTGACCGAATGGAAGACCACAGACGTGCCCCCGATTGAGACAGCCCTGTGGCTACTCAAGCCACCCAGGCTGATCCGCAGCACCTGCCCCCACCCCCAGGAGGCAGCCAACTGGCTCGGGCAGCAACTCACCGCGCATGCACCCCGGTTCGCCTCACCACATGACAGCCACACCAGATGGCTAGCCGCCCTCAACACGTCCACCACCGAACAACTCACACGAGGGAGCGACGTCTCTCTCGGCTTCTACCTACGCGGCGCCCTGTTCCTGTCAGTGGCCCTCGTGACCTGCACCCCCAACCGCACCAAACCAGAACTCCCCTGCCCCCTGCGGTAGACCGCCGACTTGGCCCCCGACCGCGCACCCACCCGCCGGCGGCCCACCCGTACTACTCCACCTACTCCACCCCCTCGCCCCGCTCGCGCTCGACGCGCCGCTCCCGCTCCGTACGGTCCAAGTCGCCGCGGTCCAGGGCCGGATGGCCAGACGCCGGAAGGCCAGACGCCGGATGGTCAGCCCCCGGGAGGCCAGCCGCCGGGGAGCCGGGCTCCAGGTGGCCCGCCTCGCGCTCCTTGCGGAGGCGCTTGCGCTCCGCCTTCGCCTCGCGGCGGGCCTCCTTCTCGCGTTGGATGTCCACCTTGCGGCGCTTGCGTTCCACGCCCACGCCGCCCCAGATCGCCAGGCCCGTGACGGTCACCCGCGGTGCGCCCGGCGCGCCGTCGCCGGTTGCCTTCTGGTCGAAGCCGCCCATGATGCCGATGCCGGTCACGTTGACTTCGATGTCGGGCGGTACGAGCACGGAGACGCCGCCCATCAGCGCGAAGCACCGTACGACCACGTCCCGGTCCTCGAACCGCGCCTCGCGCAGGTCGATCTCGCCGCCGCCCATGACGACGACCGAGGTGAAGGCACGCGGCATGACCCAGCGGCCGGCGCGCTGGAAGCCGCCGAGTACGCCGACGCCCCAGCGCGACGTGGCGGGGGCGCCGATCCGCTCCGGCCAGGTCGGATCGGCGCCCTCGCCGGCTGCGGCCGGGCGGGCGGCGTGGTGGGCCAGCGCCGCGGGCACCGGCAGGTCACGCACCAGCGGCTCAAGGTCGGCGTGCGTACGGGCCGTGTACGCCGCCTCCAGCCGCTCGTCGAACTCCTCCATCGTCAGCCGCCCCTCGGCGACCGCCTCGCGCAACGCCTCGGCCACCCGTTCGCGCTCGGCGTCCGAGGCCCGCATCTCGGGGAAATCACCGCTCATATCGAACAGCCTACGCGGGCCCCCGGCGGCCCGTTCGGCCACTGCGGGCGGCTGGCCAGCGGGCCGCCGGGCGGCCGGGGCCTGCGTCGATTTGGTGGGGCGTCAGATGCTGGGAAGTGGGGTGGAATGGGGTCGGGTGGGGGTCAGGTGCGGGCCGGGGTGGGGGTCGAGCCCTGGTCGGTGGGGCGGGTGCCCTGCGCGGGGAGCCGCGCAGGGGGCCGCGCGGGCTGGCGCACGGCGACCCGCGGGGTGCGGCTCTGCGCGGCCCGGGAGAAGTCCTGCCAGGCGCTGAGCGTGTCGCGTTCGAAGTTCTCCTCGGAGACCTCGGCGGCGATGGTCTCGCGGAGTTCCTTGCCGAGCTGTTCGACGCCGGCGGGGTCCGCGTACACCTGCCCGAGCGCCTCGGCCAGCCCGTCCGCACTGGGCAGGAACCGGTGCGCGGCGGGGAAGAACCGGCGCGCCTCGACCGCCGGCGAGTCGACCATCAACGTGCACACGCCCGACAGCGCCGCCTCCAGCGGGGTGATGCCCAGCGTCTCGTAGCGCGAGGGGCAGACGAAGACGCCGTTCGGCCGCGCCTGCTGGAACAGGGCGTGCAGTTGCGGGCCCGGCAGCTTGCCGACGGCGAGGAACTCCGAACGGTGCTCGTCGGGGACGCGGGCGCGCAGCACCTCGCGCGCGCCGTGGTCGTCGGGGCGGTCGCCGACGACCAGGATGCGCAGCGGCACGCCCCGCTTGCGGGCCTGGACGGCGCCGCTGACGAGGAGCTCGACGTTCTTGAAGTAGTCGAGCCTGGCGACGGCCGTGAAGACGAGGAGTTCGGCGCCGTCGACGAAGGCCGCAAGCCGCTGGTCGTGCAGCGGTTCGGGCACCTCGGGTGCCGTTATCGGCGGCCGGACCGCCCGTATGCGTTGCTCATCGACACCCCGGCCGAGCAGGTACTCGCGCTGGAGCCAAGAGTGCTGGAGCACAAACATGCGCCCGTTCGCCCGCACCCGGTTCAGGCCGAGTTCCTGGTGCTTGAAGAGGTGCAGCGCCTTGTCCGCATCGCCGAACGCCCGCGCCGTGTCCCGGGCCGAGAACATTTCGACGAAGTCGTGTACGAAAGGCCCGTGATGGGTCACGCAGCAGGCCAGCTCTTGCGGGTGGAAGCCGAGCAGGGCGTCCGTCTGGTAATAGAGCATGGCCTGTCCTGCCTGGCCGCGGAAACCGTGGTCGGCACAGAGCTGGGCCGCGGCCGTGGCGATGGCCTGGCTCACCGCGTCCGTGCTCATCTCGAAATTGAAGCGGAGCAAGGCGCAGCCCACGCCGGACCGCTGGACGAATTCGAGTTGCGGTTCCTCGCAGGACTCGTCCCGCTTGTAGAGGATGACGCCGGCGGCGAGTCCTGCTTTTTGCAGACAACGCAGTACGGATCGGGTGAAGGAAGTGGCGCCCACCTGCGCCGCTTCTGTTTCACTGTCCGGGAAATATCTCTCGTTGACGACGAGTATGCCGGCCATACGCGAATCACTTGAAGCCACTTTCACGAACTCCGGGTCTTAGTGGTTTGACGTCGTGACGTGTCGAGACGGAGTGCACCTGCGCTACAGGTCGGCGATCCGCCAGATGCCGATCGACTTGTCGGCGAATCGGTGCTCGACGGCGGCGCCCGCTTCGTCGGACACATAGCTCTCGGTGCAGTTCTCGTCGATGACGTAGGCGGGGGCGGGCAGCGAGAACGGCGCGCGGCAGAGGTTCAGGGAGCGCCAGCCACCGGTCTCGACATCGGCTGCGTTGCTGGTCCGGCCGGTGAAGGTGGTGGTGGCGAGGTAGCCCGAGCCGCTGCGCTTGACGTTGTCGATGGCGGCTTGCACGTCCGCGTTGCAGAAGTGCACCAGGCAGTCGCGCGAGAAGACCACGTCGACCTGCGGGAGCCTGCTGCGGGTGATGTCGAGGACGTGGAAGGTACGGCCCTGATCGGCAAAGTTCTGCCGGTTCCGCTCGATGACCTCGGGGACGACGTCGGCACCGAGGTAGGAGTCCACTCCGAGGTCCACCCTGGACATCCAGTAGAAATCACCGCACGGGATGTCCAGAATGCTGCGGGCGCCGATCCTGGTCAGCAGCGCCGGCAGTTCACGACGGAGCGCCTCGGTCTGTACGAGGTCCGATCCGCTGCCCGAACGTGACGGGTTCTCACCCTTTCCGTCACCCCCGGGAAAGAGTCTCCAGGATTCACTTTCGTAGAGTTCGCCGAAAATTCCCTGCATGGTGCGATCCGCCGGGTCATGGCCGGGTGGAATGACACGGGAGTGCCGAACGCCGGTATCGGAAGGCTTGCGGCGCATGTCGCTCATAACAACCCTTCACCTGAGAGCCGGGGAGACGGTGCAACCGGCCGGGAAGTATTGCCGATCCCCTGGTTCACCGTTGAGCCCAGGGGGTCTGTGAATCGTCGTAGACGTCCGCTCACTGATGCGCGGCAATAATTCTTGCACAGGACCGGTACATGTCTACTCGGCAATTGCCGGAAGCCGTTCCGCAGGCGCCCGAGCGGGCCCGTTTCCGCCCGTCGGCGGCCCGCAATTGTGGTCGGGCCACCACCGTCCGTGCAGGCGAGCGGCCCGCAGCGGGCAGGCCGGACGCGCCGCGCTGCCCGTTTCGGCGCCGAACGTGCCCGAGTCGTACCGACTGAGGTCCAGACCAGTCGCGCCCGGCCGTCCGCTGCCGCTCACCCTGACCACACCTGCCGGCCGACCGCACCACATCTGGTGGCCGCCGGGGAGGGGACGGGTGAGGCCGGTGGGGGTGATGTGGGTGACGGGGCCCGCCGCGGGCGACGGGTGGGCCGGCCGTGGCGTCGGGCCCGAACCCGCCCGCTACTGCGCCCGCTCCGCGTAC
The DNA here is from genome assembly GCF_047525675.1 of Streptomyces sp. 796.1. Lineage (NCBI taxonomy): Bacteria > Bacillati > Actinomycetota > Actinomycetes > Kitasatosporales > Streptomycetaceae > Streptomyces > Streptomyces sp. 796.1. Next base: position 38,787 of record NZ_JBLIWA010000050.1, on the reverse strand, counting down.
ATCTTGGCGATGACGTCCTCGATGTCCGGTTCCCGCACCGACAGGTCCACCAGCGGGTACGCGGCGGCCACCGCCGCCACGATCGGCGCGGCGCTCGCGGTGGCCGGGAACGCCAGCCACTGCCTGGCCCCTTCGACCCGCACCGTGCGCGCGCCGGGCACCCCGTCGATGGGCGGTGCCTCCCGCTCCAGGTCGACCACGAGGGTGCGCTCGCTCTCCCCCACCGCGTGCAGCCCCTCAAGCCCGCCGTCGTACATCACCCGCCCGTGGTCGATCACCATCACCCGCCGGCACAACTGCTCGATGTCGGTCAGGTCGTGCGTGGTCAGCAGCACGGTGGTGCCCTGCTCGGCGTTGACCTCGCGCAGGAAGTCCCGCACCTTCACCTTGCTGATCACGTCGAGGCCGATGGTGGGTTCGTCCAGGTAGAGCACGTCCGGGTCGTGCAGCAGGGCCGCCGCGATGTCGCCGCGCATCCGCTGGCCCAGCGAGAGCTGCCGCACCGGCACCTCCAACAGGGCGCCGAGGTCGAGCAGTTCCACGCACCGCTCCAGGTTGGCGCGGTACCGGTCGTCGGGGATCCGGTACATCCGCCGCACCAGCGCGTACGAGTCGCGCAGCGGCAGGTCCCACCAGAGCGTGGTGCGCTGCCCGAAGACCACGCCCATCCGGCGGGCCAGCCGGGAGCGGTCCCGGGACGGGTCGATGCCCGCCACCCGCAGCCGCCCGCCGCTGGGCACCAGGATGCCGGTCAGCATCTTGATGGTGGTGGACTTGCCGGCGCCGTTCGGCCCGATGTAGCCGACCATCTCGCCGCGCGGCACCCGGAAGCTGATCCCGTCCACGGCCCGCACCTCGCGCCGCTCGCGCCGCATGAAGCCCGTCTTGCGCCGCACGGTGAACACCTTCTCCACCCCGTCGACGTCGATGAACGCGGCATCGTCCGCCGTCATCGTCCTCTGCCCCTCTCTTGCTCTGCGTCTCTTCTTCGGTGTCTTCTTCGCCGTCTTCTTCGGTGGCTCGCCGCGTGTTCCCGCCACACGTTCACGCGTTCCCGCCACGCGTTCCGTCGCGCGTTCCCGCCACGCGTTCCCGCCACGCATTCCCTCCCGGGCCTCGTGTCGGGGTGCGGGGCGTCCGCGCGGGCGGGCCCGCACGCGCGTCATCGCGGGCCGGCCCGATCGGCCCCCGCGGGGGCCGCGGCCCGATGGGGCGCCAGGTCAGCTCCCCGTACTGCGGTAGCTGCGCAGCCCCGCCCGCCAGGCCAGCCCGGCGAGCGCGCAGCAGGCGGCGGCGACCAGCGGGGCGCCGAAGCCGATCCAGTCCGGCAGGCCGATCGGCTGCTCACGGCCGAGCACGTACAGCGCCGGGAACCAGTTGACGAAGGCCAGCGGCAGGACGAAGGTCACCGCCCGCACCAGGTCGGTGGTGAAGATCGTGGGCGGGTACTGGAGCAGCGTCGTACCGCCGTACGTGAACGAGTTCTGCACCTCGGCCGCGTCGCTGGCCCAGAACTGGAAGGCGGCGCCGGCCACGAACACCGACGTGAAGATGGCCGCCCCGCTGACCAGCATCAACGGCAGCAACACCACCCGGTCCCAGGTCCAGTCCACCTCCACCTCGGTCAGCGCCCAGCCGAGCAGGGCCAGCCCCTGGAGCACCCGCCCGATCCGGCGCAGCGCGAACCGGTCGGCGGCCACCTGCGCCAGCACCGGCACCGGCCGCACCAGCAGGGTGTCCATCGTGCCGTCGCGCACCCGCCGACCGATGCGTTCGGTGCTGCCGAAGAACAGGTCGGTGAGGCCGAAGGCGACGCTGCTGGTGCCGTACAGGAAGGCCATTTCGGCCAGGTCGAACCCGCCGAGCGCGTCGACGTGCGTGAACATCAGGCCGATGACCACGAAGTCCAGTGCGGTGACGGCGATGTTGCCGAGCGTCATGATGAGGAAGGAGGTGCGGTACGCCATCGTCGAGCGCACCCACATGCCCACGATCAGGAAGTACGCCCGGACGCCCTGGTAGGCCCGTGACTCAACCACCTTGGACCACCACCTTCCGCGTCGCCACCGACTGCACCGCGCGCCCGACGGCCAGCAGCGCGAGCGCCCAGCCGAGTTGGAAGGCGAAGGCGGCGAGGAGGCCGGTGCCCTGGTGCCTGCCGAGCAGCGCGTCGACCGGCACCTGGAGGATCGCCGCCCACGGCAGGGCCTCGGCGACGTCGCCGAGCGCCCCGGGGAAGACGTTGAGCGGCAGGATCATGCCCGAGAAGAACAGCGACAGGACGAGCCCGATCATGTTGATCCCGGACCCGTCGAGCAGCCAGAACGCGCTGAGCGCCAGCAAATAGCGCACCGCGAAGCTCACCAGCACCCCGAGCCCCAGCGCCAGCAGGAAGCACAGCCAGGTCAGCGGCGAGGTGGGCAGCGCGAGGTCGAAGGCGAGCGCGCCGGCCAGGATGGGCAGCACGCCGCGGCCCAGGAGTTGGAAGGTGGCCCGGCCGACGTCGGCTGCGAGCCACCACAGTTGGAGGTCGACCGGCCGGTACAGGTCGACGGCGACGTCCCCGCTGCGGATGCGTTCCTGCAACTCCTCGTGGAACCCGCCGCCGATCAGCGCGGACGCGGCCAGCACGCCCTGGGCCACCCAGACGTAGGTCAGGGCCTGCGCCAGGTCGTACCCGCCGAGCTGCGGGCGCTGCTCCCAGAGGGCCATATAGGTGTAGGCGACGATGAATCCGAAGACGCAGTTGGTGAACACTCCGGCGACGGTGGCCGCACGATAGGTGGCATAACGCCGAAATCCGCTCACCACCACGGCCAAGTACAGCCGCACTTTCCGCCCCTCCCCCGGCTGTCGGCACCAAAGTCCACGAGCCTAGAGCGACATAGAGCAGGCGAGCCAGGCATTATTCACCCTGTGGGGTGAGTCGCCCAGGCCAGTCGGCCGATCACAGAGCTGTCACGGATGCGCGCCGCCTCCGCCGCGCGGATCGCATGATGCGACAGTGGCACGTGGGGCGTACGACGCGAATCGCCCTACTTGACAGGATTTACGCCGTGGCATATCCCCCACGGCAGAACCGTGGGCGGCGGCCGAGGAGTCCCTACACACATGACCGACGAGCCTCAGCAACAGAGCGCCAAGGGCGACGGCAACGCCGCCGCCGCGGGGAGCGACCCCGGCGCCCAGGGCAGCGGTAGCGGCACCAAGCCCGCCGGCGGCCCCGCCGCCGACCGGCCTCGACCAGGCGGAACGGGCGCTCCCCCACAGGGCGCCGGCCAGCGCAGCGCCGACAGCCAAGACACCGACAGCCAGCGCTCCGGCTCATCCCGGACCGGCGCGGGCCACTCCTCCCCCCACGGCACCCCGCCGCGCCCCCCGCGCGGCTCCACCCCGACCGGCCCCGACACCGGCCCGGCACCCCGCGCCAAGGGCCCCACGACCCTCGGCGACGGTCTCGGCCAGCGCTCCACGGACGCGCCGGGACGCGAGGAGGCCACCGGCACGCTGCCCCGCCGCCCGGCCGGCCGACCGCCCGCGCCGCGCAAGGGCGAGGGCGGGCCCGCCGGCACCGCAGCCGCGGCGAGCGGGGACACCGGCCGACTGCCGGGCCCGCGCGCAGGATCGAGCTCGGGCTCGGTCACTGCCGGCTCCGGACCGGGCACCTCCGGCGGCAGCCTCTTCGAGCCCCGCAAGCCGCGTAACGGCGGTGCTGGCGGTGGCGGTGCTGGTGCTGGTGCTGGCGGTACCGGTACGGGCCGTCCCGGCACTCGCGGTGCGGGTGCCGGCGGTGCGGGTGTTGGCGGTACCGGTACGGGCGCTGCGGGTACGGGTGGCTCTGGTACGGGCGGTCCCGGTACTCGCGGTACCAGTACGGGCGCTGCGGGTACGGGCGCTACGGGTACGGGCAGTGCTGGTACGGGTGGTCCCGGTACCCGCAGCACGGGTGCGGGCGGTACCAGCACGGCTGGCCCCGGCACGAGCAGCCCCAGCACGAGCGACTCGGGCGGCAGCTTCTTCGAGCCCCGCAAGCCGCGTAACGGCGGTGCTGGTGCTGGCGGTACGGGTACGGGTGGTCCCGGTACCCGCAGTACGGGTACGGGTGATGCCGGTACCCGCAGCACGGGTACGGGTGATGCCGGTACCCGCGGTACGGGTACAAGCGATGCCGGTACCCGCGGCACCAGCACGGGCGCTCCTGGCGCGGGTGGCCCCGGTACGGGTGGTCCCAGCACTCGCGGTACCAGCACTCGCGGTACCAGTACCGGCGCTCCCGGTACCCGTGGTCCCGGTACCCGCAGTACCGGTACGGGTCGTCCCGGTGCCGGCCCCGGTGCCGGCGCTAGTGACGACCGGACCGCCCTGCTGCGCCCCACGCCGGGCGGTCCCGACCCCGCCGCCCCCGGGCGCGGCGGCCGGGCGACGCCCAGCGAGGAGACTGCGGTACTGCGCCCGACGTCGGACGGCCCCGCCGGGACGCGCCGCGGCAGGTCAGGACGCGGTGCGGCCGTCGCAGGTGGTGCGGCCGTCGCGGGCAGCGCGGCAGCGGCCGGTGGCGCGAAAGCCGCCGGGCGCGGCGCATCCACCGGCGCGGCAGCCGGAGGTGCGGCCGGTGCGGCCGGTGCGGCTGGTGCAGTCGGCGGTTCGGCCGCCGCGATGGCCGCGGGTGGCACGGGTGGGCCGGGCCGGAGCAGTGGTTCCGGCGCGGGTCGGCCCGGCGGCGGCCCCGGCAAGGGCGGCGCCGGCCGCAGCGGCCCGGCAGGACGCGCCGGAACCGGCCCCTCCGGGGCAGCCGGGGCCGGGGCGGGAGCGGGCGCAGGTGCCGGTTCCGGCGCGGGCGCCGGCGGTGCCGGCTCCGGCGGGTTCGGCGGCGGCGAGCCACCGAGCACCGGAGGCGGCCACGCCGCGGACGGCTGGCCCGACCGCCCGGACAACGACATAACGACCGTCGGCAAGGGCGGCAAGAACGCCAAGAAGGCCAAGAAGCAGCGGCGCAAGCGCACCGGCTGGCGCCGGGCGCTGCCCACCTGGCGGATGGTGCTCGGCGCGTTCCTGTTCCTGCTGGTCCTGATCGGCGGCACGCTGGTCACCGGCTACCTGCTGGTGGACATCCCGGCTGCGAACAAGGCGGCCATCGCGCAGAGCAACGTCTACCTGTACTCCGACGGCTCGCAGTTGGCCCGCGAGGGCGCCGTGAACCGCGAGAACGTGCCGCTCAGCAGCGTGCCCAAGACCACCCAGAACGCCGTGCTCGCCGCCGAGGACCGCGACTTCTACTCGGAGTCCGCGGTCAACCCGGCGGCCATGCTGCGCGCCGCCTGGAACACCGCGACCGGCAAGGGCAAGCAGTCCGGCTCGACCATCACCCAGCAGTACGTGAAGAACTACTACCTGGACCAGGACCAGACGGTCACCCGCAAGGCCAAGGAGTTCTTCATCGCGATCAAGCTGGACCGGGAGGTGAGCAAGAAGGACATCCTTGAGGGCTACCTCAACACCAGCTACTTCGGCCGCAACGCGTACGGCATCCAGTCGGCCGCGCAGGCGTACTACGGCAAGGACACCGACGAGCTGACCACCGGCGAGAGCGCGTACCTGGCCACCCTGCTGAACGCGCCGAGCGCGTACGACGTCGTGGTGCACCCGGAGAACAAGGAGCGCGCGGTCGCCCGCTGGGAGTACGTGCTGGGCGGCATGGTCGAGAAGGGCTGGCTGGACGAGGCCGAGCGCAAGACCATCAAGTTCCCCACCCCCGACCCCGCCAAGCCCACCTCCAGCATGTCCGGGCAGCGCGGCTACCTGGTCGAGGCGGTCAAGGACTACATCACCAGCAACAAGATCATCGACGAGAAGGACCTGGCGGCCGGCGGCTACCGGATCACCACCACCATCGACAAGAAGAAGCAGGACGCGTTCGTCGAGTCGGTCGACAAGAAGCTGATGCGCAAGCTCAGCAAGTCCAACAAGGTCGACAAGTACGTACGCGTCGGCGGCGCCTCCATCGACCCGGCCACCGGCAACGTGGTCGCGCTGTACGGCGGCATCGACTACACCAAGCAGTACGTCAACAACGCCACCCGACGCGACTACCAGGTCGGATCGACCTTCAAGCCGTTCGTCTTCACCTCGGCCGTGGAGAACGACTCGGTGACCCAGAGCGGCCAGCGGATCACCCCGAACACGGTCTACGACGGCACCAACAAGCGCCCCGTCGTCGGCGCCGGCGACGGCACCAGCTACGCGCCGGCCAACGAGGACGACTACTCGTACGGGCAGATCAACGTCACCGGCGCCACCGACAAGTCCGTCAACTCCGTCTACGCCCAGATGGCCGTGGACGTCGGCCCGGACAAGGTCAAGAAGACCGCGGTCAACCTCGGCATCCCCGAGCAGACCCCGGACCTCACCGCCAGCCCGTCCATCGCACTCGGCCCCGCCAACGCCAGCGTCCTCGACATGACCGGCGCGTACGCCACGCTCGCCAACCACGGCAAGCACGCCCCGTACGGCCTGGTCGTGGAGATCACCAAGGACGGCGGCAAGGTCGAACTGCCGGACCGCACCCCCGAGCAGGGCGTGGCCCGCGACGCGGCCGACACCACCACCGCGATCCTCCAGAGCGTGGTGCAGGGCGGCACCGGCACCGCGGCGCTCGCCGCCGACCGCCCGGCCGCCGGCAAGACCGGCACCGCCGAGGAGGACAAGGCGGCCTGGTTCGCCGGCTACACGCCCGACCTGGCCACCGTGGTCGCGGTGATGGGCCAGGACTCCAACACCGGCGCGCAGAAGCCGCTGTACGGGGCGACCGGGCTCCGGCGCATCAACGGCGGCGGCTACCCGGCCGAGATCTGGGCCGCGTACACCAAGAAGGCGCTGGCCGGGAAGGAGCCGGTCGAGTTCGACCTCAAGCTGGAGGAGGGCGCCGACGACACGTCGCTGCCCCCGTCGGCCCCGGCCGACACCCCGACCGACAGCGAGACGGAGCCGACGGACGAGCCCTCGGCCCCCGAGAGCGACGAGCCCAGCGCCCCGACGGACACCCCGTCCGACGACCCCACGACGTCCACCCCCGAGGTGCCGACCACGCCCACCTTCACCCCACCCACCGGCGGCCTCCCCGGCGGCGGCGTCTCCGGTGACCCGGGCGGCCCGATAGGCACCCCCGGCGGGGCGGGTGGTGGCCCCGGCGGGGACCCAGGCGGCGAAACGGGCACTCCGGGCGGCGCGGGTGGCGCCCCCGGCGGTGCGGGCGGGCCCGCGGGCCCGGGCGGCGAGGGCAGCCCCGGCGGCGGCGACGCCGCGGGCACGGACCCCGGCACGAACGCCACCACCGGCACCGGCTGACCCAGCCAGCCACCACCCACCCATGCGACAGCCGCTCCCTACCCGGGGGGCGGCTGTCGGCGTTCGCCCCGCGGGTGGGTGGCTGCCGCCGATCACCACGGGTGGCTGTCGCCGCTTCCCGTACGGGGGCTGTCGCCGCTTCCCACAGCCATCCCGCACCCACCCACCCATCTCCCACCCCCGCCCACGAAGGTGGCCCGCCCGCCTGACCAACCCGAGACACCGAAGACACCCAAGACACCCGAGACAACCAAGACACCAACCCCACAGCCAGTCAGCCACCTGGCCACCCAGACAGCGAACGCCAACACCCTTGCGGACCAAGGGAGTTACCGCCAGGACAGGTCACCGCACAACCCGATTCGTACGACTCACCGGGCACAGGAAATCCACCGGGCCACCGAACCGCAAGGCTGCCGGGGCTGCCACATCGCGGGGCCGCGGAGTCACACGTGGGAGCAGCAGGCCCGACACACCCAGGGCACACCCGGAACACACCCAGAGCGGCTAGCGCACCGCCACAGAGAGAAAGGTCGCGGCGTCGACGCCGCCCGCGAGAGGGAGTTCCCACCTCTCGCCACTCTCAACGTATAGCGCACGGGGGGCCTTGCGGCAAGGCCCCTCCGGTGGGGCAGAATCCGCGGACCGAGAGCGGAACCCACAGAATTGCGAGATACGCGAAGTGCATTGGCTGTTGTCCGTCATCGAGCCGTATGCCGGCTGCCAGACCCCGGCTCCCCACCCCGTACGGGCGCACACCGGCGCCGAGCCCACAGCCGCACCACGGACCGTCGCGGCGCCGACCCCGCACCGGAGCTGATGCCATGAACCCCCTGACCACCAGCGCCTTCCAGCTCCCCGACCGGCTCGCGGGCAAGGCCACCCCGGCGCTGATCGGCGGCGACGAGCAGCAGTTCGCCGCCATCGCCCACTGCCTCGAAACCTCGATCGCCGAACTCGAAGGGCGGCTCGACGCGACCCGCAAGGCACCGGGCGGCATCGGCCGCGCGGCCCTGGACCGGGACGTCGAGATCCACCAACTCACCGCCAGGCTCCGCACGTTGCGCCGCTTCGGGCTCGACCTGTGCCTGGGACACATGGTCCCCGCCGACGGCGGGGCGCCGGTGTACGTCGGTCGCCTCGGCCTCACCGACGACACCGGCAACCGGCTGCTGCTCGACTGGCGCTCGCCGGCGGCCGAACCCTTCTTCGCCGCCACCCACGCCCACCCGATGGGCCTGGCGAGCCGCCGCCGCTACCGCTGGACCGCCGGCCGGGTCAGCGACTACTGGGACGAGGTGTTCACCACCGACGGCCTGGCCGGGCACGCCGCGCTCGACGACCAGTCCGCGTTCATCGCCAGCCTGGGCGGCGACCGGTCGGACCGGATGCGCGACGTGCTCGCCACCATCCAGGCCGACCAGGACGCCATCATCAGGGCCGGCTCGCGCGGCGCGCTCGTCGTCGACGGCGGCCCCGGCACCGGCAAGACCGTCGTCGCCCTGCACCGCGCCGCCCACCTGCTCTACGCCGACCCGCGCCTTCGCCACCGCCGCGGCGGCGTGCTGTTCGTCGGCCCGCACCAGCCCTACCTGTCGTACGTCGCCGACGTCCTGCCCAGCCTCGGCGAAGAGGGCGTCCGCACCTGCACCCTGCGCGACCTGCTCCCCGAGGGCGCGGCGGCCACCGAGGAACGCGACCCGCAGGTGGCCGCGCTCAAGTCCACCGCCGACCTCGTACGGGCCGTCGAACCGGCCGTCGCACTCTACGAGGAGCCACCCACCGAAGCCACCGAGATCAGCACCCACTGGGCCGACCTGTGGATCGGGCCCGACGACTGGGCCGCCGCGTTCGCCGCCGTCGAACCCGGCACCCCGCACAACGAGGCGCACGACCAGATCCGCGAAGCACTCATCGCCGCGCTCATCGAGCAGGACGACAGCGACGCCACCCCCGAACTCCTGCGCCGCGCACTGCTCAACCACCCCGAACTGACCCGGGCCCTGCACCGCGCCTGGCCGCTCATCGAACCCGGCGACCTGCTCTCCGACCTCTGGTCCGTCCCCGCCTACCTGCGCAGATGCGCCCCCTGGCTGAGCCCGGCGGACGTCCGCGCGCTCCACCGACCGGCCGACCACGGCTGGACCGTCGCCGACCTGCCGCTACTCGACGCGGCCCGGCAACGCCTCGGCGACCCGCAAGCTTCCGTACGCAAGCGCCGCCAGGAAGCGGCCGTCGCCGCCGAACGGGCCCGCCGGGCCGACGTCATCGACGGGCTGCTGGCCGCCGACGACGACGGCGAGGGCGCCGTGACCATGCTGCACGGCCGCGACCTCCAAGACGGCCTGATCGACCACGACGCGCTGGCCGGGCTCGAACGGGAGCCGCTGGCCGGCCCGTTCGCGCACATCGTCGTGGACGAGGCGCAGGAGCTCACCGACGCCGAATGGCAGATGCTGCTGCTGCGCTGCCCCTCTCGCAGCTTCACCATCGTCGGCGACCGCGCCCAGGCCAGGCACGGCTTCACCGAGTCGTGGCAACAGCGCCTGGAACGGGTCGGGCTCGACCGGGTCACGGTCGCCTCGCTCAGCATCAACTACCGCACTCCCGAACCGGTGATGGCCGAGGCCGAACGCGTCATCCGCAGCGCCCTGCCGGACGCCAACGTGCCGACCTCCATCCGCACCGACGGCGCCCCCGTCCACCACGGTTCGACCGCCGAACTCGACGCGATCGTCGCCGACTGGCTCGCCACCCACCCCGACGGCACCGGCTGCGTCATCGGCGCCCCCACCTTCCCGGCCACCCCCCGCGTCCGCTCACTGCCCCCGGAGTTGACCAAGGGCCTGGAGTTCGACCTGGTCGTGGTGGTCGACCCACAGGCGTACGGCGAGGGCGTCGAAGGCGCCGTCGACCGCTACGTCGCGATGACCCGGGCCACCCGCCAACTGGTCGTCCTCACGAGCACGTGACCCCGCGCGCCCCCGCGCGGGCGCGCGTACGGGAGGGGCGGGACGGGAGGCAGTGGGCCCGGCAGCGGACGCGCGGGTACGCGGCGGCAGGTACGCCGGCAGGGTGCGCGACGGCCACGCCGCGGGCGGCGCGGGACGCGGCAGGGGCACCCCACCGCGGGGCAACCGCTGCCGCCCCGCCGTCACCCCGCCGCGCTCCCGGCCTCCGCGGCCGTGGTCCGCACCACGGCCAAGTACTCCGCGATGGCGTCCCGGTTGCGGGTCAGACAGTCGATGCGGGAGGTCATCCGGGCGAGTTCGCCCTCCAACGTGGCCAGCATCTCCGGCGTGGCGTCCGGGAAGTGGATCGTGCGCGGCTTGTCCAGGCAGGGCAGGATCTGCTTGATGATCCGCGTCGGCAGCCCCGCGTCGAGCAGCCCCCTGATCTGCAACACCCGGTCCACGAAGCGCTCGTCGTACGCCCGGTAGCCGTTCGCGCAGCGGTACGGGACGATCAGGCCCTGTTCCTCGTAGTAGCGCAGCAGCCGCCGCGGCGTACCGGTACGTTCCGCCAACTCTCCGATGCGCATCCGCCCACCCCCGCACGACCCGACTTGACCTTCACATCAATGTGATGGTTTGAGCATACCGAGCATGCGCACCCACACCCCGCACAGCACACCCGACCCCACCCCCGACCAGACCCCCGCCACCGCCCACACGGCCCCGCAGCCGACCGACCGGGCACGGGACGACCAGGCCCTGAACGGCAAGACGCAACACGACCAGGCCCGGGACGACCACACACAGAACCACCGGCCGCCGAACGACCAGCCCCCAACCACCCCCACCACCAGACTCCCGTACGCCGCCCTGCTCGCGCTGGCCACGGCCGTCTTCATCACCAGCCTCACCGAGACCCTGCCGGCCGGCGTGCTGCCCGCCATGAGCGGCAGCCTCGGCGTCAGCGAATCCGCGATGGGCCAGTCGATCACCATCTACGCCATCGGCACCGCCCTCACCGCGCTCCCGCTCTCCGCCGCCACCGCGGGCTGGCGCCGCAAGCGGCTGCTGCTGACCGCGATGGCCGGGTTCGCCGCCGCCAACACCGTCACCGCACTGTCCACGGACTACCTGCTCACCATGGCCGCCAGGTTCCTCGCCGGGGTGGCCGCCGGCCTCGCCTGGGCGCTGCTCGCCGGCTACGCCAGGCGACTGGTCCCGGCCCACCTCGGCGGCAAGGCCATCGCCCTGGTCATGACCGGCATCCCGCTGGCCCTCTCGCTCGGCGTGCCCGCCGGCGCGTTCCTCGGCTCCACGATCGGCTGGCGGGCCACGTTCGGGCTGATGACCGCGCTCACGCTCGCGCTGCTCGGCTGGATCGCCACCGCCGTACCCGACCAGGAAGGCCAACGCCCCGGGGCCCGCGCCCCCATGCTGCGGGCGCTGGCCGTACCCGGCGTCGCCCCGGTCCTCTTCGTCACCCTGGTCTTCGTCCTGGCCCACACCGTGCTCTACACCTACATCGCCAGCTACCTCGACCACCTCGGCCTCGGCGGCTCCACCGACGTGGTGCTGCTGGTCTTCGGCGGCGCCTCGCTGCTCAGCATCTGGATCGTGGGCAGCCTCATCTCCCGCCACCTACGGGCCCTGACCATCGCCAGCACCCTGCTCTTCGCGGCGGCGGCCACCGTACTCGCGGCGCTCTCCGACCACACCGTCCCGGTCTACGCGGCCGTCACGCTCTGGGGGCTCGGCTGGGGCGGCGCCCCCACGCTGCTCCAGACCGCCGTCGGCGAGGCGGGCGGCGAGGCCGCGGACGCCGCCCAGGCCATGCTCGTGACGCTGTGGAACGCGGCCATGGCCGGCGGCGGCGTCCTCGGCGGCGTCCTGCTCGGCCTGGTCGGCACCACGGCCTTCCCGTGGACCGTGCTCGCCCTGCTCGCCCCGGTCCTCGCCGTGGTCGTCGCGGCCCGCACGCACGGCTTCCCGAGCCGCCGCCAGGCCCGCACCACCTGATCCACGGGGTACGGAGAAGGAGCAGAACGCGACGGGCGGGGCACGGGCGCCGGCCCGTACCCCGCCCGATCAGCGGCTCGTTCAGTGGCTCGTTCAGTGGCTTGGTGCGCGGCTCGTCCAGCGGCCCGCTCAGTGCCCCGAAGTGGCCTTCAGGCCCACGACCGCGACCAGCAGCAACACCACGAAGAAGATCCGGGCGGCGGTGGCGGGCTCGTTCAGCACCACCATGCCGAGCACCGCGGCCCCGGCGGCGCCGATGCCGACCCACACGCCGTACGCGGTCCCGATCGGCAGCGTCTTCGCGGCCTGCGCCAACAGCATCATGCTCGCGACGATCCCCGCACCGGTGAACACGCTCGGCCACAGCCGCGTGAACCCCTCGGTGTACTTCATCCCGATCGACCAGCCGACCTCCAACAGACCGGCGACGATCAACAGGACCCAGGCCATGACGGCACCTCCGTGAATCACGAACTTCAACAGGGGTGCGTCGTCTTTGCTTGACCCGGTACGGCGCGTCTCGTCGGGATGTCTTCGACCCTAGCAAGTCACGCCGCGCCGGGTGGTGACGGAGACCACCCGCCAGCCAGGCCGTACGGGTCCTGCGGGGCTGCGGGGCTGCGGGGCTGCGGGGCTGCGGCCGACGACTACAGGTAGAGCCCCGTGGAGTCCTCCGACCCCTCCAGGCGCTCCGCCGCCACCGCGTGCAGGTCCCGCTCGCGCATCAGCACGTACGCGACGCCCCGCACCTCCACCTCGGCCCGGTCCTCGGGGTCGTACAACACCCGGTCCCCCGGCTCCACGGTCCGTACGTTCTGCCCGACCGCGACCACCTCGGCCCAGGCGAGCCGCCGACCGACCGCGGCGGTGGCCGGAATCACGATGCCGCCGCTGGAACGGCGCTCGCCCTCCGGAATGTCGGTACGAACCAGCACCCGGTCATGCAACATCCGGATGGGCAACTTGTCGTGGGACGTCTTGGCACTCACGCCATGAAGGTACCTGCCCCGGCCGCCCCCGCACGCCGACGGGTCCGCCCACTGGCCACCCGGCCCGCCGCGGGCACCCGGGCGCGACACGGCCCGGGCGCGGGGCGGGCGCGGGGCGGGCGCGGACGCCGCCCGGTGGGCCCTGGCCCAGCGGGGCGCCGGGCCGCCGCAGGTCAGTCCTTGCTGCGCCGCGAGGCCGTCAGCAGCCCGACCACCGCCACCGCGATGAGCGCGACCGGCACGATGCGCTCGATGCGCGGCGCGCCGTCCTCGGTCACGAACTGCGAGCGCAGATCGGTCACCGCCCGGTTCGCGGCCACGTACGCCTGCCCGGCCGTACGGTCCACCGCCCCGGCCACCTTCGCCTTGGCGTCACCGATGATCGTCTTCGGGTGCACCCGGATGCCGATCTCATCGAGCGTCACAGCGAGCGCTTGCCGCCTGCGGGCGATATCAGCCTCGATCTGCGCAGGGGTCCTGGCTTCCGACACCTCGCTGCCTCCGTCAATTCTCGATGGTCGTAGTGGACAGTCTGTCAGGTCGGCCGGATTCATGCCCCACGGAATCCCCCATCGTGGACCTGGCTACTGTCAGGGCAGCGGAAACACCCCTCTAAGGAGAGCCATGAGCGAGCGACTTCAGCCCGGCGACACCGCGCCGCCCTTCACCCTCCCCGACGCGGACGGGAAGCAGGTGTCCCTCGCCGACCATGCCGGCCGCAAGGTCATCGTCTACTTCTACCCGGCGGCCCTCACCCCCGGCTGCACCAAGCAGGCGTGTGACTTCACCGACAATCTCGACTTCCTGGCCGGCCACGGCTACGACGTGATCGGCATCTCGCCCGACAAGCCGGAGAAGCTGGCCAAGTTCCGCGAGAAGGAAGAGCTGAAGGTCACCCTCCTCGGCGACCCGGAGAAGGCCGTCCTGGAGGCGTACGGCGCCTACGGCGAGAAGAAGCTCTACGGCAAGACCGTGACCGGCGTCATCCGCTCCACGATCATCGTGGACGAACAGGGCAAGGTCGAACGCGCCCTCTACAACGTCAAGGCGACCGGCCACGTAGCAAAGATCATCAAGGACCTGGGCCTCTAACCCGACCCCGTGCCCTCGGGGCCCCACCCCACCCGCCACCCCGCCCTCACCCCGGGGGCCCATCCCATCCGGGCCTCGCCTCCACTGCCCCGACCCACGGCCGAATTCCAGCCAGTCAGCATTTCCTTGCGATCTGGGCGTGACGCTGCCGGCCGGGAATCGTTTACCAGTTCGATGGGGGACGCGACGGACAGAGGTCGCCCATCCCTTCCGGGCGTGATCACGCACCGGCGGGGTGAGGTGGGGCGGTCGAGGAGGGGGCCGGGGTGGGGGCTTGGGATGGGGCGGGCGCCGCGGGGCCGGGCGGGAGCTCGCCGGGGGTGGCGGACGTCGCCAGCGCCGTGGCTCGTTGCACGTCATGGGCGGCGGTGCTGCGGCAGCTCGGCGTGCGGCCCAGCAGTGGCCGCCGCCGTTCCCTGCAACGGTTCGTCGCGGAGCACGGCATCGACGCCGCCCACCTGACCTCCCGAGGGGCCCGGCAGACCTACTCGGACGCGGACCTGCGCCGGGCCGTCGCCATGTCCACGACCCTGCGCGAGGTGGCCCACCACCTCGGTGCGAAGCCGGCCCCCGGCACCCTCTCGCACCTCGGCAGACGCATCGCCGCAGCGTCCCTCGACACCCGCCACTTCCGGGCCCTGCACCGCCGCGCCCCCGAGCTGTCGTACGACCGTGCCGAGCTCGTACGGGCCGCCGCGGCGGCGGGCAGCCTGCGCGAGGTGGCGCAGGCGCTCGGCATACCGCAGGACACGCGTTCCCGGTCCGCCCTGCGCAGACTGCTGGCACGCCAGGCCGTCGACGTCAGCCACTTCCGGCACGCCCGCAGGTCCCGGCCGGACCGGGAGCTCACCGCGGCGGTGGCCGGGGCGACGAGTTACGCCGCGGTCGTCAGGGCGCTCGGCCTACCGCCCCACGACACGAGCACCCGCCGCGTGCAGCGCTGGGTGGCGGAACTCGGCCTGGACACCGCACACTTCACCCGCACCTCTAGACGCACCCACACCCAGCCCCGCCGTCCCGGCCGGGGCGCTCGGGCCCGCGACGTCCTCACGGTGCGGCCGGCCGGCTCGCCCCGCGTGCGGCGGGAGCGGTTGCACCGGGCGCTGACCGACATCGGCGTGCCCGCCCGGTGCGCCTTCTGCGGCAACACCGGCGAGTGGCGCGGGCGGCGGATCACCTTGCAGATCGACCACGTCAACGGCGACTGGTGCGACAACCGCCCCCAGAACCTGCGCTACCTCTGCCCCAATTGCCATGCGACCACCGACACCTGGTGCCGCAAGGGGAGCTACGGGGCCGGCCCCGACGGGCCGCGGTGACCTCCCGAGGAGGTCAGACTGCCCAGCACCCGCCCCGCCCGCTACCATGGCTGGCGGCTAGCGGCCGTGGCGGAATTGGCCTACGCGCAGCACTTAGGATGCTGTGGGAGAAATCCCTTGAGGGTTCGAGTCCCTCCGGCCGCACAGCTTCCCGTGAGGGGCTGCCCCGATCAGGGCAGCCCCTCACGGCGTTCCCGGCCGAGCCGCGCGCCACCGGGCTCCCCCGCCGCCGACTGACCGCATCACCCTCACCTCAGCCCAGCAGCTCCCGCACCACCGGCACCAGCTCGCGGAACGCCTTGCCGCGGTGGCTGATCGCGTTCTTTTCGGCGGGGGTGAGTTCGGCGCAGGTGCGGGTCTCGCCGAGGGGCTGGAGGATCGGGTCGTAGCCGAAGCCGCCGGTGCCGGCGGGCTCGTGGCGCAGGGTGCCCTCCAGGCGGCCTTCGACCACGCGTTCGGTGCCGTCGGGCAGGGCGAGGGCCGCCGCGCAGGCGAAGTGGGCGGCGCGGTGCGGGGCGTCGATGTCGCCGAGTTGGGCCAGCAGGAGGTCGAGGTTGGCCTGGTCGTCGCCGTGCCGGCCGGCCCATCGGGCGGAGAAGATGCCCGGTGCGCCGCCGAGGACGTCCACGCACAGCCCCGAGTCGTCGGCGACCGCGGGCAGCCCGGTGGCCCGGGCCAGCGTGTGCGCCTTGAGCAGGGCGTTCTCGGCGAAGGTGACGCCGGTCTCCTTGACGTCCGGGATCTCCGGATAGGCGTCGGCCCCGACGAGTTCGACGTCGAGGCCGGCGGCGTTCAGGATCGCGTGCAGTTCGGCGACCTTGTGGGCGTTGCGGGTGGCGATGATCAGGCGTGTCATGCCTCCGATTATCGGGCCCACCACGCACCGCCCGACGCGCGCGGTGCGTACGGCGCACCCGGCCCGCCCGCCCGTGCCGATCCCCGCCCCGTCAGCCGGGCCCCAGGCCCCTCCCCCGGGTCAGCCCGGCTTGCAGGCGCCGGTGAGTTCTCTGCCGGCGTCGGCGACGGGGGAGAAGTCGGGCTTCTCGCCGTTCTTGGCGGCCTTGGCGACGTTGTCGACGGCCTGGTCGAGGTGGTCCAGGGCCTTGTCGATGTCGGGGTTGTCGGTCTTCTTGTCGAGTTCGTCGATGTTCTTGTTGATCTCGTCCAGGGCCTCGTCGGACTTCTTCTCGTTGCCCGTGCCCTCCATGACGGCGCGCTTGAGCAGCGCCTGCTGGAGGTCGTCGATGTTGTCGGATATGTCGACCGCGAGCTCCGCGCAGTCGACGGCCTTCTCGACGTCGTCCTTGTCGCAGCCCACCATCAGCGGCACGGCCAGCGAGACGGCGGCTACGGCGGTGATGGCGGTGGTGATGCGGCGGCGCATGGCCATGGGACGGGCCCCTCCCCAGCGGGTGTGCACGGGGCCGACGCTGCGGGTTCCCGTACCTGACACCCCACTAAACGCCACTGCGTACGGCGAGGGTTGCTCGATGGGCGAGGACCGGCCAACGGCGCGATCCGGGGCCTGCGTCGGGGCCCACCCCCGGGCCCGTGCCGAGCGTCCGCCTCGGGTCCCGCACCGGGCCGGCCCCGGGACGAGGGGCCGGGGACGACGGGCCCGACCGAGGGCCGCAGACCGGGACGCCCCCAGGACGGGGGGCCGGGGACGGCGGGCCGGGATCCGCCACCCGTTCCGCCACCCGATCCGCGTGCCGGGCGGTGCGGACGGCGGGCGGCCTGCCGCCCGGGCGGCACAAACACCACAAGCACCACAAACAGCTCGGCCGACGGGGGCGGCCCCAGTCAACCCAACCAGCCCGACCACCGGGACCAACCCAGTCAAGCCAGCCAACCCCAACGCCGGGACCAACCCAACCGCCGGGCCAACCCAACCGCCGGGCCAACCCAAGCAACCCGAACGGCGCGGGCGGCACGGGCGGCGCAGCCCGCCCCGCCGCCCCCCCTACGAGCCCTACGCCCCCTCGCCCGTTTCGGCGAGCGCCGCGCGCTGGATGGTGTCGAGTTCGGCGCAGCCGGCTGCGGCCAGGTCGAGGAGGCCGTTGAGTTCGGTGCGGGCGAAGGGCTCGCCCTCGGCGGTGCCCTGGACCTCGACGAAGCGGCCGTCGCCGGTGCAGACCACGTTCATGTCGGTCTCGGCCCGTACGTCCTCCTCGTACGCGAGGTCGAGCAGCGGGACGCCGTCCACGATGCCGACGCTGACGGCGGCGACGGTGCCGGTCAGCGGCTGGCGGCTGGGGCGGATGAGCTTCTTGCCATGGGCCCAGGCGATGGCGTCGGCGAGGGCGACGTAGGCGCCGGTGATGGCGGCGGTGCGGGTGCCGCCGTCGGCCTGGAGGACGTCGCAGTCCAGGACGATGGTGTTCTCGCCGAGCGCCTTGTAGTCGATGACGGCGCGCAGCGAGCGGCCGATGAGGCGGGAGATCTCGTGGGTCCGGCCGCCGATCTTGCCGCGGACGGATTCGCGGTCGCCGCGGGTGTTGGTGGCGCGCGGCAGCATCGCGTACTCGGCGGTGACCCAGCCTTCGCCGCTGCCCTTGCGCCAGCGCGGCACGCCTTCGGTGAAGCTCGCGGTGCACAGCACGCGGGTGTCGCCGAAGGAGACGAGGACGGAGCCTTCGGCGTGCTTGCTCCAGGAGCGTTCGATGGTTACGGGGCGGAGCTGTTCGGGCGTGCGGCCGTCGATGCGAGACATGGGGCCGACCCTATCGGCAATGCGGCGGGCCTCGTTCCGTGCGGCGTTCCCGTGCTGGGTGCCGCTGGTACGAGGCCCGCCGTGGGCCCGCCGGGTGGTGTCCGCCGCCCGTGCCGGTCGCGGGGGCCGGTGCTGCCGGTCGCGCCGGCTGCCGGTCGGACCTGGGGTCGGTCGGACGGGTGCCGGTGGGGTGCGCCGGGGTGGGGTCGTCGGTCAGTGGCCGGGGTGGGCCGGGGAGCGTACGCCGGTGGGGGCGTGGCTCACATCATGTCTTCGATCTCGGCGGCGATGGGGTCCGCGTCGGTGCCGATGACGACCTGGATGGCGGTGCCCATCTTGACGACGCCGTGCGCGCCGGCGGCCTTGAGGGCGGCCTCGTCGACCAGGGAAGCGTCGCTGACCTCGGTGCGGAGGCGGGTGATGCAGCCCTCCACCTCTTCGATGTTGTCGAGGCCACCGAGCCCGGCGACGATCTTCTCAGCCTTGCTGGCCATGTCCACTCCTGATTTCTCGGCCCTTCGGCGGTCCCGCCGAGCGTTTTTCATACCGTAACGCACGTTCAGACCAACTTCGCGGGCATATGTCCGTTACTTAGCGAAGGATGGCGATCATCGGCGCGGTGCGGGCGTACCCATGCCGCGACGACATGTGGTCTACACCAGTATGCGGCAACGGCCGGTGCCAACTGCCGCCGGGAGGACGGTCATGAGCGTCAGTAGCGCGGCGGCCCCGCGGAAGAGCTGGACCTCGTCCTTCTTCCAGAGCTTGCAGAAGCTCGGCCGCAGTCTCCAACTCCCCATTGCGGTACTGCCCGCGGCGGGCATCCTCAATCGGCTCGGCCAGAAAGACGTCTTCGGCTCGGACGGCCTGGGCTGGGAGAACGTGGCCAAGGTCTTCGCGGGCGCGGGCGGCGCGCTGCTCGACCCGTCGATCGGGCTGCCGCTGCTGTTCTGCGTGGGCGTGGCGATCGGCATGGCGAAGAAGTCGGACGGCTCCACCGCGCTCGCCGCGGTCGCCGGCTTCCTCGTCTACCACAACGTACTGGCGCAGTTCCCGGACGACGGCGAGCCGCAGAACCCGGGGGTCTTCGGCGGCATCGTGCTCGGCATCGTGAGCGCGTACGTGTGGCAGCGCTACCACCGCACCAAGCTGGTGGACTGGCTGGGCTTCTTCAACGGCCGACGGCTGGTGCCGATCCTAATGTCGTTCGGCGGGCTGCTCTTCGCGGTGCTGTGCCTGTGGATCTGGCCGCCGGTCGGCGATGCGCTGGTGAACTTCAGCGACTGGCTGACCGGGCTCGGCTCGTGGGGCTCGGGGCTGTTCGGGGTGGCCAACCGGGCGTTGCTGACGGTGGGCCTGCACCAGTTCCTCAATACCTTCGTGTGGTTCCAGTACGGGGAGTACACGGCGCCGGACGGCAAGACCTACCAGGGCGACATCAACCGCTTCCTCAACGGCGACCCCAGCGCCGGCATCTTCACCTCCGGGTTCTTCCCGATCATGATGTTCGCGCTGCCGGCGGCGGCCCTGGCGATCGCGCACTGCGCGCGGCCCGAGCGGCGCAAGGAGGTCAGCGGCATGATGCTGTCGGTCGGCCTGACGTCGCTGGTCACCGGCATCACGGAGCCCATCGAGTACTCCTTCCTCTTTGTGGCGCCGGCGCTGTACGCGGTGCACGCGGTGCTGACGGGCGTGTCGATGGCGGTGACGTGGGCGCTCGGCGTGCACGACGGGTTCAGCTTCTCGGCCGGCCTGATCGACTACCTCATCAACTGGGGGCTGGCCACGAAACCGTGGCTGATCATCCCGATCGGGCTGTGCTTCGCGGTCGTCTACTACGTCCTCTTCCGCTTCCTGATCATCCGCTTCGACCTCCAGACGCCGGGCCGGGAGCCGGATGCGGAGGAGTTGGAGAAGGAGAACGTGAAGTAAGGGGAGAACGCGCGGGAAGGGGTGCGCGGCTGCGCGTCGGGCGGGGCGCGCAGCGCGCGGACGGGAGCGGCACGGGCGACCGCGAGCGGCACGCGCAGACCGGAGGGGCATGGGCGGCGAATTCCGCCCCGCGAGACCCGAAGAATCCCCGCCGGAGGCGGCCCGCGCGTTCCGATACCACACTGACACCCGGTCGTTATGTGGCCGCTCAACCGGTGCGCGGGGGCCGGATACGTGCCCGATTTGGTGGGCCTGTGCCCACCGGAGCCGGTTCCTCCGGGGTGCGGGCGGTGTCGATACCCCGTCGGCCGCCCGGGGCGGGCCCCGTCGGGTGACCGGGGGCCGCTGCGCCGCCCGTCGACCTTATGCCGCGCATACCGTACGCTCACCGCGACGGTCGGGCCCCACGCCCGTACGCCATGGCGCCGCGCGCTCGCGTAGGGCGGCCGGATGCCTTGCTCGACCCGTACATCGCAGCGAAGACGACACCTTTCCGGGTGTCCGTGCGCCCCTTGGACCCGCCCTTCGCGGGCCTTCGCACACGGCCCCGACAAGGGGTCTCACGGGCATGCCCACACGGCCGGACCAGTGATCGCTCCTAGTCACTCTGGGTGGTCCAGTCCACTGAAAATTGGTGATTCCTTTCCCTGGTAGGCCCGTGCTAAAAATGGTCTAAACCACTTAGGTGGATAAGCCAGGAAGCGGGCATTCCCCCTGAGAGCCCGCCTCACCAGGAGGAATCCCATGAGTACGGCCACCGCCACGGCGGGCCCCGCAAAGAAGCGGGGCGCAGGCGCCATCCAGGGCATGCAGAAGATCGGCCGAAGCCTTCAGCTTCCGGTGGCCGCCTTGCCCGCCGCCGGCATCCTGAACCGGCTCGGCCAGGACGACGTCTTCGGCAAGGACGGGCTCGGCTGGAACAAGCTCGCCGAGATCTTCGCCCACGCCGGCAACTCGCTCTTCGACAACCTCGCGCTGCTGTTCTGTGTGGGTGTCGCGATCGGTTTCGCGAAGAAGGCCGACGGCACCACGGCGTTCGCCGCCCTCGTCGGTTTCCTCGTCTACAAGAACGTGCTGACCGGCTTCGTCAGCGACGTCACCGGCAAGCCGCAGGACCCGGGCGTGCTCGGCGGCATCGTGGTCGGCATCACCGCGGCCGTGCTGTGGGAGAAGTACCACCGCACCCGGCTGCCCGACTGGCTCGGCTTCTTCAGCGGTCGCCGCTTCATCCCGATCCTGATGTCCTTCGCGGGCCTGATCTACGGTGTGGCGTTCGGCTACGCGTGGGCCCCGATCGGCGACGGCCTGAACAACTTCGCCGAGTGGCTCTCGGGCAACGGCTCGATCGGCTCCGGCATATTCGGCCTGGTCAACCGACTGCTCATCCCGGTCGGCATGCACATGCTGCTGAACTCCTTCGCCTGGTTCCAGTTCGGTGACTACACCGCGAAGGACGGCACCACCTACAACGGCGACATCGCGCGCTACTTCCACGACGACCCGTCGGCCGGAATGTTCATGACCGGCTTCTTCCCGATCATGATGTTCGCCCTGCCGGCCGCCGGTCTGGCCATCGCGCACTGCGCCCGCCCCGAGCGCCGCAAGGCCGTGATGGGCATGATGATCTCCATCTCGCTGACCGCCTTCGTCACCGGCGTCACCGAGCCGCTTGAGTTCTCCTTCATGTTCCTCGCCCCGGTCCTGTACGGCATCCACGCCGTCCTCACCGGTGTCTCCATGGCGCTGACCTGGGCGCTCGGCATCCGCAGCGGCTTCACCTTCTCCGGTGGCCTCTTCGACTACCTGCTCGGCTACTCGCACAGCGAGAAGGCCTGGTTGATCATCCCGATCGGCCTGGTGTTCGCGGCGATCTACTACACCGTCTTCCGCTTCGCGATCCTCAAGTTCAACATCCCGACCCCGGGTCGCGAGCCTGAGGACTCCCTCGACGACGCCGCCGCCGAGGCCGCCGCGGAGGCCGCGGCCGAGGAGCGCAAGCAGGCGCGGAAGGCGGCCAAGGCCGAGCGTGCCGCTGAGGTGCCAGCGCAGGCCGCGGCCGGCGATACCGACACCAAGACCGGTAGCGACGGCAAGAGCGCCACGTAACGACGTCCATCCCCAAGGCGCTGGTCCACCCCCCGGTCCAGCACCCCGAAGGTCCCCGAACCGTCCGCGGTTCGGGGACCTTCGCTTTGTGCGGTGAGCCGTACGAGACGGGCCGGTACGGGGCCGGCCGCGCGGGCGGGACGGGCCTGTCGGCACGGCGTACGCGGCAGTGCGGGTGGCCCCGCCCCGTGCGCCGTGCTCACAGCTCGTACGTCGCGCCCGCCTTGGCCAGCTCCACCGGGCCGTCGAACGCGGCCTGCGCGTCCCGCAGGTTGACCTGCGGGTCGGTCCACGGCGGGATGTGCGTGAGCAGCAGCCGTCCGACGCCGGCGCGCTCCGCGTGCACCCCGGCCTGGCGGCCGTTGAGATGCAGCTTGGGGATGTCCTCCTTGCCGTGCGTGAACGCGGCCTCGCACAGGAAGAGGTCACAGCCGAGGGCGAGCTCGTGGAGCGCGTCGCAGGGGCCGGTGTCACCGGAGTAGACCAGTGACCTGCCGCCGTACTCGATGCGGAAGCCGAACGCCTCCACCGGGTGGCAGACCCGGGCGGCGTGCACGGTGAACGGCCCGAGCCTGAAGGTGCCGGTGCCCAGCGTGTGGAAGTCGAAGACCTCGCGCATGCACTTCTCGTCCGGCACGTCGTCGTACGCGGCGATCAGTCGTCGCTCGGTGCCCTCCGGCCCGTACACGGGGATGGCGCCCGCCCGCCCACCGTCGTACCGGTAGTAGCGCGCCACGAAATAGCCGCACATGTCGACCCAGTGGTCGGCGTGCAGATGGGAGAGCACGACGGCGTCGAGGTCGTAAAGACCGCAGTGGCGCTGGAGCTCGCCGAGGGCGCCGTTGCCCATGTCGAGCAGCAGCCGGTAGCCGTCGGCCTCGACGAGATAACTCGAACAGGCCGATTCCGCGGAGGGGAACGACCCCGAGCATCCGACGACGGTGAGCTTCATGAAGCAGGAACCTCCTTGGGGGTGCGCCGCGCCGAAGTTCCCAGCCCTCGGCATGGGGAACCCCAGGGGGCGGAGACCGGGGGGTCATGCGGTGCCCACGAGCGTAAGGCGCGAAAGGGCCGGTCGCTCCTCCACCCACACGCGTTGTGTGCGATGTCACCGGTAAGGGCGCGGGCGTTCGAGAAGGGGGCACGACTCGGGCGCCGCCCCGCCCCGCCGCGTTCGAGGGAGGGGAACGAGTCGGGTGCCGCCCCGGCCCGTCCGCTTTCGGGGAAGAGGGCGCACCTCATCCCCCGCCCACCCCGCACGGCCGGTGCCCGGCTCCCCCGCCACCGCCCACTCCAGCACCGCCCGCCGCCCCGGCAACCACTCCGCCCCGGCACCGCCACCCCCGCCACCGGGCCCCGCCCGGTACGCGGCAGACGACGGCGGCGGCCGGGGTGGGTCCCCCGGCCGCCGCCGTCGTCTGCCGTGCTGGTTGTTGGTCGCTGGTGGTGGTGGGGCGGTTACGCCCAGAGCTGTCCTTGCAGCGTGGCGATGGCCTCTTCGGTGGTGGCCGCCGTGTACACGCCGGTGGACAGGTACTTCCAGCCGCCGTCGGCGACCACGAAGACCACGTCCGCGCTCTCGCCCGCGCGCTGTGCCTTGGCGGCGACGCCGAGCGCGGCGTGCAGGGCCGCGCCGGTGGAGACGCCCGCGAAGATCCCCTCCTCGGCGAGGAGTTCCCTGGTGCGGCGCACCGCGTCCGCGCTGCCCACCGAGAACCGGGTGGTGAGCACGGACTCGTCGTAGAGCTCCGGTACGAAGCCCTCGTCGAGGTTGCGGAGCCCGTAGACCAGGTCGTCGTAGCGCGGTTCGGCGGCGACGATCTGGATGCCGGGGACCTGCTCGCGCAGGAAGCGGCCGGCGCCCATCAGGGTGCCGGTGGTGCCGAGCCCCGCCACGAAGTGGGTGATCGAGGGGAGGTCGGCGAGGATCTCGGGGCCCGTGGTGGTGTAGTGGGCGCCCGCGTTGTCCGGGTTCCCGTACTGGTAGAGCATGATCCAGTCGGGGTGTTCGGCGGCGAGCTCCTTGGCGACCCGTACGGCCGTGTTGGAGCCGCCGGCGGCCGGCGAGGAGATGATCTCCGCGCCCCACATGGCCAGCAGTTGGCGCCGCTCGTCGCTGGTGTTCTCGGGCATGACGCAGACGATGCGGTAGCCCTTGAGCTTGGCGGCCATGGCGAGCGCGATGCCGGTGTTGCCCGACGTGGGCTCCAGGATCGTGCACCCCGGGGTCAACAGGCCGTTCTTCTCGGCCTGTTCGATCATGTGGAGCGCGGGGCGGTCCTTGATCGAACCGGTCGGGTTGCGGTCCTCAAGCTTGGCCCAGACCCGCACCTGGTCGGACGGCGAGAGCCGGGGCAGCCGGACCAGCGGCGTGTTGCCGACGGCGTCCAGCGGGCTGTCGTACCGCATCAGGCGGCGTCGGTCGGGTCCGGTGCGCCGCCGGCGACGGCGGGCAGGATGGTGACGCTGTCGCCGTCGGTCAGCTCGGTGTCGATGCCGCCGAGGAAGCGCACGTCCTCGTCGTTGAGGTAGACGTTGACGAAGCGGCGCAGCTCACCGCCGTCCACCAGGCGGTCGAGGATGCCCGGGTGCCGGGTTTCGAGGTCGGCGAAGAGTTCCTTGATGGTGGCTCCGCTGCCGTCGACCTTCTTCTGGTCTTCGGTGTAGGTGCGGAGGATGGTCGGGATGCGGACCTCGATGGCCATGGCGGGGTGCTCCTGTCGGAGTGCGGGGGCGGGATGTCGACTGAACGGCACGCGGCTGCGCGTGGACGTACGGCGCGGGGGTGCGGACGAGCGGGCCGCGAGGATCAGGCGGCTGCGCGCGGCTGACAGATGGCGCTGGCGAGGCGGCACAGGTCGACGTGCAACCGCGCCACGAGCAGCGGGCCCGGGGCTGCGACTGGCTGCGCGCGGGTCACCCCCCGGCGGTTCGCGGCGTTCACGTCATGGACAACCATGCGCTCATCGTATCGATTCCCGCTCGGGCATCGGATAGCCCGTCTCGCATGGCGAAACGTTGCATCACGCCATGTGAGATGAGATCCGTCCCGCGCCCCACCCCGCAGCCCCCAGGGGCCCGCTCAGTACGCCTCGACGACCCGTACTTCTTCCTCTGTGACCACACCGTCCACGATGCGGAACGAACGGAACTGGAAGGGCCCGGCGTCGTCGGTGTCGGCGGTGGAGACCAGGACGTAGTGCGCGTTCGGCTCGTTCGCGTACGAGATGTCGGTGCGCGAGGGGTACGCCTCGGTCGCGGTGTGCGAGTGGTAGATGACCACCGGGACCTCGTCGCGGTCGTCGAGGTCGCGGTAGAGCCGCAGCAGGTCGCCCGAGTCGAACTCGTAGAACGTGGGCGAGCGGGCCGCGTTGAGCATCGGGACGAACCGCTCGGGACGGTCGCTGCCCTCCGGACCGGCGAGCACGCCGCATGCCTCGTCGGGGTGGTCGGCGCGGGCGTGGGCGACGATCTGGTCGTGCAGGGCCTGGGTGATGGTCAGCATGGCGACAGCATAAGGAGACGGTCCCGGCGGTGGTACGGGCCCGCTCGGGGCGGGTGCGGGGCCGGCGCGGACCGGGGCGGGGCGGGTGCGGACGCGCCGCCGGGCCCGGCCCGTACCCGCTGTGGGGTACGGGCCGGGCCCGGTCTGACGCGCCTACCTGCGTGTGCGTGCGGTCAGCCGCTGCTGCTCGACGCGCCGCCGTCAGCCGCGGAGCCGCCGTCAGCCGCGGGGCCGTCGCCGGTGGAGCCGGTCGGCTCGGTGGCCGCCGGGTCCGCGGCGGCGTCGGTCCCGCCGTCGGCCGACTTGCCCGCGGCCTTCCCGGTCGACGCGGACGTCGCGGTGGCCTGCGCGGCCGGCTCGTCATCGCCCCAGTCGGCCGTGGCCGCGGCCATCGAGTAGTCCTTGCGCGCGAGCGCCTCCGGGTTGCGCAGCTTGATCACGTAGTAGCCGACGGTGAGGATGATGGCCCAGATCGGCGCCGCGTACAGCGAGACCCGGGAGTCCTCGTCGAAGCCCATCAGCACGATGACCATGAAGAGGAAGCAGAGCGCGAAGACGCTGGTGTACGGGGCGCCGGGGGCCCGGAACTCGGACTGCGGCAGTTCGCCCCGGTTGGCCTTGGCCCGGTACTTGAGCTGGGACATCAGGATCATGATCCAGGCCCACATGCCGGAGATGGTGGCGAAGGAGACCACGTAGTCGAACGCCTTGGACGGCCATTCGTAGTTGATCCAGACGCCGACCATCATCAGCGCGGCGGAGACGCTGGTGCCGTAGAGCGGCAGGCCGTTCTTGGTGAGCTTGGTGAAGTACTTCGGGCCCTGGCCGTTCAGGGACAGGTCGCGCAGCATCCGGCCGGTGGAGTACATGCCGGAGTTACAGGAGGA
Organism: Streptomyces sp. 796.1; assembly: GCF_047525675.1. NCBI lineage: Bacteria > Bacillati > Actinomycetota > Actinomycetes > Kitasatosporales > Streptomycetaceae > Streptomyces > Streptomyces sp. 796.1. The sequence continues at coordinate 11,930 of NZ_JBLIWA010000050.1, read as the reverse complement.
GAGCGCGGCGGTGAGCACCACGAAGTTCACGATGCCCGCGCCGGCGGGCAGTCCGATCTTGGCGAAGGCCGCCACGAACGGACTGGTGTCCGGGACGAATTCGGTCCAGCTCACCACCGAGAGAATGATGATGAGGGCGCCGAGGTAGAAGACGGCGATGCGCCACGGCACCGTGTTGATCGCGCGTGGCAGGGTCTTCCGCGGGTTGACCGATTCGCCCGCCGTGACGCCGACGAGTTCGACGGCCAAGAAGGCGAACATCACGATCTGAAGGGTCATCAACGTGCCGTCGATGCCCTTGGGGAAGAAGCCGCCGTCCGACCAGAGATGGCTGAACGAGGCGGTGTCACCGGCGTCGGAGAAACCTATGGTGATGACGCCGAAGCCGATCAGGATCATGCCGAGAATGGCGGTGACCTTGATCATGGAGAACCAGAACTCCAGCTCGCCGAAGAGCTTGACGGAGATCAGGTTGGCGCCGAACAGCACTATGGTGAAGGCCAGGGCTGACACCCATTGCGGGATGTCCTCCTGCCAGTACTGCACGTACTTGGCTGCGGCGGTGACTTCCGTCATGCCGGTGACGACCCAGAAGATCCAGTAGGTCCAGCCGGTGACGAACCCGAAATACGGGCCGAGGAATTCTCGGGCGTACTCGGAGAAACTTCCTGACACTGGGCGGTACATGAGGAGTTCGCCCAGTGCGCGCATGATGAAGAAGATGACCACGCCGGCGATGGCGTAGGCCAGTATCAGACTGGGGCCCGCCTTGGTGATGGCCTTTCCGGCGCCGAGGAAGAGCCCCGTGCCGATGGCGCCACCAATGGCGATCATTTGGATCTGCCGGGCCCCTAGACCACGTTGGTAACCCTCGTCGGCCGTGACCCCAGCGGTCTCGCTACCGTCATCGTTCCGCGTGTCGACCTGCGCTGAGGTCATAGGTGGTGCGCCTTTCTCCATACCGACCCGGATCGTCCGGATCGGGTCCCGATCCCCCCGGATGGAGTCCTGCACGCCGACGGTCGGCCGGCACAGCGCTCCCGCCGCGACAGGGGTGGCGTCGCGGACGGCAGGTCGTGAAGATTTACCATGAGCCACGACCTGATCAGTAGATACGTGTGCGACTCGCGTCACGAGAAAAGTAGGACAAAAAGCAGGACAGTGTTCGATACCCACCGGCGCGGTAATGGGATCGTTATGCGGATTTGAGCCTTCGTTGAGCGAACAGCAAATCCCGCCGTATCCCGACATACCCGCCGCCCAGCTCGCCGGGCTGACTCCCGTACGCCGAACTTCCCGATTCGAACAGCGGTCACGACTAAGCCGTCGCACCGCCGGAAGCTTTCCTTCCGACAGTGAAGGTCAAGCCGGGAATCGGCCGGAGTGCCGGCCGCTTTGGTCCGGCCCTCGCTTTCGGCCACTCCACATCCGGCGCTGGAGGCAATAATTCCGCCAAATGGAGCGGCTCCACGGGAGTCGTGGAACGCATTCACGGGAGGCCCGGGGACGACCGGGCGAAAGGCGCACTCGACCGCACAACGCGGGAGTGGGCGAATTCGTCCCCGCAATCCGGCTGCTGGCCCCTGCGGGGCGCGTACGGGCCGGGGCCACTGTCGGGTGCGGCGACCGGGCGACCCGGGCCGGGCCGGGGGCCGTACGGGCGTCGGGGCGCGGTGCGCGGCGGACGGGGTACGGGGAGCGGGGAACAGCGGGCGGGGGCGGCGCACGGCGGGGCGGGGACCGCTCAAGGCCCCCGCCCCGCCGGCCGTCCGGTGCCGCGCTAGGCCATCAGCGTGTCGATGAGCGACTCCTGCATGCCGCCCAGCCACAGGTACGCCATCACCATCGGCTTGCGCGGGTCGGAGTCCGGCAGGTGGTAGAGCTCGCCCGTACCGTCATCGTCGTCGGAGACCTCAAGCCGGGCCCCGATCGCGAGCCGCAGGTCGTTCAGGGCGCCGAGCCACTGCCGGGAGGTGGCCGGATTCAGCTCAAGGACGGCGCCTTCCGCGGCGTCGGCGCCGAGCCCGTCCAGGCTCCGCACCATCGCCAGCGCGTCCTCGCGCTTGCGGGCCCGCAGGTCGTTCTCCGTGAAGCGGCGGAACTCGGCGGCGGCGGCCCGCGTCGGCTCGTCGGCGACCGCGCCGGGGCCGCCGTAGGCGTCGGGGAAGAGCCGGGCGAGCGCCGGATCGGTCGGCGGGGTGCTGGGCCCCTCGGCGAAGAGCGCGGCCAGCGGGTCCTCGTCGGCGGCGGCCTCGCCGGGCCCGATCAGTTCGAGCAACTGGACGGCGAGGCTGCGCAGGATGGAGACCTCGACCTCGTCCAGCGCCACGGCCGCGCCGCCGCCGGGCAGCGCCTCGAAGTGCCCGGCCATCAGCGGTCCTGCTGGAGGGTCGCCCACAGGCCGTACCCGTGCATGGCCTGCACGTCGCGCTCCATCTCCTCGCGACTGCCGCTGGAGACGATCGCCCGCCCCTTGTGGTGCACGTCCAACATCAACCGATGCGCCTTGTCCTTGGGGTAACCGAAATAGCTCTGGAAGACGTACGTCACGTAACTCATGAGGTTCACCGGGTCGTTGTGGACCACGGTCACCCACGGCACGTCCGGCTCGGGGACCTCGACCGGTGCGTCGCTCAGCTCGGGGCGTTCGATCTCGGTGGGGGCCACGCTGAGCACCGGATGCGGCACGGTGCGTACGGCGACGGGTGGACGGGGTTGGGCGCTCACCTGCCCCATGCTGCCACCCGGCGTGGCCTGGCGCACAAACGGCCCTAGAAATCGTCACTCTGACGAATAACGGGGGTAGCATCCCTGCCAACCGCTCCACCGAGATGCGAGGTACGCCCCCGTGAACGCTGGGAATGCCGTGACCGCCGGAAACACCGGCCAAGACGTGAACACCGACGACGCCCCCGCGGCGGGGCGTGCCACGACCGCCCCGAACGCCGCGGACCTCGGGCTGCCGGTCGCCGTGCCGTCGACCGCGCTCTTCACCGACCGGTACGAGTTCACCATGTTGCAGGCGGCGCTGCGCGGCGGCACCGCGGGCCGCCGCTCGGTCTTCGAGGTCTTCACCCGACGGCTGCCCGAGGGCCGCAGGTACGGGGTGCTCGCGGGCACCGGGCGGGTGCTGGACGCCGTGGAGAACTTCCGCTTCGACAGCGACGTCCTCGGCTTCCTCGCCGACCAGCGGATCGTGGACGACACCACGCTGGACTGGCTGGCCGACTACCGCTTCTCCGGCGACATCCACGGCTACCCCGAGGGCGAGGTGTACTTCCCCGGTTCGCCGGTGATGCGCGTCGAGGGCAGCTTCGGCGAGGCGGTGCTGTTGGAGACGGTGATCCTGTCGATCCTCAACCACGACTCGGCGGTGGCCGCAGCCGCCTCCCGGATGGCCGTCGCCGCCGGCGGCCGGCCGCTGATCGAGATGGGCGCCCGGCGCACCCACGAGCTCTCGGCGGTCGCCGCGGCCCGCGCCGCGTACGTCGGCGGCTTCTCGACCACCTCGGACCTGGCCGCCGGGTTCCGCTACAACATCCCGACGGTGGGCACCAGCGCGCACGCCTTCACGCTGCTGCACGACACCGAGCGGGACGCGTTCACGGCGCAGGTCGCCGCGCTGGGCAGCGGCACCACGCTGCTGGTGGACACCTTCGACGTGGCCGAGGCGGTGCGCACCGCGGTGGAGATCGCCGGCCCGGACCTCGGCGCCGTCCGGATCGACTCCGGGGACCTGCTGCTGCTCGCGCACCGGGTGCGCCAGCAGCTCGACGACCTGGGCGCGACGGCGACCAAGATCGTGGTGACCAGCGACCTGGACGAGTACGCGATCGCCTCGCTGGCCGCGGCGCCGGTGGACGCGTACGGGGTGGGCACCCAGTTGGTCACCGGCAGCGGCCACCCCACGTGTTCGATGGTGTACAAGCTGGTCGCCCGCGCCGGCTCGGACGACCCGGCGGCGCCGCTGGTGCCGGTCGCGAAGAAGTCGATGGGCGGCAAGACGTCCATCGGCGGGCGCAAGTGGGCCGCGCGCCGGCTGGACGCCGACGGCGTGGCCGAGGCCGAGGTGGTCGGCTCGGGCCCGGTGCCGCCGGAGCTCGCCGACCGGCAGCTCCAGGTGGAGCTGGTCCGCGGCGGCGAGGTCGTCGGCCGCGAGCCGCTGGACGCGGTGCGCGACCGGCACATCGAGGCCCGCGCCGGCCTGCCGCTGTCCGCGACGCAGCTCTCGCGCGGCGAGCCGGTGCTGCCGACGGAGCACGTGTAGGGGCCGTGCGAGGCGCGCGTGAGGTCCGCGCGAGGTCCGCGCGAGGCCGCGCTTGGGTCGTGCACACGGCCCTCGCGCGCGGCCCCGCGCGGAACCCGCGTACGGCTCGCACCAGGCCCCGTGGGGCCCCATGCGCGCGTGACGCGCGCGCGGGGCCTTGGCACGGTGCGGCGGGGGGTGCGCCTGGGGCGGCACGCGTACGGGGCGGCCAGGGGGCGGTACGGGGCGCGAGCGCCGGCTTGTGCGCCGGAGGCCCCGGAGGTGCCATACCGCTGGCCGGGCCCCGTATCCGCTATGCGAACAACCGCTCGTGCGGAGGACGGGCGCCGCGCCCACGTGTGACGAGCGGTGCACCCGGGAAGACCAGGGGCGCGCCCACCGACCGCCTCACGGCACCCGTACTCCCGTGCGACGCGCCCGGCGTCCTCCCTCGCCGACACCGGACCGACGTGCACACTGTTTCCTCCCCGTCCCCCTCCGGAAGGCACGCGCCATGTACCGGGCACTGATCGTCATCGATGTACAGAACGACTTCTGCGAAGGCGGCAGCCTCGCCGTCCAGGGCGGCGCCGACGTCGCCGCCGCCATCACGGACCTGATCGGCGAGGCAGGTCCCGGCTACCGGCACATCGTCGCCACCCGCGACTACCACATAGACCCCGGCGACCACTTCTCCGACCAGCCCGACTTCGAGCACTCCTGGCCGGTGCACTGCCTGGCCGGCACCGAGGGCAGCGGCTTCCACCCGAACTTCGCGCCGGCGGTCGCGGCCGGTTCGCTGGACACGGTCTTCGACAAGGGCGCCCACTCGGCGGCGTACAGCGGCTTCGAGGGCGCCGACGAGAACGGCACGCCGCTGGCCCGCTGGCTGGCCGAGCGCCAGGTCACCGAGGTGGACCTGGTGGGCATCGCCACCGACCACTGCGTCCGGGCCACGGCCATCGACGCCCGGCGCGCCGGCCTGGAGACGCACGTCCTGCTCGACCTGACCGCCGGCGTCGCCGAGCACACCACCGAGCGGGCCCTGAAGGAGATGCGGGCGGCCTCGATCCGCCTGACCGGCACCCCGGTGCTCCGCTCGGCCTGACGCCGGGACCATCCGCCCAGCACCATCCGCCCGCCGGCCCCCGCCCGGCAGCCCCGGCGACCACGGCCCGTGCCGGTCCCGGGCCAGCGCGTCATGGGATCGCTCCCACGCCGGCCCCGCTGCGGCCCCGATGGCGTACGGGTCAGGCCGGGGCCGCCGGGGAGCGCAGGGCCGTGCGCAGCAGGGCCCGGATGGGGTGCCAGGACTCGGTGTCGTCGTCCGGGGCGGCGCGCCAGACCAGCCCGTCGGGGTGGTGCAGGACGGCCGTGACCTCGTCCGGCGTCGGGGGTTCGGCGTTGCCGCGCAGGTAGACGGCGCGCAGCCCCAGGTTCCTGAGCCGGGTCAGGGCGCGCTGCCGGTTGGCCGCGTGCACCAGGATGCGCACCCGCGGGCCCATCGCCGCGGCCCCGCTCAGCGCTCCGGTGCGCATGAATGCGCTTTCTGTCCCAGCCGCCACAGGCCCCCCAGAGGCCACACCGACCCCGAGGGGACGGCCGCCACCCCCGCCGCCCGGTGTGCCGGCTCCGTGACGCAGCGTGCCGCCCGACCCCGCGCCCGGCGCCTGGCCGAACGGGCTGGGCAGCGAGACCGCCACGACCACATCGCCGCCCGGAAGCTTGGTGAATCCACCGCCTGCCATGCTCTCGATCGCCCCCTGAGACGTCGTGTCAGCAAGAAAACTCGTAGGGGCATCTAAACGCGAATCGGCCGCCGCCCGCTAGGGGCGACGGCCGATACCGCTCTGACCTGCGACTATGTCACTTCTTGCCGGAGGGGCCGACGTGGACGATCATCGTCGAGCCGTCCCAGGCCTCGTGCAGGATGCTGATCCGGGTGTTGGTGTCAGGAACCTGAACGCCACCGGTCGGGTTGGTGTCGTACCAGTAGGTGCCCTTGCGGTCGTCGAAGACCGGCACGCCGCGCTTCGACTTGACCTTCGCGGCCTTCCCGTCCTTGTGGAGGGTGTAGCCGTCGGTGCGGAAGTGACTGAAGGTGGAGTCGTACGCCTGGAAGCGGTTGCGCATCAGGGTGCCGTCCGCCCACTTCTCGGGCTTGGCGTGGGCGTCGATCGGCAGGATCTGGCCCTTGCCCGGGTGCACGCTCACGTTGTTGTCGGGCTGCGAGGTGTCCCACAGCCAGATCAACAGGCCGTTCTGGTACGGGTAGTGCTCGACCCAGCCCGGGCGCGAGGTGGCCCAACCGAAGTTGTACGGGCCGACCTTGAGGGTCTTGTCGTAGCTGACGTACTGGCGGTTCTCCGCGATGTAGTACTGCGGGTACTCCTTGGTGAGCGAGTCACCGATGCGCGAGAAGCCCTTGCTCGTCCAGCCGTTGTCGTCGCCCTCGGCGCCGTCCGTGAAGAGCGGCTTGCCGTCGGCGGTGACGCTGATCTCGTCGGCCGTGAAGCCGAGTTGGGCGGCGCCGCCGTCGGTCTGGTAGCGGAAGCGCACGTCGATCTTCTTGCCCGCGTAGGCGTCCAGCGAGAAGGAGAGCTTCTTGTACGTCTTCGAGACGCCGGTCAGCGCCGGCTTGTCGCCGCCGTCGCGCGGGATCTGCTTGCCGTCGGCGGTGCCGTCCACGGGCGTCCAGTTGGTGCCGTCCGTGGAGACCTCGGCGTACAGGTAGTCGTAGTTCTCCTCGATGTCCCACCAGCCCTGGAGGTCGAGGGACGCCTTGGACTTGCCCGTCAGGTCGACCGGGCGCGACAGCGTGTTCTTGAGGTCGTTGCCCATGCCGCTCCACCACTGCTTGCTGCCGGCGGCGGGCGTGACGACCTTGGTGGTGCTGGTCTTGGAGGGCAGCTCGACCACGAGCGCCTGCTTGTCGCGGGTGTTGTACTCGGCGACGCCCAGCTTGTGGGTGGACCGCGTGGCGGCCTTGGCCTGGGCGTAGTTGAGCCAGCCCAGCTTCAGCTTGTCCCAGGCGTTCATGTCGCCGGGCAGGTCACCGATGGAGTCCTTGCCGGTGCCGAGCCAGGAGCCGGCCGACATCAACGACCAGAAGGCGACGGAGGATTCGCCCTGGTTGGTGGTGTCGTACTCGTCCGGCAGGCCGAGGTCGTGCCCGTACTCGTGGGCGAAGACGCCGAGGCCGCCGTTCTCCGGCTGCATCGTGTAGTCGCCGACCCAGATGCCGGAGTTGCCGATCTGCGCGCCACCGGCCTTGTTGTCCGCCGGGCCGGTCTTGCCGTTGTCCGTGCCGTACGCGTACCAGCGGTGCGCCCACAGCGCGTCGGTGCCCTGGACGCCGCCGCCGGCCGACTCGTCCTCACCGGCGTGCACGATCTGGAAGTGGTCGATGTAGCCGTCGGGCTCGTTGAAGTTGCCGTCGCCGTCGAAGTCGTACCGGTCCCACTGGTCGTACTTGGACAGGTCCGCCTTGATCTGGGCGTCGGTGCGGCCGGCCGCCTTCTGGTCCTCGGCCCACCGGGTCACGCCGTCGCGGATCAGGTCCCAGGCGTTGGAACAGTTGCTGCTGCCGCAGTAGTTGGAGCCGTAGCGGGCCTCGTTGTAGTCGACCTTGACCCAGTCGGAGACCTCGCCCTCGACCGAGTAGCGGCCCGAGGACTGCCTCTCGTAGTACTTCTTCAGCGATTCCTTGTTCTTCGCCGTCGAGAAGTACAGGTCCTCGAAGTGCTTGCGGTTGTAATCCGACTGCCAGGCCGTGCTGTTGTCGTTCTTGCGGTCCGGCTTGGCTATCTCGTTGTGCGCGGGGCCCGGGTCGCCGCCGTACTTCTTGACGGGGGGCTTGGGGCCGTCCGGGCCGTCCGGGTCGTAGGTGGACTCGTTGTCCACCTTGGTGCCGAACTCGACCAGAATCGTAAAGATCTTGTCGGTCTTCTCGCGGCCGAGCTCCACGTACTTGCCCCGGCCGAGCTTGACGACCTGCGAGCCACCGCGGCGTTCGGCCTTGGCCTCGCCGGAGATGACCTGCCGCAGCGCGTCCTCGCGCTGTGCTTCCTGCTGCTTGCTGAACGGGCCCGCCAGATCGTGGTCGACGCGCTTGGCCGGCGCCGCCGGGTCGTTCACCTGCGTCTCGGCCGCCGTACCAGGAGCGCCGTTGCGGTCACTGGCCTGAGCCGCTCCCACGGTCAGCGCGCCCGCACCGAGCGCGCCGATCACCGTGGCTATGGCGATGGGTCTCATCGCCCTCCGTTGTCTCTTCACCTGTGCACTGCCTCCCCAGTCAAGATGAGTGTCGCTATTTGACCGGAGTGAATGAAGAAAAGACAGATCTTGACTTGAACACGCCAGCCGAGTACTTTTTCTGCTTTTCGCACGCGGCAAGGTGAACGCCAGCGAAAGCGAAAGCTGCGTGGGTTACGGCCCGTTCGGGACCCGCCGGACCGGCGGCAGGCCGGCGAGCCCGACAACGGCCGCCACGGAGGGGAGTCGTACGGGGCACGGCACGGGGTACGGGGTACGGGCACGGGGCACGCGCGATGCGGGCGTGGCCGTGCCCCCGAGACCAGCCCCGAGCTGCGGCCGGCACCCCAGCGCCCCGGCACCCCACCGCGTGACCGGCACGCGCCTTATGGAACTGTCAACAGGCGCACGCCCTACGGGTATTGATGGCGTGAATGATTCCGTGCGCCTCTTGCGCACCGGCACCGTGCGTCAAGTCACGCTTACCGGGCGCCGCCCCGGGGCATCCAGGACCGTAGGATTTTTGCCGCTACCACTCCGTGATGCCTTGCCCAGAGATCCGTAGGGTGCTGCTGCGTTCGGCTGCGTCCGCTGCGTTTCTCCTGGGCTCCGCCGACCTCGCCCGAGCCCTTCGGGCCCTCCCCCAGTCCTTCCGAGACCCCCCGAAGCCCCCCACGGTTCTCCGCGCTTCCCTGTCGTCTTCCTGAGGACGGATTACTCCCATGCCGCGTCCGACCCCGGCACAGTTCGGCTACGGTTCGGTGGCCGTCATCCTGTCGACCCTCGCCATGCTGCTGCTCTCCGAGGTGCGTTCGGGCCCCGGGGTGGCGGTCATCGCGGTGGCCGGCCTCGCGGTCGGCCTGCTCGTGGCCATGACCGTGCCCATGCACCGGACCGCGACGGCGACGGCGGAGGACGAGCCGGGCCGGCCCTCGCCGGTCGCCCCGCTCCCGCTGCCCCGCCCCGAGCCCAGGTCCGGCGAGCACACCCTGCGCAGCTAGCGCACGCCATCGCTGCCGCATCCCCACACGGCAGCGGCCGGCCCGGGCGATCCCGGGCCGGCCTCTGCCGTGTGGGGCGGGGTCCCGCGCGTGCGGGTTGGGGCTCGGCCGTCGCCGGGCCACCCCGGCGGTCAGCGCGCCTCGACGACCACCGTCTTGGCCGCCCGGTCGTGCAGGCACTGGTGGAAGGGCTTGTCCCAGAGCAGCCACAACGAGTTGAGCAGCCAGAACAGCGGCCCGATCGCGATCGGCTGGGCGACGCCGGGCAGCGCGTACACCGCGGCCCTGGTCCAGCCCTTGGCGCCCGGGACGTCGCCGTCGGCCAGCATCGCCACCCGGATGCGGGCGGCCTTCTTGCCGAGCGTCTGGCCGTCGCGGGCGAGCATGAACCCCTCGTACGCGAAGTAGACGATGAAGGTGATGACCGCGCTGAGGGCCGACTTGGCGACGTCCGGGTCCTTCGGGTCGTCCATCGCGGACTTCAGCGCACCGGTGGCCGTGAGCGCGAGCGTCCAGATGACGCCGAGGATCAGCGTGTCCAACAGCCGGGCCAAGAACCGCTGGCCTGCGGTGGCCAGCGGAGCCATCCCGGCCGGGATGCCGGGGGGCTGCGTCATGGGGTACGGAGAGTGCGGTGCCCCGTACGGGGGCGGCGGCTGGTTGGCGCTCATGCCCCCGATTACATCAGCGCGCGCGGCGGGCGCCCAGATCGGGCCCGGCAATACCCATGAGGTCGTTACCCATCGGAAATCTACGCCGCCGGACGAACCGTCCGATATCACTCCGGGTGCCGGTACCGGCACGCAGGCGCGCGACGGGGCGGGGCGGGCGGGTGCCGGGCGACGGGTGGCTGTTGACGGACAGGCAGCAGCGGGCGCTACTCGGTCGAGACGACCACGGTCTTGCCCGCCTTGTCGTGCAGGCACTGCCGGTAGGGCCGGTCCCAGGTGCACCACAGCACGTTGACCAACCAGAAGACGAAGCCGCAGCACGGCACGATCTGCGGCAGCGCGTAGGTGCCGGCCCGGTACCAGCCCGGCTGGCCGACCGGGTTCGCGCCGTCGCTGAGCATCGCCACCCGAAGCTTCATCAGCTTCTTGCCGACCGTCTGGCCGCGGCTGGTCAGCATCAGCCCCTCGTAGACGAAGTAGATGAGGGCGAAGACGACCGAGGTCGCCGACGACTTGGCCGTGTCGTCCGGGTCGGTCGGGTCGTAGCCGCCGAACGACAGCAGCATGATCACGCTGACCGGGATCGCCACGATGAGCGCGTCCACGATCCGCGCCACCAGCCGCCGCCCGAGCCCGCCGAGCGGCGGCATCCCGGCGAGCGGATCGGCCGCGCCACCGTAGGGATCACCGCCGTACGGGTCGCCCCCGTACGGCGGCTGCCCACCGAAGCCTCCCCCGCCGAAGCCGCCGCCGGGCTGGTCGCCGTACGGACCGCCGGGGGCGCCGCCGGGCGGGCCGCCGTACGGGGAGCCGCTGCCCGGCGAGCCGTTGTACGGGCCGCCGCCGGTCGGTGGTCCGGTGCCGGGGTGCCCCTCGGACGGGGGCTGCTGCGGCGGTTTGCGCAGCGGATCTTCGCGCGGGGGCTCGCCGGAGCCGGGCGGTGGCTGGTCGGTGCTCATGGCCCGAGTCGAACCCGCGGCCCGCCCCGCCGCATCCGGCGGGCGCCGTTCGGGTGACCTGGCGGTAGCCGTGCCGGCGTCCACCGGAGGCCGCCGGCGCCGCTACCGCCCGGTCACCCCGGCTTCGAGGCCACGAACGTACGGGCCGCCTTGTCGTGCCAGCACTGCCGCCAGGGACGGTCGAAGAGGCACCACACCACGTTGACCACGCCGATCACCAGCAGTCCCAGCAGGCCGTACACCAGCCAGCGGCGCAGCGCGGCGAGGAAGGTCGGGTGGTCGTGGTCCTCGATGTCCAGGACGCGTACGCCGCACAGGAGCTTGCCCAGGGTGCGGCCCCACCGGGCGGTGGGCAGCGCCTCGTAGACCACGCCGAGCAGCAGCAGGGCCGCCACCACCAGGCCCAGGTAGAGGCCGGTGGTGCCGTCCAGGAGGTAGACGGTGACGGTCTCGCCGGTCTGCTTGGCGGCCTCCACCTTCTCGTCGACATGGTCCTTCGCCTTGGTCCACAGCGGGAAGGCGACCGCGCCGACGAGCCCGCCGAGGACCACCGTGTCGATCAGCCGGGCGGCCAGCCGCCTGCCGAGCCCCGCCGGCCGGCCCTCGGCCTGCGCCGCGCTGAGGAACGGGTTGTCCACCGGCGGCTTCCACGGGATCAGGTCGTCGATCCCGGCCGGCGGCGGGCCGGCGGCCGACGGCTGGGCCAGGTCGTGGACCCGCTGCGCCCAGTCGCCCGGCCCGGCGGCGCCCGGCGTCCCGGGCGCCGGCTGCCCGACGGGCGCGCCGGGCTGGGCCGCGG